>JANMAA010000227.1:0-8235 GCA_031359215.1 Acidobacteriota bacterium | reverse complement strand
TGGTAGGATGAAAGACGGGCTTTTATCTTCCGTTGAAATTAAGCCATCATCGGCGTAAAATAATCACGCCCCGGAGCGTTTTGTTTATTTGATAAAGAACCGTTTGATAAACCATTTGTCGCTAAAAAGGTGAATGCTTGGCGGGTGACGGTCAGTCTCGAAACACGCATTCATGAGCCGAAACTTGTATTTCAAGATTCGAGTTCCGTCCATTGGTTAGGCGACCGTCATTCAATGCCACTACCCGATACGACCATAGGCTGCCTGTCAAAAAGGTAAGTCTCCAATAGCTGACTGGGACAGTGAAACTAGTTCAACTTTGAAACAGGTCACTGCAAATAAGGCATCATCGGCGACACTGCTCGTTTAATTCAACATTCTTTCCAGAGCAAACTTGAAACGCCCTCCGGCGAATATCAACATTTAGCCCGCCGCAGTCAGCAGATTCGGCAGGCAAGTGGAAGTTCGTGCTTGACTGCTTCTTTCATAGCTGAATTGTTATATTTACCCTTTAGGGTTAACGCGCCAACAGCAATTCGACGCTCTTTTTCGGGTTAATCAACTTCACTTTCTCGTCTGCTCTGGTGTCCGCGCCTTGCCGAATCAGCCGGACGGTTTCGGCGACGGATAATTTCGGATTGAGCGCAAGCAGTTTGGCGGCGAGTCCGGCGACTTGCGGCGCGGCGAATGAAGTGCCGTCGGCGCGGACGGCGAGTCCTTTCGGCGCGAGCATCGGGACGTTCACGCCGAAGCCGTAGATCGTCACGGTTTTGCCCGTATTGGTGAATGCCGCTTTCGCGCCGTTTGCGTCAACTGCGCCGACGGTTAATACGTTCGGCAAATCGAAACCAGCCGGAATTGTTTCGGTCGCTTCGACATCTGCGGCGGCATTGCCCGCGTTGACGACGAATAAAATATCCGGCGCGTTTTTCATCGCCTTAAAGAGCGCGTCGCGCTCAATCGTGAAAAGTTTTCGCGCCGTTTGTTTCCGCTCGTCGTCGCTTGCGCCGATTTTGTAAAATTTTAAAACGTCAACGAAATCTTGCGGGTTATCCTGCCAACTCATATTGACGACGCGCACCTTGCGACTTTTGAAATATGCAATCGTTTGTTTGTAAGCATCGGCGGTGCGGCGCAACAATTCTTCGGTCGGCAGCGGATGATTGCCCGTCGCGTCGCGGAAAGTTACTCGCGCATTGACGAGCCGCGCCGCCGGATTGCCTTTGGCAATGACGCTGGCGACCTGCGTGCCGTGCATAAATTGTTTTCTGATTAAGTCCCACCGCAGACGATACGTTTCCGAAGCCTTCTCATCCGCCCGCAAAGCCGTCATTTTTGCTTGATAGGCTAATGTTTGCGCTGTTTCGATGCCGTCCGAAATGTCGGCATCGAGGTTCGCCTCCCGGACGAATTCAGGATATTCGTTGACATTCGCCGCATCGAGCGGAGAAGTTTCGTCCGTCGTATATTTCATCTCCGAGTTAAACGCGATGCCGTGAATGTCGTCAACAAATCCGTTGCCGTCGTCGTCCTTGCCGTTCAATTTCTCGCGTTTGTTGACGAACATTTGATTCGGAAAAACTTTGCTGTCTACACCGCTGTCCCAAACGCCGATGAGAACGGGCGTTAATTTTTGTTTGTTCGTCAGAACGACTTCACGATTTTCCCAGATATTGACGGGTTTGCGCGAGTTCAAAAAAGACTGGTAAGTTTGCCTGATGTCGTCTTTGAGAGGAATAGTAAATTTTATAGCGAAAGGCGAGGTAACGATTTGCGAAATCTCTTTGCGCGTGATTTTGCTGTTTTCTTTGACAAGTCCGGCAAGATTTGCCGTTAGACCGCTAACCAGAAAATCCGTTTTCAAATCGTCGAAAAAATCTCTCTCGCCGCCGACTCCGGCGCGTAAATCATCCGGCAAAGCATTGACCGACTCATTGAAAATTCGCCGAAACGCCATCTGAAACTTCGCGCCCGATTTTTCGCCCGACACATCAAAGGCTTTCAGCATCGCTTCCATCACGATTAAATCGCCGTTTCTGAATTTTTCGGCGGGCGTTTCGAGTTCGCGGACTTGCTTGATGCGCTCTCGCGCCGCGTCGAGTTTGTTTTCCTCAAAATCCAAATACGCCAAAATCGTTTTCAAACGCCGCAGTTCCGTTTTGTCCTGCACATCATACTCACGCAAAATCGTCTCCGCGTCGGCGCGAACTTGTGCCGCAAACGGCTGATATACTGCATCGGAAGTCAGCAAATCGCCGAAATTTTCCGGCACGGCATAACTAAACTCCGGCAAATCGGCGGCGTTTGCAATGACCTTTTTCCCATTTTGCGCCGAAACCGAAAGCGCACAAAATGTCCAAAGTAAAATAAAATAAATGCAAAGAAGTCTTTTCACATAAAACATATTACAAACATAGCTTTCTAATTCACCTGCGCTACAAAAGTAAATATAACTATTGATTAACACCAGCACCGTTGATAATACTTTTATTTCAGCGTGTTATCAACGGCATTTTTCTAATTGGACTTGATAATTCGTTTATTATCAAATCTTTTCAAATTTCTATGCCGTTGATAATAAGGCAAATTGGGTGTATTATCAAGCCTTATTTCCCCCCGAAAATCCAACTTATGCAAAAGCCGAAATTACTTGACCAGGTGCGAAACTTGATGCGTCTGCGGCATCTGAGTCATAAAACCGAACGCGCTTACGTTTCATATATCCGGGAGTTTATTTTGTTTCACGATAAACGACATCCGAAAGATATGGGAGTGGACGAGATTCGGCAATATCTGACACATTTAGCGGTTGAGAAAAACGTCGCGGCTTCGACTCAAAATGTCGCTTTCAATGCGATTTTGTTTCTTTATAAACAGGTTTTGGAGATCAATCTGCCGCTGATTGACGGCGTATTGCGTGCCAAAAAGCCGAAGCATCTGCCCGCCGTTTTTACGCCGACGGAAGCTAAATCAATCATTGCCGAACTCGAAGGAACAACTCATCTGATTGTCAGTTTGCTTTACGGGAGCGGAATGCGTTTGACCGAAGTTCTGCGTTTGCGGGTTAAAGACATTGATTTTGAATTGATGCAAATTACGGTGCGCGACGGCAAAGGCGCGAAAGACCGGGTAACAATGCTGCCGACTTCGTTAGCCGCGCATTTACAAATCCAAATCGAACGGGTCAAATTATTGCACGACGCGGATTTAGCCAAAGGTTTCGGCGAAGTTTTCCTGCCGTTTGCGCTTGCCCGAAAATATCCTGATGCGGACAAAAAATTTGCGTGGCAATACGTTTTTCCTTCAACTAAAATTTCACCGAACCGCGAAGACGGCAAATTGCGCCGTCATCATACCGCTGAAAGCACGATTCAGGAAGCGGTTAAAAAGAAAGTCGGAAAACTCGGCATTGACAAACACGGAAGTTGCCACACTTTTCGCCACAGTTTTGCCACCCACTTGCTCGAAAATCAATACGATATTCGCACCGTTCAAGAACTTCTCGGACACAAAGACGTGCGGACAACTCAAATTTACACGCACGTTTTGAAAAACAAATCATTCGTCAAAAGTCCGCTTGACGTTTGATACGGTTTTGGGCTTATCCTGTTTAGTGTTCAAAATACGAAGCAATAAACTCGAACGAATAGATACGGGCGATTATACGCCGGAAGAATACGAACAATTTCTGCGTGAGATCAGCCTTGTCAATCGGTATGCGGGTGATAATTGGGCACTTCAAAAAACTCTTTTACGCGAAATCGAACGCGAAAATCACAAGTCTTTTTCAGTTGTGGACGTTGGCGCAGGTTCGGGCGAACTGCTTCGCACAATTGCCGAATTTGCCCGGAAACAAAACAGAAAAGCCACTTTATCGGGTTTGGAATTAAATGCGCGTTCGGCTGCCGCAATATTAGAAGAATCGAAAAACTTTAAGGAAATTTGCGCGGTTCGCGGCGATGCCTTAAATCTCCCGTTTGAAGATAATTCTTTTGATTATGCGATTTGTTCGCTTTTTACACATCATTTTTTAGATGAAAATGTTATTCAAATCTTAAATGAAATGGCGCGGGTTTCACGTCGTAAAATCTTTGTCATCGACCTTCACCGCCACCGCGTTGCTTATTATTTTTACACGACTGTCGGTAAAATCTTTTTGCACAGTCCGCTTGTTCGTCAGGATGGTGCGCTTTCCATTTTGCGAAGTTTCAAACCGTCGGAACTCGAAAAACTCGGTCTTCAAGCGCATCTCAAAAAACTTTCCGTGACAAGACATTTTCCATATCGGCTGGTTTTACAGGCAGGGCAGGATGCTTCAAAATGATTGTGATAAATTATAGTTTTTGAAATGATAAATTCAATTTTAATCGTTGACGATGAACGCGGAATCCGTGAAACTTTGCGTGCGGTTTTAGAGGACGAGGGTTTTGAAGTCGAAACGGCTGATTCGGGGGAAGCGTGTTTGAGTTCGGTCGAAACGAAAAATTTTGGGTGCATTTTGCTCGATATTTGGCTGCCGAAAATTGATGGTTTGGAAACCCTGAAAAGATTGCGTGGAAGCGGCAACGATTCTTCCGTCGTAATGATTTCGGGGCACGGCAATATCGAAACGGCGGTCAATGCCACAAAACTCGGCGCGTTTGATTTTATCGAAAAACCTCTTTCCATCGAAAAAACAGTTCTGACGGTCAGAAACGCGATCAAGCAAAAAGAACTCGAACGCGTTAATGCTAATCTTGCCGAACAACTCGGTCAAGAATGTGAAATGATCGGCACGTCGGTAGCGATGCGGGCTTTACGAAAACAGATCGCCATCGTCGCGCCGACAGACGGGAGAGTTTTGATTTCGGGCGAATCAGGCACGGGCAAAGAACTCGTCGCCAGAGCGATTCACGCCCAATCGAAGAGAAAATCCGCGCCGTTT
The DNA here is from genome assembly GCA_031359215.1 of Acidobacteriota bacterium. Lineage (GTDB taxonomy): Bacteria > Acidobacteriota > Blastocatellia > Pyrinomonadales > Pyrinomonadaceae. Next base: position 3,311 of record JANMAA010000227.1, on the reverse strand, counting down.
ATCGAGATAAATTCCGCCGCGATTCCCGAAGAATTAGTCGAATCGGAACTTTTCGGGCATTCAAAAGGCGCGTTTTCGGGTGCAGTCGCGGCGAAAAAAGGGAAGTTTGAATTAGCTGACGGAGCAACGCTTTTTTTGGACGAAATTGGCGATATGTCTTCGCGTGTGCAGGCGAAAATGCTGCGTGTTTTGGAAGAACAGAGGTTTGAGCCGGTCGGAAGCAATACGCCCGTCAAAGTCGATGTTCGAGTGATTTCCGCGACCAACAAACCGTTAGATGAACTGATCGAAAACGGAAATTTTCGCGCCGATTTGTTTTATCGTCTGAATGTTATCCCGTTTCAGATTCCGCCGCTTCGTGAACGCCTCGAAGATGTTCCCTTGCTGGTCGAACATTTCAACCGCAAATTCTCTGCCGATTACGGCAAAAAGCCGAAAATATTTTCGACCGATGCAATAGAGCGTCTGCAAAATAATGCCTGGTTGGGAAATGTGCGCGAACTCCGCAATACTATCGAGCGCGTTGTAATTATGCACGGCAAACAAAAGGTTGCGGCGGACGATTTACCCAACATAAGCCAAAAAACCGAAACGCCCGCGTCCTTATTCCGCTTCCCGTCGTTCAAAGAAGCGAACGACGCTTATCAACGCGAATTTATTCTTCATAAACTTGCCGAATCCGACGGTAATGTTTCAAAGGCGGCAGAAGCCATGGGAGTTGACCGAAGTCATCTCTACCGGCGAATGAAAAATTTGGGAATCAGAGCAACTTCCGAGTGAGTTGAGCGGCAAAATTGATGCCCGAATCAAATATGATTTGGTTTTCGCAAAATTATAACTATTTATTTCTGCTTGCGCTTTTTTCTTGCTATAATTAAATCGGATTTTGCAACTTTGTGGAATTTACAATCGTAGAGTTGTGTCGTAAGTTCTTTTATATACAAATTTTTGAGGAGCAGATAAGAAAAATGGGACTGTGGGCGAGAATAAAAAGATTGTTTCGTGCCGGAACAGGGGCGGCGTTAGATAAAGTAGAAAACCCGGAAATGGTTTTGCAGCAAACCATCCGTGATATGCGCGACCGTGTGCCGGAACTCAATAATTCGGTGGCGCAGGTGATGGCAACCGAACGGCTTTTGATAAAGAACAGGGAAAATCTCGAATCCCAAGTTGTTGATCTCGATTCGAAAATCAAAGCGTCGGTTAAAATGGGGCGCGACGATATTGCGACGGCTTATATCGGTAAATTGCAACAAGCCCAACTTGATTTGGAAAGAACCAAGGCGCAAAGTGATCACGCTTCCAATGCCTCGAAACAAGCCTTAAAAGCACGCGATAATTACGTTTTGAATATGAAGAAGCGCACCGCCGAAGCGATGCAACTTATCAGCGCATCAAAACAGGCAAAATTGCAAGAGCAACTCGCGCAAACGATGGAGACCTTCGACATCGGCGACGATGCTTCGACGTTCAATGAAATGCGCGAAAAAATCGACCGCCGCGTTGCCGCCGCCGAAGCCAAACTCCAACTCGGTTCGAGTTCGGTTGATACGCAAATGCAGGACATCGAACGCGAAGCAATGGACATTCAACTGCAAGACAAATTGCTCGAATATAAACAAAATATGGGCTTACTCGGAAGCGGAGCAAACAATGCCGGCAAACAGATTTCCGCCGCTTCGCAAGGAACAGATGAAGCCGATATGCTCGATCAGGTATTGCTCAATGAAGCTAATGAACAAAAATAAGTTTTAATGCTGTGTTTTGCACTGTAAAAGAAACGGCGGAAGAATTTATATCCCAAAAATCTAAGGCGTAAGCAACGAAAGATGAAACTCTCGAATCAGAAATCGAACGATTAAAAAGTGAATTTAGCGAAACTCAAACGGCAAAATTAGCATCTATTTATTCAGTTATGGCAGATTTAGCAAAATATCAACAGGAAATTAGTAAATTCAATTCATCTTACGCCAAAGAAGCTATAAAAGAGCCGGTTAATTTTTGGGGTTTGGCGGGTTTTGCGGTGGCGGCGGCTTATACACAAAGCGTAATCCCGTTGTTGATCGCATTGATTTTTGAGATTATTTATATTCTGGTCGTGCCGAATCTGCCGTCATACCGGCAACTTGTCAATCGGCGCGAAAAAGATCGCTTGCGTGCTTTGAATAAATCGAACCGTGAAAAAATGGTCAAATCGTTCACGCCGCGTGAGCGTGAAGCGGTTGAATATCTGCGTTGGCAGAAAGACAAAATTCAGGAAAACTATCACAAGTTTACCGGCGCACGGGAATTACCGACAAATCTGCGGACACTTGACCAACGCTGGGAAGATTTTGTTGATTTATTGGACATTTACCGCCGCCGCAAACAGCATTTGAAATCGATTAACCGGCAAGCCGTTCACAACCAATTAAGTCAGGCTTTTCGCGCCGCTGAAAGTGCCGAAGACGAAAAAACAAGGCGCATCCAGCAAACGAATGTCGAAATCCTGAAACGCCGTTTAGCCTCGTTTGACGAACTCGAACGAAGCGTTAAACTCGTCGAAGGACAGTTGCAGTCAATCGAAAATTTCTTCGGTTATCTGAATGACGAAATCGTTACGATGTCCACGCCCGAAAAATTCTCCCTGCTGGATTTTGAGCAATTATCCGATTCGATTGCGATGACCAAACAAATGCTCGATGCTACTTCGGATTCGGTCGGTGCGCTCGATGCGTATAACCGCGAAATGGGAAACTACGAATTGCTTCCACATTCAAATTCGTAGAAGTCAAAAGTAAATCTTTTTCGCACAGCATCTTTTTTCAATATGCACAGCATCAAACTCTCAAAAATCGAGGTGCAGAAATGAAAAAAAATGCTTTTATCTTAGCCGCTTTACTTATCGGTTTTAGTTTTACTTTCGGTTTTGCTCAATCGCGTCGTAATCCTTCGGAGAATGACAATCAAAAAGCCAATAAACGCCCGCCGCAAGTATCTCCAAGCCCGACTCCAACGCCTGCTAATAATAAGGCAAGTGAAACCGTAATCGAGCAGGATGCACCCGCACAAACCGACGATGAGGTTCTGCGGGTAAATACGGAACTCGTAACCATTCCCGTAAAAATCTCAGATCGTCGGGGTAGATTTATCGGCGGATTGACGAAGGACGATTTTCAGGTTTTTGAAGATAACGCGCCGCAGGAAATTACATACTTTTCTAACGAACAACAGCCTTTTACCGTCGCATTGGTTTTAGATATGAGCTATTCCGCGACGTTTAAAATCGCAGAGATCCAACAGGCGGCAATGGCTTTCATCACTCAATTGCG
>JANMAA010000083.1:0-7751 GCA_031359215.1 Acidobacteriota bacterium | reverse complement strand
GACCGCATCGCGCTGGTTGCGCGTGAAGCGACCGAACTTATCAATCAAGGAATCTTGCTCGAATCCAGTCCGCCGAGGTTTTTTTACACCGAACTCGGCGGTTTAAAGATAGAAATGCTCGGCGAAGCGGCAAACGATGCCAAACTTCGTGCCGAACGAATTGCCGCCAGCACAGGAAATAAAATCGGCACGGTGCGCTCGGCACGAATGGGCGTGATGCAGATAACAGCGGCGAATTCGACGGAAGTTTCCGATGCCGGCATCAATGACACTTCAACGATTGACAAGGATGTAACGGCGGTCGTCAACATCAGTTTTGCCGTTCAATAAAATTTAAGGAAGGACAATATAATGAAGATCAAAGTTTATTTATTATGGATAGCGGTTGCGGTTTTGACATTTGTTTTCGGGATCAACATTTTTAGTGTCGGGCGATATTTTCAATCTTTTTTATCAGCCGGAGTGCAAAAAACAGAACTGGTCGAACCTGCAAAGGTTGGACAATTAACGGTAGATGACATCATTTATCCGCCACGAAAGATCGAACAAGCGGAAACTTCCATAACATCAATGATGGAAAAAACAGATGATTCGGAGAAAGAAAGCGAATATGAATTTGATGGGGAAGGTGATTATTACATCATCGGGGATTTGCCCAAGGGATTTAAGGATTTAGACTCTTTGAGCATTACAACCAATGATTATGAAAAAGGCACACCGGAAAATGATTATAATGACACAGCAATTCCGCCGGAAGGTTCTATATTTACCAAAAAGGAATTTAAATTTGTTCGCATAAATATTGCTAGTAAACAAATTGCATTTGTAACTGAGATAAAGAAAGGTATTAGTTATGAATTTATTGGTGTGTTTGTTAAAGAGGAGATAAAACACACAACTGATTACGGCTATGAATTTACCGAAAGTGTCGATTTAAAGGGTCGTCTTAAAAAATTGCGCGATGGCAAAAAGGTGGCGGAGAGTAAAGTCCGCTTTGAATTAGGCGGCTGTTAAACTAAAAAAGGCAGATTACCATTCTGCCTTTTTTAGTTCCATCTGTCATATTTATTGCATTCCCAAATTTTTCATTAAAAACCCATAAATATCGGATTGCTCTTCGATAACTTTTGCCGTAGGTTTGCCGGCACCGTGCCCGGCTTTGGTTTCGATGCGTATCAAAACAGGTGCATCGCCGCCTTGCGCTTGTTGCAAAGTTGCCGCGTATTTGAAACTGTGTGCCGGAACAACGCGGTCGTCATGGTCAGCCGTCGTAACTAAAACTGCCGGATATTTTGTTCCCGTTTTGATGTTGTGCAATGGAGAATAAGCGTAGATCGCTTTGAATTCGTCGGCGTTTTCTGATGAACCGTAATCGGAAGTCCACGCCCAACCGATGGTGAATTTTTGAAAACGCAACATATCCATCACACCAACTGCCGGAAGTGCCGCACCGAACAAATCGGGACGTTGATTCAAAACTGCGCCGACAAGTAATCCGCCGTTTGAACCGCCTTGAATCGCAAGTTTTTTCGGACTTGTAATTTTGTCTTCGATCAAAAATTCAGCCGCCGCGATGAAATCGTCAAAGACGTTTTGCTTCTTTAATTTTGTGCCGGCTTCGTGCCAGGTTTCACCATATTCCGCGCCTCCGCGCAGATTAGCAACAGCAAAAACACCGCCCATTTCCATCCAAACAATTCGGGAAACTGAAAATGCAGGCGTTTGCGAAATATTGAAACCGCCGTAACCGTAAAGCAAAGTCGGGTTGTTGCCATCGAGTTTGATGCCTTTTTTGTGAACAATAAACATCGGAACTTTCGTGCCGTCTTTGCTGTTGTAGAAAATTTGTTTGACTTCGTAATTTGACGGATCAAAAGCAACTTTCGATTCGCGGAAAAGTTCACTTTTACCCGTTTTCATATCGTAACGGTAAATCGTCGGCGGGGCATTGTAGCTCGAATAGTTGTAAAAAGTTTCCGTGTCGAAGCGTTTCCCGCCAAAACCGTTCGCCGAACCGATTCCGGGCATTTTCACTTCACGAACAAATTTTCCCTTGATGTCGTGAATCTTGATTTGAGTATAAGCGTCTTTCAGATAATTTAGGACAAACTGATTATTAATAAAGTCAACGCTTTGCAGAGTTTCTGCCGATTCGGGAATGAGGTCGCTCCATTTCCCCAATTTCGACATCGTGTCGGCGATGACGATTTTTCCACGTGATGCTTTGTCGTCGGTTAAAAAATAAAAGGTTCTGCCGTCATTGCCGAGAAAAGTGTAGTTGGCACGGAGTTCCATTATTAATGGATGAATCTGCGCGTTGCGTTTTGTCGTCATCGCCTTTTCATCGTTGCCTTTAATGTCAATTCCGTAATTATAATTATCGCTCAAACCGGTTTTCGGATTGAAATCCTTCAAACTCTTGTAGAAAACCATATTTTGCGGCGAAGTTCCTTTGCCGACATAAATTATCAGGTAATTGCCGTCTTCGGTTACAGAACCGCTAACAAAATACTCCTTGTTGTCGGGACGTTCGTATATCAGAACATCTTCGGTTTGCGGTGTGTCTAATTGGTGAAAATAGAGTTTTTGATTGAAGTTCAAATCGCGGAGTTCGATGCCTTTTCCGGCTTCGGGGAAACGGCTGTAAAAGAAACCCGAATTATCCTTCATCCAAGAAACTCCGCCTTGCCGATTTGGACGAAGAGTGTCAGTCAAATCCTTTTCAGTAGCAACATCGCGCACACGCCATTCAGTTCGATCCGAACCTGCCGTCGCCAAACCGTAAGCCATAAATTTCCCGTCGTCGGTGAAGGAAATGCCCGAAAGCGCAACAATGCCGTCGGTTGAAAGTTTGTTCGGATCAAAAAAAACGCGACCATTATCGGAAATCGAATCGGCTATATACAGAACCGATTGATTCTGCAGACCGTCGTTTTTGTAATAGAAATATTTGCTGCCGACTTTGAAAGGCGCGGAATATTTTTCGTAATTCCAAAGTTCGGTTAAGCGTTTCTTTATTTTTGAGCGTTGAGGAATTTGATTAAGATAAGCAAAAGTTATTTTATTTTGTTCTTCAACCCAAGCTTTTGTTTCGCTGGAATTATCGTCTTCCAACCAACGATACGGATCGGAAATTTTAATTCCATGGTAATCGTCAATCTGGTCAATTTTTTTGGTTTGAGGATAAACAAACTTTGATTGCGATAAAGAATTCACAGAAAAAAACATAAAAAACAGGAATACAAGCAACATCTTTGAAATCATTTTTTATTCACCTTTTGTAAAATTTAAAATGATTATATTTTGTTTCCAATGTAAATCCAAATATGCAGAACTAATTAAAAACTTGCAAATTTTTAGTATTAGAGATGGCAGTGGGTGTGATAAAAGTTTGATTTGAAACGGGCAGCCAGTTTCTTTTTGTACCGAGTAATTTTTCAATTTCATTTACCGGCAAAGGTTTTGACATTAAATATCCCTGCCCGTAATGGCAACCCAAGTTTTGCAAAAGTGATAATTGAGCTTCTGTTTCGATGCCTTCAGCAATGACACGCATTTTAAGATTCATTGCGAGGGACATAACAGTTTGCAAAATTTCTGCATTTTCACCCGTCTCTCCGGTAGCACTGACAAAAGAGCGGTCGATTTTAAGCGTATCGAAAGGCAACCTGTGAAGATAATTTAATGATGAATAGCCTGTTCCGAAATCGTCAATACTAAGTTGAACGCCGAGTTGTTTTAATTGATTTAAGGTTTCGATAGAATGTTCGGCATTTTCCATGGCAACGCTCTCTGTCATTTCGAGTTTAAGAGTAGATGGTGAAAGTTTAGAAATTAAAAGTGCCTTATTGACATCATTTACCAAACTCTTTCCGGCAAGGTGTTTGCCGGATATGTTAACACTGACAATTAGGTGTGCTAAATTCGGAAGTTTCTGCCAATTTGTTAATTGTTTTGTAGTTTGGCGAAGAATCCAATTTGTGATTGGAATTATCAAGCCGGATTCCTCGGCGATTGGAATAAATTTGGCAGGAGAAACAAATCCGTGTTCAGAATGATTCCAGCGCAGAAGTGCCTCGAACCCGATCAACTCACCTTCTTTTAAGGAGATAATCGGTTGATAGTGCATTGAAAGTTCTTTACGTTCAATTGCAAACCTCAAATCGGTTTGAAGTTTAATTTTATCGAGATAAATTCCCCGCAGTTCTTTAGTAAAAATCGCTACACCGGAGCCTTTTTGTTTGGCGTGATGCATAGCAATGTTGGCATCACGCAAGATTTGTTCGGGTTTTTTATGCTCTGCATCGATAGGAGTTACGCCAATATTGAGGTCGGTAAAAATTAAATGATTTTGAAGCCGTAAAGGACGTGTGAGTTTTTCGTGAATTTTTTTGGCAATTTGTTCCGCTTCTTCGATTGAATCGAGATCGTTAAGAATTATGGCAAACTCGTCTCCACCGAGACGGGCAACCGTATCTTCTTCGCGCAAAATCCGAACCAGACACTTGCCGATAAATATTAATACACGGTCGCCAATGGTATGACCGAGACTGTCATTGATGTATTTAAAGTGATTTAAATCCAAAAACATCACATAATATTTATGGGAAATATCTATTTGAATTTCGATCAAAAGCCTTAAACGCTCGATTAAATATAAACGATTGGGTAAGTCTGTCAAAAAATCGTGATAAGCTGAATATTCCAAAGCATCTCTGCTTTTTTGCAAAGCTTCATTAATTTTTTCCTCATTTTCAAGTAGCTTATTCAATTCGACGATGTGTTTTTCCGCCTGTTCTGCTCTAACTCTTTCAACAGCAGCCTTCTCACGTTCGGATTGCTCGGCTTTTTTCATCGCGGCATTGATCTCGTTGATAGATTGCCGATAATAAATGTAAGCAAAAACAAAAACGGAAAAGGCTACAGTTGTTGATAATAGGTCAGCGGAACTTAATAATTTATAAATAATTCCGGCAATCCCGGCACCGATTATCTGTGTCATTGAACTCGAAAAACATTCTCTTTTCCATGTTTGCCAAAGACTAGCTTGATGTAATAGTGAATGATTGATTGCAGCAAAAATTGAAGAAGATAAAAATTGAGCAAGTGCCAAGATTCCTAGGCTTAAAATCAAATCACGAGTGCTAAGAGGTTGTTGAGAAAAACTGATTGAGCCTATGAGTAATGACCATACAGTAAAAGCGAGAGTTGTAGAAAGTGCCGCGTTAAATACATTGAAAGGAAGTGTTAGTACTTTAAAAGTAACACCAGTGGATTTTAAATAAAAACAATTTGCCGCCATTTCTAAAGTCGCCAGAATTATGGCGGCTTCCCCACCAAAGAAAAAAAATGTAACAAAAATTAGCGGTTCAGAAAAACTTACAAAAAAATTAGAATGAGGAAGTTTCAATGTCATTCGCGGCACTACATAACCGGCTAAAATCAATAATAAAAGAAAGTTTAAGCTAATAATGTCGGCTTTTATGTTAAATAGCGCGAATAAAAAATAAAAGCCACCGCACAATATGACGGCAATTTTAAAAATATGGGAAATATTTTTAGAGTTCATAGAAAACGGAAGTCGAAGACACAAAAACCTAAGTTCTTCAATTCTAAAAGTAGGAGGAAATGTTATTATTCCTAAATTGGGAAACTAGACAAAGGTAAGAAAAAATTAAAGTAGCTTGAACATCTCCAATAAAAATATAGCATTTTGATAAGGAAAAATCTAGTTTTATTTTGATGAAATATTAACAATCATTAAATAACCAGCAGAATTTTATTTGACTATTTTCTAATCAATAGGGAAATTGTTGTTTTATATATATTTAGCTCTGAATTGTAAATCTAGTATACAAAAATGAAAAAAAAAGATAAAATCTAGTAAATACCAGTTGTTTGCTGTAAGCCAAAGAATATAAACGGTTTATAGAGATGAAATGAAATATAAAATGTTTGGCACAGTTGTTGTATTTACAAATAGCAGATCGAAGCAAATGCGTTGATCAAAACTGAAAAAAAAACTTGAGGAGAAAAAAAATGAAAAACTTAAAAAATATGTTCGCGTGGATCACTTTAGCAATAATCTTAACTGTCGGATCGATCGGAGTAAAAGCTGATGGAATTATAGTGGTTGGTTCAGGTGCAGATTTCCAACAATGCACAGAAGACAATGCCAACTGGTATGAGGCAACCGGAATTATTATATCTGGTGCGCCACAACTGGCGGGAATTATATTTAATGCTTCGCCTTGTGAAACAGGGATTCTAGTTGGCGACTAAATTATAAAGTTTGTCCACACCCAAGCGGGACCACAATTCCCGCATAAAAACAGCCTTGTTGAGAAATCAACAAGGCTGTTTTTAGTTTGAACTGATAAAAATGAAAATAAGCACAGCGACTATTTTGCAGGAGAGTTTGCATAAAAAGGTGAAAGACGACGCAGATTTTCAACCGCTTTGGGCAAAACTTCCAAAACGTATTCGACATCTTCCGGCGTATTTTCCTTGCCGAAACTAAACCGAATCGCAGCGCGGGCGAGTTCGTCGGGTTTGCCGAGTGCGCGAATTACGGGTGACGGTTCGAGCGAACCGGAAGAACACGCCGAGCCGGTCGAAACGGCGATGCCTTGCATATCGAGATTTATCAGCAATCCTTCGCCTTCGATGTGGCGAAAAGAGATGTTCGAGATATTCGGCAGACGATTTTCCCGATTACCGTTGCAGATAAACTCTTCAATTCTTTCGGCAACATCATTTTCAAATTTATCGCGTAAATTTTTCAAGTATAAAATGTTTTCAACCAGATTTTTTTTTGCCGATTCACATGCCTGACCAAAAGCGACGATTAAAGGAACCGATTCCGTGCCGCCGCGCCGTTCACGCTCCTGGTGACCGCCGATATTTTGTGAATGAAGCCGTATGCCGCGCCGCACATAAAGCGCACCGACACCTTTTGGCGCGTAGATTTTATGTGCCGACATCGAAAGTAAATCACAACCCATCTCTTCAACATCAACATTCATTTTACCGATTGCCTGAACTGCGTCGGTGTGAAACCAAATCTTTTTCCCGTTTTTACGCAATTCCTGGACTGATTTTCCAATCTCCGCAACCGGTTGGATTGTTCCGATTTCATTGTTAGCGGTCATTATAGAAATCAAAATCGTATCTTCCCGAACTGCATCCATTAAATCTTCAATTCTAATAATGCCGTCTTCATAAACAGGCAAATATGTAATTTGATAACCGTGTTTTTCCAAATCTTCGCAAACCTGCTTGACGGCGGAATGTTCGATTTGTGAAGTAATTATGTGTTTACCGTATTTCTCGTTGGCTTCGATCAAACCGCGAATCGCCAGATTATTGGACTCAGTGCCGCCGGATGTAAAGACAATTTCATTTTGGCGGGAATTAATTAACTCAGCAATCTGATGGCGGGATTTATCAATTGCCGCCCGTGCTTCCTGTCCGAAAAAATGAATGCTCGAAGCATTGCCGAATTTGTCGGTCAAAAACGGGAGCATCGAATCAATAACCTCGCGGTCAATCGGTGTGGTTGCGCTATTATCTAAATAAACTCTACGAAACATATCTAAATTCTAAAGCATTTGAGTTGCTTTTGCCTTTTTACCTTCCACAAATTTGAATGTTAAAGTCAATATCTTCGAGTCTTAGCCGATTTAGAGCAAATTCGAGTTTGATCTATGAGGCAGAAATACGCGCGTGAGCAAGGGTGCCACAAGTCGAGC
>JANMAA010000090.1:0-21374 GCA_031359215.1 Acidobacteriota bacterium | reverse complement strand
GTCAAAAACGACGACTTTTTCTTTTAATAAATCTAAAAAATTCCTGCTCATAAATTAATTTTTTAACCTGGCATTTTTGCCCAATTTTTCGTGTAATAATTCTTTAAATTCTAGTAATTCATTATCATTTAGAAAATGTTTTGGAATTGGTATGGCGATGTTTTTCTGTGTGAAAATTAGAAAATCAGTTTTAGTTTCCTCAACTTTCAACACTCTTGACCATAATGTTTTGACTGAGGAAGATGCTGTTTCAACTTCAAATCCTTGTTCATTAAAAACATATTCCGTTTGCTCAATATTTTCTCCCAAACTTTTAGCCTGTTTAGTTACTCGCCAAATCAAAGAAAACAGAGCAAATGAAAAAATACCTATTGGAATCAATATTGGAAAAATAGCTGTTATCGGAAAATTGTTTTTCTTGGACAGCAAAATTGCAGTAATTCCCAAAGCAGAAAAAATAACGAATATAAATAATATACTTCCAAGTAGAATTATTTTAGTTCTGATTTGTCTAAAACCAATACGCTTCAAATCTTCCGATGTTAAATTTGTTGAGATTTTTATAATTTTATTGTCCATAAATCAGTCAAAAAAAACTCCGCGCCGACCAAGCGCAGAGTTTTCGTAAAAAATTATTCAGTTTGAAACTCTTAGCTTTTTAGCGATTTTTGGCGTGGTCGCAAGTTGCCGTAACTCACCACGTTTGAATAATAATTTCAACATTTTAACCGGCAAAAGTCAAAGCTATCGGATCAGCTCGACTTGGCAGAAACTTAACTTTTGCCATTCTTTATCGGCTGTTACGGCAGTTGTATTGTTTAAAATTGCCAAAGCCAAACAACTTCGGTCGCCGAGAGATAACCCTAAATGTTTGGTTAAAGGTCGAAGTTCGGCAGCTTTTACTGCTTGTTCAAAGTCGAAATCAACCGCCTTTATTTGAAGCAAATTAAAGGCTTCGGTTGCAGTTTCTTTGGAATGACCGTTTTCAACGCTTTTTGTTAAAACTTCAGCGACGTTGACACTGCTGACGATTGCATCAGGAAAAAATGTCAACGCTTTTTCTGCGCCTTTTTCTTGATTCAGAACTGCCAAAATTGCCGATGAATCCAAGACATTACTAATCATTTTCGGCTTCCTTTCGTCGGTCGGCGATGAGTTCGTCAACGATTGAAATACCTTCGGGAACAAACTTTCTAAATAATGCCTGAGCCTTCCGAATTGATTCTTTTTGCGTCATTATTTTCAACGAATTATCTTCCAAAGTTAAATTTACATCTTCGCCGATTTCAATTCCGAGTTGTTTTCGCATTTCTGCGGGAATTACAATTCTGCCGCCTTGGGTTACTTTTGTTTTGACGATTGTTTGCATATTTTAACTACCTCGTAATTGGCATTTACAAAGCATTATGACATTTAATACAAAAAATGTCATTTATTTCAACATTTCCGCATTTACATAAAAATTTCGATCGATTTCAAAAGTTTTAATTTCATCGGTGTTGGCAAAAGTTTGCAAATTTTCATTAACTGAAAGCACAACTTCTTTGCCATTCACATTTACGCGAATCGGCATAGCGAAACCGCGAACGATTTTGTCGTATTTATAGTTTACGTTTTTACCTTCAACTTTGTATTGCAAAACCGGAATCATCGTCGTTCGCAGGTATTGATCGAAAACTTTGCTGAAGTTTATTCCCGACTTTTGTGAAATATAATTTTCAATTTGTGCCGTCGTGACGGTTTGATGCCAAAAATCTTTGTTTAAGCCCTGCAAAATTGAACGCCATTTTTCATCGTCGTTGATAACTTGGCGAATCGTGTGCAGCATATTGCCGCCTTTGGAATACATATCGCCCGAACCTTCGCGGTTGGTGCCGTAGGTTCCGATGATCGGCGCGTCATTTCTGATATTTTTGCGGCTGCCGATGACATATTCCTGCGCGTCTTTTTTGCCGAACCAGTATTCGACGAACAGATTTTCCGAGTAATTGGTAAAACCTTCGTGAATCCACATATCGGCGGCATCCTTCATCGAAATATTGTTGCCGAACCATTCGTGACCGGATTCGTGAACAATGATGAAATCGAATTTGAAACCGATTCCCGTGCCGCTGTAATCTCTGGCGCGATAGCCGTTGCGGAAATAATTGCCGTAAGTGACCGAACTTTGATGCTCCATTCCGGCGTAGGAAACGGCGACTAGTTTGTAGCCGTCTTCATACCACGGATATTTCCCGAACCAATGCTCGAACGCTTCGAGCATTCGCGGAACTTCTTTAAATTGCCGTTTCGCCGCCTCCAATTGATGAGGCAAAACCCAATATTGAATATCGAGATCGCCGCCCAAACCCTTGAATTTTTCTTCCCAGTGAACGTAGTTTCCGATGTTCACATTCACGCCGTAATTGTTGATCGGATTTTTGACTTCCCAGAAATAAGTTTTCGTTTTCGCCGGTTTATTTTCCGCAGTTTTTTTCAAACGACCGTTTGAAACAGCGACCAGATTTTCGGGAACGGTCACGTCAATGTTCATTCCATTGTCGGGTTCGTCCGCGCCATGATCCTTATTTGCCCACCAAATGCTCGCGCCGATTCCCTGCGCGGTCGTCACGATAAACGGATCGCCAAGGTCATCGCGTCCCCAAGTTACGCCACCGCTCCACGGCGGATTTTTGCTCTCAACAGGAATACCTTCGTAGTAAACCGTAATTTTATCTTCGACATTGGCGGGCAAATTATTTGCAAAATAAACGTAATAAGCATTTCCGTCGCGCTCGAATTTCAAATCTTCCGTGCCGTGCTTGACTTTAGTTACGGCAAGCGGCGGTTGAAGATCAATCTGCATTTTATTGGCGGATTTCAATACTCTAAAAGTAATTTCATTCGATCCTTTGATTGATTTTGTTGCCGGAAAAAACTCAATAGCCAGACCATAATGCAAAACGTCCCACCATTCGCGCTCCGGCGTAATCGAACCGCGCAGAATTTCCTGACGGCTCGGCGATTCGGTTTGAGCATTGAGCCGTTTTACAAAAAACGGCAAATGAATCAACAGCAAAATGGCGACTGCAATAATAAATTTGGATTTATACATATTGTCTGATTATTTTACTTCAACTGCCTTCTTAAATTGCCCTTCGATTTGATTTATTAAACCTAGCAAATTCTGATCGTCTTTGAATTTGTTTTTAGCCAGATCAAATGCTTCCTGTCCGTGCGGATCGGCTAATTTTACTATATTTTGCAAACTTCCGAAAATTCCTTGAAAAGCGTTATTTTCCAGCGATTGTTTAAAGTTTTCAAGTAATAGCGGATAAATTCTAGCATCGCCTTTGCCGTTTGTCGCTAAAATTCCCAACGCATTCGTGCGAACTCTTGAAGAATTGGATTTATCGGCATATTTAAAGCCTACATCAAGCACACGTTTGTCGTTTAGAACCGCCAAACCTTGCAAACCGGCAAGCCTGATGTGATCTCTCCAAGAATCCGTGTCAGTCAATTTGACCAACGCATCGTAGGCGTTTTTGTCGCCCGTTCGCGCTAGGGCAATCGCGGCGGCATCGATCACCGCATAGCTACGATCATTCAAAGCCGCCGTAAAATTTGGACTATATTTTGTGTCTTTGGCTAAACCCAAAGCAGAAATCGCCGCCGCCCGAACCAGCGAATTATTATCTTTTATAGCATTATTCAAAGTAGTTTTAGTCATTTCCGAAAAGTTGACCGTTTTGGTATTCGGATTTCCCTGCGGTGCACCGATAAATTGAATCGCATCCCGCCGAATTGCCCAAAATGAATCATTTTTAACCGCTTTATCAATCGCCGTCATAATTATTGCTCTGTCCGCAATATTTGCTTGATCGGATTTCGAGCGTTTACCGAGTTCATTTAGTGCCGAAACGCGACCTAAAACGTCTTTGTCGTTGGTTAATTGATAAATGAGTTCCTCGTTCGATTTATCGAATTTCAGTTCCTTGATGAGCGTTCCTTCGTAATCGAAATTAACGAGTTTCGGTTCGGTTGCAACATCAAATGTAAAAACATTTTCGGCTTGCGGCTTTATCCAAACCTGCTCGATCTTGCCGTCAATTTCGATGTCAACTTTGGTTTGAAAAAATTCAACTTGCGGATATTCGTTTAATACATCGATCTTTTGCGTTTGTTTGACATTCAAAGTCAATTTTCCATCAGCATAATTTTTCGTAACTTCAAAGATCGGATGTCCCATTTTGTAAAGCCATTGATCGAAGAACCAGTCCATTGATTGCCCGGTCGCTTCTTCGATAGCGATGCGAAGTTGTTCGGTTTGCACGGGTTTATTGGCGTTGGTTATCAGGTAATGGTTTAAAGACTTGAAAAATAATTCGTCGCCGAGATGCTTGCGAAGGATATGCAGAACTGCACCGCCGCGCGGATAAGCGTAAGTGTCGAAAATCGCGTCTTTATCTGTGTAATATTGCGTAACAATCGGACGGCGGTTGCCTTGTTTCCACGCACTTAAATAGGCTTGCTGATTACTTCGGACATCCCGATAAAGAAATTCGTCGTGTCCTTTTGATTCTTCGTCCCAAAGTGCCTGAAAATAAGTTGCAAAACTTTCGTTGAGCCAGATTTGTCCCCATTCACGGCAAGTTACATAATCGCCGAACCATTGATGCGCGAGTTCGTGCGATTGCAGAGAATCCGAATCCTCGTCGAGCAATTCGCGCTCGTCGTGAATCATACCCGGAGTCATTGTCGTCGCCGAAATGTTCTCCATTCCGCCGCTAAATTCCGTCGCCAT
Source organism: Acidobacteriota bacterium (assembly GCA_031359215.1). Lineage (GTDB taxonomy): Bacteria > Acidobacteriota > Blastocatellia > Pyrinomonadales > Pyrinomonadaceae. The sequence continues at coordinate 16,591 of JANMAA010000090.1, read as the reverse complement.
CGTTTGCGCGTATTTGTCGTATGGATATTTCAATCCGGTTTTTTCCGAGAAGAACTTCACCATTAACGGCAAACGCTTCGTCGTTGCTTCACCTTCTTTTAATTCGTTTGGAAAAACGTAGCTTGAAACCGGAATTCCAGCATATTCGCCTTTTAATTCGGCATATTCGCCGACAACGATAGATGTTAAATAATTGGCGTGCGGTGTATCGATTTTCCAATGAAAAGTGCGCGTATTGTCACTGTTGTCTTTAGTTTCGAGCAGTCTGCCGTTTGAAATTACAATAAGCGGTTTTTTGACGGTGGCGGTTAATTCACTGGTGGCAAAGTCGTTTGGCGAATCGTAGGACGGAAACCAAAAGCGATTATAGTCAGTTTCGCCCTGCGACCATATTTGCCAGCGTTTATCGGGATTTCCCGTCGTCGGTTTGACGAATTTCAACCCGTTCACGCCGCCGAAACCTAAAGTGTTGGAAACCGATTCGCCGGTTGTGCGATAATCGACGACAAAAGTCAGCGATTCACTATTTTTATAAATCCGGTCAAGACTGATGGAAAGTTCGTTCGCACCTTTGTCATATTGAAATTTCAAATCTTTGCCGTTTAGTTTGACCGAATTGATAATCATCAGACCGGCATCGAGTTTTACCGTATTAAAATTCGGGACATGCGGTGCAAGTGTGATCGTTGCCGTGCCGAAGGTTTGTTCCTTATCCCAATCGAAATTCAGATTTAGCGCAATGTGCTGCATATCGAAATCGCGGCTGCGAATATAATTACGCGGCGGAAGTTTTTTTGTATCTTGATTGTCTTGCTGTGGCGGCATCGGACGCGCCTGCGCGAAACTCGAAAAAATAGTCACACATATACAAAACAATGCCGCTAATTTCACATTCCAAACCCGAACATTTTTATACATATATTTCTCAATAAATAAATTTTTGCAATAAACTTTGAAAGATTTTTATGGTAGTATTTTACGCTTTCAATTAGGTGTTTGTTTCATTTCAGAAATTCTAAATTGTTCTTTAATCCCTATTTCAACACTTTCCATCTATCATTTACAATTTTCGATTAACAATTTACGATTAACAATTATGATAATGATGAGAAAAATCAGCGTTTTGCTTTTTATTGCTGCGTTTCTTTTTTCGCTTGTTCCGAATGAGAAAAAAGTTTCGGCGGCGTGGCGCGAACCAGTGCGCGGGAAACACGCGATGGTCGCCTCGCAACACGAACTCGCCTCACGAATCGGAATCGATGTCATCAAACGCGGCGGAAACGCGGTTGATGCGGCGATTGCCGTCGCGTTGGCGTTAGCTGTAGTTTATCCCGAAGCGGGAAACCTCGGCGGCGGCGGATTTATGCTCATTCGTTTCAAAGACGGCAAAACTGCGGCGATCGACTACCGTGAAATGGCTCCACTGGCGGCAAATCGGAATGTTTACATCAATGAAAAAGGCGAACTGATTCGCGGTGAAGGTTCTTCCACCATCGGTTATCGCGCTTCCGGCGTTCCCGGAACTCCGGCTGGTCTCGATCTGGCTTTTAAGAAATACGGTTCAGGCAAAATTAAATGGTATGAATTGGTTGCGCCTGCTAAAAAGCTCGCCAAAGACGGTTATGTTTTATCTTATCGCCTCGCTAATCTCTTTAAGACTTATCAAAAAAATCTCGAAAAATATGAAGACAGTAAAAGAATCTTTCTAGACGGCGGTAAGTTTTATGAAGAAGGTGATGTTTTCAAGCAACCGGATTTAGCCGCCACTCTTTCGCGTATTCAGAAGAACGGTGCCAAAGGATTCTATGAAGGCGAAACCGCAAAGCTCATCGCTGACGATATGAAGGCTCACAATGGTTTGATGACATTGGAGGATTTGAAAAATTATCAGGCAAAAGAAAGAATCCCGTTGCGCGGAACTTATCGCGGCTATGAAATTATCGGGATGCCGCCGCCGAGTTCGGGTGGAATCGTCTTATTTCAAGCGTTGAATATGCTCGAAAATTACGATATACGCCAAATGGGTTGGGCTTCGTCGGAAAAATATCACGTTTTGACCGAAAGTCTGCGCCGCGCGTTCGCCGACCGTGCCGAGTTTATGGGCGATCCTGATTTTGTGAATGTTCCGGTTAAAACATTGATCGATAAAAATTATGCCAAGATGAGAGCCGATTCGATTGATCTGAACAAAGCCTCGTCGAGCAAAGACATCGGACACGGCGGGATCAACGGCAAAGAACCGACCGAAACAACTCATTTCACGGTCGTTGACAATGATGGAAATGTCGTTACGAATACTTATACGATAAACGATTTATACGGTTCGGCGGTTACGGCAAAAGGAACGGGAGTTTTATTAAATGATGAAATGGACGATTTTGCGGCAAGTCCGGGCAAAGCTAATTTATACGGTTTGATTCAAGGTGAAAACAATTCCGTTCAACCGAAAAAGCGTCCGCTCTCTTCGATGACACCGGCAATCGTTTTGCGAAAAGACGGCTCATTGTGGTTCGCGTTAGGCGCACGCGGCGGTCCGCGAATCATCACTTCGGTTTTGCAGACCATTATCAACGTCATTGACCACGATATGAACATTCAACAAGCAATTGATGCGCCGCGCATCCATCATCAATGGTTTCCCGACGAAATTGTTTATGAACCGTTCGGTATGAGTTCCGATACGCAAAAGGCTTTGGAAAAACTCGGACATAAATTTTCGGCGCGACCAAGCAATATTGCTTCCGCAACCGGAATTATGATCGATGAGCAAGGTGTCCGACTCGGCGCAATCGATTCACGCAGCGACGGTGAGGCGGTCGGTTATTAAAAGTCTAATAACAAATGTGATAATATTTAGTCAATTTTTGAAAAAAGGGTGGGAAATATGAAAAAGACAAGTAGTAAAATTTATTTGGTAACTTTATTCGTAATAATCGTTTTAGGATTAGCGTGTGAACCGCAACCGACAAACAAAGTAGTTAATCCCAATATTACGAACAATAATTCAAGCAATAGCATTACTATAAATAACTTAAATAATAGTAACGGTAATGCGAATATATCGAATACGAATTCGATCAATGAAACAGGCGCGGTGATTGAAACGAAAGAGCCTGAACAATATCAGGCAACCGTTACGCTAAAACTGGAAACATCGGGTAATCAATCTCAGACAATGCCGCCATTGAAAGCCGAAGTTTCACGAAACGGACAAGATCGGCGCACTGAATTTGCCTTGCCGAACGGTGAAAAGATTATCTATTTGGATAAAAATGGCAAGCAGTTCGTTATTTCACCGGATCGCAAGCAATATGCTGAAATAAATCGGGAATCAGTCGGTTTTGAAGTTCGACGATTGCTAATGCCGGAACAGATTGTCAACCAATTGAAGAATGTAAAAGGAATTGAAAAGGTCGGTGAAGAAAAAATTGACGGGCGCGATGCCGTCAAATATCGTTATGCCGCAACGACAAATACGCAAACCAAAGCCGGAAATGTTGAAACCGAATCTTATTTTTTAGTCGATAAGGAAACCGGCTTACCGCTTCGTTCGGAAACCGTTTCGGAATCACAAACAGGAAATGTGCAAGGCATCAACGGTTTACGGATTGTAACCGAACTCAAAAACATCCGAACCGAATCTCCAACAGAACTTTTTGCCGAGCCGACTGATTTTAAAAAGGTCGAACCCGAACAAATTCGCCAACAAGTTAATACATTATTCAGCGCAGCCGTCGCTATTATCGGACAACTGCTGAAAACGGCACAAACGACTTCAACGCCGATTGCATCCCCGAAACCTTAATAATTTTATGAGTAAATTTATTGTTTTAACGATTGGTATAATTTTAGGCTTGGTTATCGGCGGAGTTTTAACTTTTTATTTTTTCGTCGGCGCACCGCGTGCTACCCAACCTCCGGGCAAACCGATTCAGCCGCCGGATGTCAATGGTGCGCCGCCGGGAACGGCTACCATTGTTTTGAACCAGCAGTTTTTCGACACGATTTTAGGGACTATTTTTCGTGATATGAACGCGCCTTCATTTCCCTTAAATTTGACCGGACAAGTTAAACCAAACGATTTTCAACCAAACCAAATTGTCTTTCAGCAAAATGGAAATTGCGAGGGCAAAATTGTTCTCTTACCTGAAGGAAGCGGCGTGTCAACCGGAATAAGACTTGAAAACGGTAAAATATCCGCGCCGCTTGCTTTTAAGGGAAGCTATAATTTAGGTGGCTGCATCGAATTTTCCGGTTGGGCGCAGGCTGGATTGAATTTACGTTACAACGATGTTGAAAAATCCGTTTTTGGACAAATAAATGTCGAAACCGTAAATCTTGACGGCGTAACGCCGCTGATTAGTGGAGTTATCGCTCAATTTGTTCAAAATTCATTGAATCAAAGAGTTAATCCGATTGTTATTTTACGCGGAAAGCAAATAACCCTGAGTTTGCCGATTGCAGCAACGGACGGAACGCTTAATGCAAACGTCAAAGAAATTCGCTCCGATATAAAGGAAAACGCCCTTAATCTTTATGTGTCATACGACTTTAAAGGAAACAAAGTAAACCAATAGAAATGCAGCCGCGGACCCGACGACAAAAAGAGGTTTTAGAATTTATTACGCGTTTTGCCGATAAACACGGTTTTCAGCCTTCTTACCAACAAATTGCCTGGAGTTTAGGGATTGCGTCAAAAGGCGTGATTGCAAAACATATCGAAGCACTTGAAAAACAAGGATTTATCTCAAGACATCGGGAAAACGGTATGTTCAAATTAGAATTGAGTTCGTCAAACTCACTTTCTGATTTTGTTTGTAAAATCGACTGGCTCGATGTGCCGAGAGAAACTACAATTTTGGAAGATTGGGAAAATGAATCGCTTTTTTTGCCGAAATTTTTGCTGAACAATCAACCGCCGGAAAATCTCAGACTCTTTCGTGTCCCTGATAATGCTATGCTTGAAGAACATATTTGTGAAGGCGACATAGTTTTAATACAGAAAAAATCTTTTGCCCGGGATGGTGAGATTGTTGTAGCCTTGTCGCAAAATAAACAGGCATATTTGAAAATGTTTTTTCGGCGAGGCGCGAAAGTCGAACTTCGTTCGGCAAATCCGCACTTTGTTTCATTAATTTTGCCGGCAGATAAAGTTTTGGTTAAAGGCATTTTGCACAGTATATTGAGAATTTGCTAACTTTTTTAATTCCGTTCTGAATTTCATTTCGGTTAGAGAAAACGCAAAAAACCGCAATTATTATTATGAATAAACCAACCCCGAACGCAAGTTACAGCGTAACTCTGCGTGTCAAAATTCAAAATCAACCGGGTAAACTCGGAGAAATCACAACCGCCATCGGAACTACCGGCGGTGACATTGAAGGAATTGATATTGTGTCAGTCGGCAAGGATTTTTTAATCCGCGATATAACCGTTAATGCGGCATCCGAAAAACACGATGAAGAAATCGTTCAATCGCTTCAAAACATAGACGGCGTAGAGGTGGTCAATATTTCTGACCGGACATTTCTGATGCATCTTGGCGGAAAACTCGAAACGGTTTCTAAAGTTCCCTTAAAAACGCGCTCCGATTTGTCAATGGCTTACACGCCGGGAGTAGCGCGGGTGTGCGAGGCAATTCACAAAGACCCTGAAAAAGCATTTACCCTAACCATCAAGAAAAATACCGTAGCCGTCGTTTCCGACGGAACGGCAGTTTTGGGATTAGGCGACATCGGACCTGCGGCGGCAATGCCCGTTATGGAGGGAAAATGTCAATTATTTAAGGAATTCGGCGGTGTCGATGCTTTCCCAATTTGCCTGAACACGAAAGACCCGCACGAAATCATCGAAACTATTAAAAACATCTCCGTCGCTTTTGGCGGTATAAATCTTGAAGATATTTCCGCACCACGATGTTTTGAAATCGAGGAACGCTTGAAAGAAGAACTCGATATTCCGGTTTTTCACGACGACCAGCACGGAACCGCAGTTGTCGTGCTTGCGGCTTTGATCAATTCGCTTAAAATCGTCGGCAAAAAAATGGAAAATATCAAAGTTGTCGTTAATGGAATAGGTGCTGCGGGAGTGGCTTGCTCAAAAATCGTGATGGCGGCAGGTGTCAAAAACATAATCGGCTGTGACACGGGCGGCGCACTTTATTCCGGGCGCACCGATAATATGAATTGGGTGAAGGATTGGTATGGCAGAAACACTAATCCCGAAATGGAAAAAGGCTCTGTCCACGATGTTATAAAGGGTGCAGACGTTTTTTTCGGGCTTTCGGTTCCCGGAGTTATTGACGTAAACGACTTGAAAAATATGGCAAAAGACCCGATTGTTTTTGCAATGGCAAACCCGATTCCTGAAATTATGCCGGAAGATGCCAATGAATTCGTAACGGTAATGGCGACCGGCAGAAGTGATTATCCGAACCAGATCAATAATGTTCTCTGTTTCCCCGGCATCTTTCGTGGTGCATTAAATTGTCGCGCTTCGGTTATCAATGAAGAAATGAAACTTGCCGCTGCAAATGCTATCGCCGGCATTATTTCAGAAACAGAACTCTATCCCGACTATATTATTCCGTCTGTTTTTGACCGTCGGGTTAGCGAAGCCGTTGCTTTACAAGTTGAAGAAGCAGCCTATCAAACAGGCGTTGCCCGACGCGAAAGAGCAACCACCGAATCGGAATTTTAGTGTGTAATAAGAAAAACGCAGACTTAAAATTACCGGAAATTTTTGACGAGACCGGAAAAGCCAAGAACCGCAACGAAGAACCGAACTTTGCAGTTCTTGGACTTTAAATATCATCAAATCACTTATTCTTTTTTATTAGCAAGAAAGATATTCACTCGCTACCCAGCCGACTTCAACAAGTCTTCTACCTTGTTTGATGCTTATTCTTGCCCACGCATCTTCGTATTCGTTAACAAAAACCAAAGTTCCGTGTTTAACCTTGCCCACCACACGACCGCTGTAAGTGCGAACATTCAAACTGCTTCGAGGATTGTCTAAACTTACCCGGCACCATTCAAGCCGTGGATTAGGTAAAAAGCTAAAGTTTGAATTTAACAAATTTATTTGCTCCACTTTTGATTTTTCACTTTCATTAGCTGACATTACTGTCGCAAAATTCGTAAAAAATAATAATGTAATTAGAAACAAAGTAAAATAATTTATTTTCTTCATTGGAAATCTCCTTTTTTTTATTTTTTGAAGTAAAAATCATACCATCAATTTGCAAGACAGCAAAAATCCAGTGGTTTTGCATAAAAAGTAATCATTTTCAATTTTTATTGAAAAATTCAGGAATTAAACTTGTAACCAAACCCGTGAACGGTCTGAATATATTGCGGATATTTCGGATTTTCTTCTAGTTTTTGCCGCAACCACGCGACGTGGACATCAACCGTTCGCGTCGAAGGCATCGCGTCGTAACCCCAAACTTCATCCAACAATTCATCGCGTTTTATGACTTCGCCGCGATGTTCGATCAGATATTGCAGAAGTTTAAATTCCAGCGCGGAAAGTTCGATTTGCCGATTTTCCTTCAAAACTTCGGCGCGGCGAAAATCGACGGCGACCGAACCGAATTTGAATGTTCCAACCGCGTTTTGATGAGTATTTACCGAACGTCTGAGCAGTGCTTCGATGCGCGCGGAAAGTTCCAGCATTTCAAAAGGTTTCGTCAAATAATCGTCCGCGCCGAGCTTTAATCCCAAAACTTTATCAATCGTTTCGCCTTTCGCCGTCAGCATTAAAATCGGCGTTTCGACATTTTTCTGCCGCAAATCCCGGCACACATCCAATCCGTTTTTCTTCGGAAGCATCACATCCAGAATTATCAAATCAAAAGTTTCGCTCAGAGCAAACGACAATCCGCTTTCGCCGTCGCTTGCGGTTTTCACTTCAAAACCTTCGCTTTCCAAACGGTCGGTCAGCGTCAAAATCAACCCTCGTTCATCTTCTACCAGTAAAACTCTCATTTATTGTTTATCATTCACCATTCATTATTATTAATTGGTAATTGAACAATGAACTTGCTTCCCTTTCCGACTTCGCTTTCGACTTTAATTTTGCCTTTGTGCGCTTCGACGATTTGTTTTACGAGACTCAAGCCCAAACCGTTGCCGTGAATTTGTTCGTCAACGACCGTTTTCGCGCGGTAAAACGGCTCGAAAATATGCGTCAAATCTTTTTTGGAAATGCCTAATCCTTTGTCTTCGACCGAAATTTTCAAATCTCCGCCGCCATTGTTTACTGAAATTTTCAGCCACCGACTTCCGCTCGAATATTTGATCGAATTTAGGATCAAATTCTGAATCGCGTGGCTCAGAATGTTTGAATCAGCGGAAATTTCAGGCAATTTCGCGGAAATTTCTTTTTCCAAAACAAAATCTTTTTCATCAATCAAAGGTTGACATTCAGCGAGCGCATTTTCGATGATTTCTTCAATGTTTGACGGGCGAAAATCGTATTTTCTTTTTCCCGAACGCGCTCCGGCAAATTCCAGAATCTGCTCGACCATCGCCGTCAGTTTTTTGCCTTCGCCTTTGATCAAATTTCCGTATCTGGTAATTTGATTGGGCGAATTTACAACGCCGTCGGTCAGATTTTCGCCTGCCGAATAAATTACAGCGAGCGGAGTTCTAAATTCGTGCGAAACGCTCGAAACAAAATCAAGTTGTCGTTGGGCGAGTTTTTTAGAACGCTGCGCCGAAACGAAAATCAAAACGACGCTTGCCGCAAGAAGCGTCAAAATACCGAAACTCACCGCTAAATTTCGATGCCGCGTGTTTGTAATAAAGTGTTCGAGAGAACCGTCTGAATGTTGAACATTCAGCGTCCATATTCCATCGTCGATTCCGACTTTGCCCTGCAAAATGGCGATTCGAGGCTTTTCTTCATCGGCTTTTTTAATATCTACGGTGAGAATTTCGTTCTTATCCGAAGTAACGGTTTTTGTTGATAATTTTTGATTATGAATAATCCCCTTTTCTTTATTTTCCGGTGAACTCATTAAATTATCAGCACCGTTTTCACGAAAAAAAGTAAATCCCGTCGGCTTTAGATCGAAAAATTTAGCGGTCGAATCCGGCGAAGTTATTTTTTCGTCATTAGTCTGAAAAATTATTTTATTATTAAGATTGGTTATCGAAAGTTTGTAATCCGAGCCTTCGTTGTTTGAAAAATATTTATTTACTAAACTTGGAAGTATTTGAGTTTTGATTGCGTTTTCATCTAAAAAAACAATCAAAAAACCATATTTTTCCGGCAAAAGCATTTTTGATTCGGTATTTATATCATCCGAACCGTTTTGTTTCGAGCGAACAATTATTTGCCGAACATTTTCGCCTTTTTCCAAGATCGGAATTGCTAATGCCGTGTAATTTTCCAAAACCGGATTTAGTTCATTTTTCGCATTTATATTTTGTTCGATGTTCGTTAAATCTTCTGTCCATTCGGTTTCTTCAAATGTGCCGGTTATTGAATTGAACTTCAAAAGCGTTTGCGAATCACCTTTTTTTACAAAATAAATCTCTTTTATAAGTTGTGGAAATTGAGTTTGATTATTCCAGTTATCAAGTTGTTTATTAAAAACATTTCGATTCTGATTTTTGAAATCTTCGGCATCGACTCGAAAGTTAAAATAAACGGTTTGAACTTCACGATTAAAATCTTCAGCAAAACGTTTCGTGTCGTCTTGAAGCCGATTCTGCAAATGTTCGCGTTCGGCATCGCTGATCTGTCCGAGCCATTTATATTGCAATCCGGCAAGCAAACCAAGCAATCCGAGCAGAAATATGACCGGCAAAATCGGAATCAAATTTTTGTTGTTCCAAAACTTCATCGCCCAAAGTCTATCACGACTTTCTATTGTTTTTGGTAACAAAATCAAAGATTTTACATTCTTAACAAATTCTTTGCTTCCTCTTAATAAATGCTTTTACCGAATCGTATTTATTTTTTTCTGGGAAAATGCGATGATCTTTTTTTTCCGGTGTTTTTGAAAACATTTTACATTCTTAACAAATTCTTTGCGTCGTCTTAAACACTCGGGGGAAAAATTCTGTAATACTGCATACAGTCATTAAGACAAAATTCAAAGTTTTAGGAGATTAATATGAAAAGATTTTTTGTAATGATACTTTTGGTTTCGACATTTTTTATCGGTTTAGGTTCGTTGGTTGACAACGCCGGAGCAAAATTCAAATCCGATGCGAAGGCACTCGAATTAATTAGGCAAGCGCGAATCGCCATCGGCGGAGATGTAAATATCAACAATGTTCGCAGTTTGACTATTGCCGGAAATTCGATGAATTATTTTGAAAGAGAAGGCGTGCACCAAACATTGCCTGGAAATTTGGAAATAAATTTGCAACTGCCAAACCGGTTCAGCAAAATGGTCAGAATCGGAAATCCCGACGAAACTAACGGCAACGTCGAAGATCGTAAACACGTTGAAGTTATAGTAATTAATAAAGACGGCGAAGAAGGAATTAAAACCGGAGGCGATGTTAAGAAAAATGTCGTCATCGTCAAAGACAAGGACGGTAAGGTTTTGACCGAAGATATTAAACCCGGCAACGGTCAACGCAAAATTATCATTAAAAAAGATGACGGAACTATTCAGGAAGTTAATCCTGATGATAAAGGCAGCGTCATTTTTGAAAGAAAACCCGGCGACAATACGACCGTTTGGAACACCAAGGACGGCAAACGAATTATGGTTGACAAGGATGTCAAAATTGAAAATGTGTCGGGCGAACGCAACAACGAAATGCTTCACACGACTCTCGCTTTACTTTTGACCGCGCCTCAGGGTTTAGACATTAATTATACTTTTGCCGGCGAAGAAAATGTTGACGGAAACGCCTGTAACATCGTCGAAGCACAAACTGGCGGAAGTTCGATCAAACTTTTTTTAGATAAATCAACATTTTTGCCGCGAATGATGAGTTTTATGGGAACGGATATGCCGCATATTGTCAAACTCGATAAACCTTCCGGCGACACTCCGCAAAAAGAATCAAAAGTTTTTGTCAGAACTTCGGAAGATTCGGCAACCTTCGAACATCAGTTAAAATTTTCCGATTACAGAAGTGTCGGCGACTTACTGCTTCCATATCGCTGGACGGAATCGGTCGGCGGCAGACAAACGCAAACAACTGACATCACAAATTACGATGTAAATCCTACAAACATCGCGGAAAAATTTAAAGGAGAGAAAGTTTTCATCAGAAAAGAAAAACCTTAATTTTTACAATTAATAACAGTAAAAGCGGTTGTTAAATTTGACACCCGCTTTTTATTTTCCGATGGCATTTGCCATTCGCATAAAATCAGCGACGACTGCACGAATTTCACCATAGCTGAAATCTTCGCCTAGAAATTCCTTGATGGGTGAAATTCCCTGATTGGCATCGAGTTTGATAATTGCATCTCTGATCGTTTCGATTTTTTCTTCGGGAACAATTTCTGTTAGTTTTATTTCACCGGTCGGGATGAATCTGACGAGATGAGTTTCAATTGTGCTGACGGCTAATTCTCTTTCTTGCGCTATTTCTTCGATTGAATTTCCTTCTTTAAACATTTTAAATGAAATCGTGTAAGTGCTTTCGCCGCTTGCATTTATTTTGATGCGTTTTTTCGGTTCGCGTTTCGGCGTTTTCAAATCAATGCGCGAATCGAGATTATTGATATCGCAATAATCCGCGACGATTTGCAGAAAATCCACGCCGTATTTGTCCATTTTCACATCGCCGACACCGGAGATTTTGAGCATTTCCGAAACATCCTGCGGTAGATAAGTCGCCATTTCAATCAGCGTTGCGTCAGAAAAAATGACATACGGCGGAACATTTTCGCCGCGTGCAAAATTAGTTCGTAGTTTCTTTAATTCGTCAAATAATTCTTTAATATAAGGATGCGAAACGCTAGAAACGAGTGAAGATTTTTTGTCTTCTTTTTCGGTAACTTTGAAAAGCTCGACGCGCACATTTCCCCTCAAAACGTCGAGACTTTTTTCCGTCAGAACAAGCGTCGGATATTGACCTTCGGTTTGTGCCAGATAACCTTGCGCGATCAAATCTTTGAAATAATCGAACCAACTGTTTTTGGAAATATCCGCTCCGATGCCGTAAGTTTTCAAATTAAGATGTTCGAGCCGTATCGTTTTTGATTTCGAGCCGCGCAGGAAATCGATCAAATATGTCAAACCGAATCGCTGATCCGTCCGTGCAACCGCGCTCAAGGCTTTTTGAGCGATTATCGTGCCGTCAAATTTTTCAAAAGTCGTGTTGCAGTTGTCGCAATGTCCGCAATCTTCGTCTAATTCTTCATCAAAATATTTGAGTAAAAATCTTCTTCGACAAGTTTTCATATCGCCGAATTCACCCATTTGATTGAGTTTTTTCAGCATTATATCGGTTTGCTGCTGATTGTTTTCAACTTCGGCAAAGCCTTTTAATTTAACGACATCGCCCCAACTGAAAAACAAAAGTGCCTGACTTTGCAAACCGTCACGTCCGGCGCGTCCGGTTTCCTGATAATAACTTTCGACGTTTTTCGGCAGATCGTTGTGAACGACGAAACGCACGTTCGATTTATCAATTCCCATTCCGAACGCGATTGTCGCAACGATGATTTTCACGTCGTCATTCAAAAATAATTCCTGATTTTTTTCGCGCTGCTCTCTCGTAAGTCCCGCGTTATAGGGTAGCGCGGAAAAACCTTCATCGCGCAAATCCATCGCCAGACTTTCAGTTGCAGCGCGGCTCAAACAGTAAATAATTCCGCTTTCTTCGCGGCGTTTTTCGAGAAATTTCAAAAGTCTCGCGTAAGAATTCCGCTTCGGTTCGACCGTGTAATAAATATTCGGACGATTAAAACTGGAAATAAAAAGTTCGGCGTGTGTGAGGTTCAAACGCTCGAAAATATCTTTGCGAACGAGTTTGTCGGCAGTCGCGGTCAGCGCAATGATCGGGATTTCGGGAAAATATCTTTTAAGTTTTCCAAGTTGAATATATTCGGGGCGAAAATCGTGTCCCCAACTCGAAATACAATGGGCTTCGTCAATCGCAAACAGCGAAACATTGATGGATTCGAGAAAATCAATAAACTGTTCGCCCGATTGCAAAAGACGTTCGGGCGCAACGTAAAGCAGTTTCAATTCGCTGTTTCTAACCTTTTGAAACACTTCGGTTTGTTCCCGATTCGTCTGCGAAGAATTTAAAAACGCGGCAGAAACTCCATTATTGACAAGCGCATCAACCTGATCTTTCATCAGCGCAATGAGCGGCGAAACCACAATCGTCAAACCGTCCTGCATCAACGCCGGAATCTGATAACAAAGCGATTTCCCGCCGCCCGTCGGCATCAAAACCACGCAGTCTTTTTTATTTAAAACGCATTCAATCGCGGCTTCCTGATTCATCCGAAATGAATCATAGCCGAATTGATGCTTGAGAATTTCATTTGCACGTTTGATACTCATTAGTGATTTTCTCTTTATTTTGAAAAAACGAATTAAATAATTTAAAAACCAAATCTTCGCGTTCAGAGTTCAAACTTTAGTTTGTTCCACCGCGCTTCGATGGCGGCAACACGCCTCGCTTCCAGCGAGCGCAGCAAATTAAAGTTTGAACTCTGAACATAAATCATGTAATCGGAAATTTTATTAACAAATTTATCTTCTTTATTTATTTTGATTACAATTTTCGATACATTATATAAGCGTTCGTCAAACCATTTTCTTTATGTCGATACGCTTCGGGAATTTCGCCGATGACTTCAAAACCTAAACTTTTCCATAAATTAACGGCTTTTTCGTTGCTTTTGACGACGAAATTAAACTGCATCGCTTGAAAACTTAATTTTCGTGCTTCTTCAATCGAACGCTCGCCCATTAATCTTCCGATGCCTTGTCTTCGTGCGTCAGGCGAAACTATATAACTTCCGTTGGCAACGTGCGAACCGAGCCCGATTTGATTCGCTTTGATGTAAAATGTGCCGAAAACTTTTTCATTTTCATCAACGGCGACAAAAGTGTGTTTGTCAGGACTGCACCAATCTTCAAGCGCAAATTCACGCGAAGTATCGAGCGCAAAAGTAAAAGAATCGCCTTGAGAAATCACTTGTTCGATAATTTTCCAGATTTCTTCTTTGTCTTTTTCTTGGTATTTTCTTATTAAAGCCATCTCTAAAAACTTTGAACAGATTCCGGCGCATTTAATTTTGCCGCGAGTTTCGGAATAAACTCTTTCGGTGCGTCAATTGCGCCTTTGATGTGGCGGTGATTCGTGAAATGTCCGGCGACATAAACGCCCGGAACATTAGTTTCAAAAGTTTCATCCGAATAAACCGGAACTTCGCCGTATTTGTTAATTTCGGACTTCACGCCCAATTTTTTCATCATCGTCAAATCCGCATCCGAACCTATCAGGACGAAAACGACATCATTTTCCAAAATACAGCTTTCGCCGTTTTCGTCTTCCAAAACTACATCGTTTTCGCGGATTTCCAAAATTTTGCCGAGAAAAAACAGATTCAAACAACGCTTTTTGAGTTGTTCCTGCAAAGGATCGCGCACCCAATATTTGATACAGCCTTGCTTCGGATCGGTGCTTTCCCAATCAGCGCGAAAAATCGCCAGCGTCGTTTCCGCGCCTTCTTCCGCGAGAAAAAGCGCGGCTTCGCCCGCCGAATTCCCACCGCCGACGATCAGAGCTTTCTTTTTCACCCACGGATAAGTTTCTCGAAAATGATCGTGAACCTTCGGCAAATCCTCGCCTTTCACGTTCAACATTCGCGGATAATCCATCGCGCCGATGGCAAACAAAACATTTTTCGCTTCATATTCGCCATTCGCACTTTTTATGACAAAATGATTTCCGCCCAATTTTTCGACCGATAAAACTTCCTCATTCCATTGAACATTAAGTTCATTATCGAGAACAAACCGAACGTAATAAGACAATAACTCTTCCCGCGTCGGTTTTTCCCGTGCCGGCTTCAGATCGCCCTCGACAAATTCGAGTTCATTCGTCGTCGAAAAAACCGTCAAACCGACCGGATAATTGTAAATCGTATTTCCAATTAAGGCTTTTTCTAATACGAGATAACTTAAGTCAGCTTTTTTCGCTTCGTAAGCAGCAGAAATTCCCGCAGGTCCCGCGCCGATAATCAATAAATCTTTCATAACGGATAATGGATAACGGATAATGGATAATTAAGAAGTCAAAATTATTATCCATTATCCGTTATCCATTTTACATTTTACTCTTCGATGTTTTGATTGATGTTGTTAAATTTTTTTGTAATTCATTGCAATCTATAATTAAAGACTCTGCTTGTTTTTCGGTAATATAATCTCCGTCGCGTAGAAGACAAAGCCAGTATTCTGTTTCAAACGCTTCTTTATGAGCAATCGAAAGTTTATGAATAAAATCCGGTTTGGATTGCGCCTGTCCGCCTTCAGCAACATTCGCGCCAATCGAAGTTCCCGACCTCAAAATTTGCTTTGATAAAATAAACTCTTTTTTCTCCTCAGATAAATGTCTGCAAAGTTTCACAATCCGCAATGCGAATTTATAAGATTTATCTTTCAAAACATTTTCTTTATTATCCATTATCCACTATCCGTTATCCATTTTCTTGAGTTCTTCCGTAAATTTTTCGATCTGCAAATGCGTATTGTCGAGTTCCCGCTTGGCTTCGAGATATTTTTCCCATTCATTTGTATTCGTTAAAGCCTTTGCCACATCTTCGTCAAGCGCGTGCGCCATCAATGCCAACAAATCGCTCAACGCTTCCTGATTTTTGAGCAGCGATTGAATAATCGTGTAAGCGAGTTTCGCGTTTGGTAAATCAATATCCACATTTTCGGAAACTTCTCCTTGTATTAGATTCATTATTCTATTTTATGTAAGCCCAAAGTCTAAAGTCCAACGTCCAAAATTTTACTTAACTTTGAACGTCGGAATTTAAGTTGATTTGTAAATTGTTAGTTTTCAGTTTCGTCAATCATCGGTTTTTCTTCATGGCGCGGTGTTGGAGATTCACCTTTTTTGGGAACTATCCAAAATTCCGCCTGAACCATTTCACGATAACCGCCATAGACGACTTGAATTTTATCGGTTGGAATTTTGGAGGCTTCTGCTATTTTATTCTTTCCTTCATCAATAAGATTCTGAAGTTTGCCGACATCGTAATAAGCATCGTCGGCATAAAAAATTATCACGCCGCTCAAATCTTTTTGTTTTTTAATTATCTCGCCAAATTTTTCGTTCACCCAAGAAAATTTAGCTTCTTCGATTTCTTCCGCCGTCGGTTTTTCGATTTCAAAAGTTTCATCAACTGTTTCTACGTCATTTTCAATTGATTCTTCGGCTTTAGTTTGCTCTTCGGCAAGTCTGGTTTCCTCTTCCATCTTCGCCTTTATCGAAGGTAAACTAAACCACTCTGCACTGGAAGTGCAGAGGTTGTCTGTGGACTGAAAGTCCGATTTCCAGCTAATCTTCAAGGATGAACGTGTCTCCATCTTTGTTGCTTGTTGACCGATGATGCTCAAGATATTCTTGCACCAGTT
>JANMAA010000031.1:0-2529 GCA_031359215.1 Acidobacteriota bacterium | reverse complement strand
GCAACGCGCCGGTGGAAAAGCAAAAAGGCGGACGCTGCGATGACGAAAACTGCCAGAATCAAAAACCACCAGGTACGATAAAACGGCGGCAGCACGACGATTTTGAGCGTCGCGCCCTGTTCGTTCCAGATGTTATCGCTGTTGGCGGCAATCACGCGAAACGTATAAGTTCCCGGCGGAACGTGCGAAAAATAAGCCAGACGGCGCGTTCCCGCGTCAATCCAATCATCGTCGAGTCCTTCGAGTTTATATTTGAAACGCAGATTTTCCGAATTGATAAACGAGAGCGCGGTGTAGCTGATCTCGAAACTCTGCTGATTCGGCTGAACTTCAATGGTTTCAGGTTTTAGGTTTCGTGTTACAGGTTTGTTCTCGCCTTCAACTTGAAACTTGTAACCTGAAACCTGAAACTCGATATCAATCTTGACCGTTTCGATAACGACCGGCGGCGGCTTTGAATTGCTTTTAATTTCGCGCGGGTCAATGACCGCCACGCCGTCCTGCGTCGGAAACCAAAGCCTTCCGTCGTGCGCGCGGATTCCGGCGGGCGAGCGTCCGCCGTTACATTCGGCGTTGAGCATTCCGTCCGCTTTGCCGTAAGCGATTGAGTTGACCCGCACGATTTTGCCGTCGGCGAAATCGTTCAATTCGTCTTTACTGACCAGATAAATTCCGCGATTCGACGAAATCCAGAAATGGCGGTCGTCGTCTTCCAAAATCTGAAACGCGCCGTCGTTCGGCAAACCGATTTTCGTATTGTAGCGGGTAAATTTTCCGTCCTTGAATCGCGCCAAGCCGCCGTCGTAACTGCCGATCCAAAGCGTTCCGTCCGCGTCTTCGTAAAGCGCGCGCACGGTGCGGCTCGGCAAGCCGTCCGCTTCCCGCCAGCTTGTAAATTTGCCGTTTTGCATCCGCGTCAATCCGTCGTAAGTTCCAATCCACAGTCCGCCCGCCCGTGCTTCGATGATGACTTTCACGTCGTTTCCGGCAAGACCGTCGGCGGTGGTAAAACTCTCCAGAACGCCGTCCTTGAAACGCCTTAGCCCGTTGCCGCCGCCTATCCAGAGCGCGTTTTCACGGTCGGCGTGAATCGCAAAAATGCTACCGGCATCGGGAA
This sequence comes from Acidobacteriota bacterium, assembly GCA_031359215.1. GTDB lineage: Bacteria > Acidobacteriota > Blastocatellia > Pyrinomonadales > Pyrinomonadaceae. The sequence goes on along the minus strand of JANMAA010000031.1, from coordinate 1,412 downwards.
TTTTTTCCGGCTCGAACGGCACGAATCGATTGTTTTCCTGAACGTATAACGTGCCGCCATTGCTGATGAGAATGCGCCCGGCAGCGTCTTCCCCGATGGCGTTGACCTGAAAATTTTCGGCGGATTTAACCGAAGTAAAAGTTTCGTTTTCGCGTTTGAAAAGTCCGCCCGTCGTTCCAATCCAAATCGTTCCGGCGCGGTCCTGATAAATCGGATAGACATTTTTATCCGCAATTCCGTCCGCCTCGGAATAAGCGGTGATGATTTGTTTTCTGGCGCGAAACAATCCGTCGCGCCCTGTGCCGAACCAGAGATTGCCTTCACCGTCCGTGTAGGTTGATGAAATCTGCCTCTGTTCGAGCGGCGGCGGAACGGCGGCTTTTTTGAGCAGCAATTCCTTTTGCATCGAAGGCAAATCAATTAGCCACAGCGAGCCGTCCGCGTCTTTGGCAATCAGACCAAGTCGCGCGCCGGTCATAAAACATAAAGGAAATTTGGGTAAGCCGTCGCGTTCATCGTAAATGCGCGTGACCCGCCCATTTTCCGACTGCGCGACGCGCCCGTCGGCGGTAATCTGCCAGACGATTCCGTTTGCCTCTTGCGCCGCAGATGCCGTGAATGTTGGTTTCGGTGAGCCGTCGCCGACCGGAAAGCTCTGCCAAAGTCCGTCAATAAAACATTCGGAAAATTTGCTTTCGGAATTGCGACAATATATTTTCCTGTTCGGGAGGCGAGAAGTTTGCGCCGCCGGCGAAAAATTTGATCGCGCGTCAAAAGGCGAAAATCGCCCATCCAAAAAATGAAACGCTTCTATATTGTCGAAAATCACGACTCCGCCGCCCGCGTCCGCTTCAATCGAACCGACGCGACGCGGAGCGCCTGCCTCTGCACCGAAAGATTCAAACCGTCCGCCGCTAAAACGGACGATGCCGCTTTCTTCCGTTCCCGCCCACAAATCGCCGTTTGCGGCTTCAAACAAACTGATAAAACGATTATTGGCGATGCCCGGCGAATTGCTTTTGTTAAAAACCGTGAACCGCACGCTGTCAAACCGCACCAACCCGTCGAAAGTCGCCATCCACAGATAACCGTCGCCGGTTTGCACGACCCCGTAAACCGAATTCTGCGGCAGCCCGTCGTCTGCCGTCCACTGGTCAATCCGATACTGCGCCATTGCCGTCCGAACGCACAAACAAAAGCAGAAGCACAGTAATAATTTTCTCGATAAATCATTCACAAATTTTACAGCGCAAAAGACAAATCAAATTTTGTAGCAGAATCGCACTCAAATCTAACTTGTAGGCGAAAAATTGACAAGTTTAATAAATTAATAAATCTAAAAGTCCAACAAAGCGTGTGCGAAAAAAGTGATTTTGTCCGCTGGAAAATTAATTTGCCGGCTACCTGTAAAA
>JANMAA010000001.1:0-10756 GCA_031359215.1 Acidobacteriota bacterium | reverse complement strand
ATGACCGGAATTTCAAAAAAAGTTCCCGCGCTCGGCGAACTCAACAAACATTCGTTCGACAATGAAAAAGTTCACGTCACCAACGCCGACGCATTCGTCTGGCTCGATCAAAACGAAACCGAACCGTTTGACGTTGCCGTCATAGATTTTCCCGATCCGAACAATTTTGCGCTCGGCAAACTTTACACAACTAGATTTTATAATTTACTCAAAAAAAAACTAACGCCCGATTCTGCCGTCGTTATTCAAACAACTTCGCCGCTAATGGCGCGTAAGTCGTTCTGGTGCATCATTAAAACGCTCGAAGCGGTCGGTTTTACAGTCAAACCATATCAAACAACCGTGCCAAGTTTCGGCGTTTGGGGTTACGCTTTGGCAAAATTGCAGCCGTTTGAAACGCCTGCGAAACTACCCGAAAATATCGAGTTGAAATTTCTAAACGACAAAACTCTGGCGACGATGTTCGACTTTTCGGCGGACACGAATTTGCCGAATGAGGAGATTGAAATAAATAGATTGGATAATCAATCGCTGGTGAGATATTACGAGGCGGAATGGCGGAGATTTGAGTAAATTATCAGTTACCAGTTATTCGCTTTCAGCTATTCCGAAGATTACATCTTGAGAGAAAAACTTTCGGAATAACTGAAAACTAATAGCGAATAGCTGATAACTTTAGAAATTATATGAGTGAAAATATTTTACAGGAAAAATCGTATAAATTTGCTTTGCGAATCGTCAAATTAAGCCAGTTTTTGAACGACGAAAAACACGAATTTGTTCTGTCAAAAAAGATTCTGGATTCGGGAACGGCAATCGGCGTTTTGATAGAAGAGGCAAAACAGGGAGAGAACAAAACCGACTTTTTGCAAAAATATTCGATTGCGAATAAAGAAGCATTCAAGACAAATTTTTGGCTCAGGCTACTGCGTGACGGTGGATTTTTGAGCGAGAAACAAGCTCAATCGCTGCTTGATGATTGTGAGGAATTACAAAAAATGTTGATTTCATCACTCAAGACAGCTAAAAAATCTGAGTAGAAAATTACTTTCGGAATAGCTGAAAACTGATAGCTGATAGCCGTTTTAATTATCAGCTATTCGCTATTAGCTATAAGTTATTCCGAATATATTTAACCGATGAAATTCACCCGCCGGGAAATTTTAACTGCTTTTTTAGGCTTGCCGTTCGCGCTCTCCGCGTGTAAATCAAACTCTGAAAACGCCGAAGTTGCCGGCGAAATTGTCGGCGCGAATGTCAATGTCGGGCATATTTTGCGCGAATTGCGAAACCCGCAAGTTCCGAGCGGTAATTGGGAAAACATCAAAGTTGCAATCATCGGCGGCGGCGCGGCAGGACTCAGCGCGGCTTGGAAATTTCAGCAGAATAATTTTAACGATTTCACACTTTTAGAATTAGAAAATAAAATCGGCGGCACGGCGCAGAGCGGGACTTCCGACATCGTTTCTTATCCGTGGGGCGCACATTATTTGCCCGTGCCGTTTCAGGAAAACGCGGAATTAATCGCGCTGCTTGATGAAATGAGTCTGACCGAAGGCAGAGGCGCAAGCGGCGAAATCATCGTTAAAGAACAGTTTCTCTGCCGTGAACCCGAAGAGCGCGTTTTCTACAAAGGTCGCTGGTATGAAGGTTTATATTTGAACGTCGGCGCGAGCGAGGACGACAAAAATCAATACAAAGCGTTTCAAAAGGAAATTGATTTTTGGGTGAATTGGCGCGACGCGAAAGGAAACCGCGCTTTTACTTTGCCAATAGCAAACTGCTCAAACGACGCGGAAGTCATCGCACTTGATAAAATTTCGTTCGGTGATTGGCTTCGTCAAAAAGGTTTCACGTCGGAAAGATTATTTTGGTATTGCGATTACGCGACGCGCGACGATTACGGTTTGAAACTCGAAACAGCTTCGGCGTGGGCGGGACTTTTTTATTTCTGCTCAAGAGTTCGCAAATCGGGCGAAGAATCACAGCCGTTTATCACTTTCCCCGAAGGCAATGGCAAATTTGTTAATTATTTAGCTGACAAAATCAAAGATAAAATTCGCTTGAAAACGCTCGCGCTCGACATTGTTCCGAACGAAAAAGGCGTTGATATAACTTATATAAACACGGAAACAAAAGAGATTCGCGGCATTCACGCCGATAAAGCAATCTTTGCCGCGCCGATTTTCACGGCGAAATATCTGATTCGAGATTTCAAAACCAATCCGCCTGAATTCGTCAAAGAATTTGAACATAACGCTTGGTTTGTCGCCAATTTATTTTTGAAAGATCGTCCGAAACAGCGTTTTGCAAAGGATTTTCCGCTCGCTTGGGACAATGTATTGTATGAAAGCCCGTCGCTCGGCTACGTCAATTCAACGCATCAAAAAGGCATTGATTACGGCGCAGGCATTTTCACATATTATTACCCGATGTGCGCCGAAGAAAACGGACGCGCCAAACTTTTCGCGCTCGACCATCCGCAACTCGCCGACATAATTTTGACCGATCTTTCACGCGCCCATCCGAACATCCGAGAATTGACCGAACGAATTGACGTAATGCGTTGGGGACACGCGATGATAAGCCCTCGCACAAATTTTTTATGGAACGGCGCACGCGAACAGGCAAACAAACCTTTCCGCAATATCCATTTCGCGCATTCCGATTTAAGCGGCATCGCACTGTTTGAAGAAGCCTTTTATCACGGAATTCGGGTTGCGAATGAGATTTCAACTTAAATCGAGGTGTAAAAATTCTCTCTTATAAATTAATATGATAGTTTGAAAAATTAAGATTCAGTTTCGCTATCACGTTCATACGAGGTGAATTTCCGTCTAATTTTTTTTTGATTTCAGATATTGCTTAGGAATCGGGTTTTCGGGTGTTTCGCCTTGCCAGTAAATTGTTACAACCCACCAGCGGTTGCCGTCAAAAAGTAGTTGAAAGCTATTGATGCCGCGTTGAAACGGAGTTTTGTCGTCGGCTTTGTGATAAGAAGCATAGGTCGAGAAAACCTGTGCGATATTGCCGTATGAATCGGTTCGCATTGCAACTTCCCTTTCAAAAAAGCCTTCTTTTTCCATAAATGGCGACGACCTTTGAATGTATTCTTCGGGCGTGAAAGCGCGTGCGCCGACAACTCCGGTTTGAGGGTTTTTGCCAGACGGAATTAGTCGCGCGTCTTTATGAAAAAGCGAACGAAAGCGATCCCAATCGCGTTTTTGTCCCGCATCCCCTGAGATCACGTCATAGACTGCTTTCATAATCGCGTCAACCGAAGAAACGTCCGCCGGATTTGCTTCTTTCATTTCCGTCGTCTGCGCCATAATCGATTGAAAAACAAATAAACTCAAGATAATCGTAAAAATTGTTCTTTTCATAATATGGTTTTCTACGTTCAAACTATATTTTTGTTTCTCACGGTAAAAAGTTTTATTGAGAGTTTAAGCAGTTATCAAACTTTTCGCCGGCTATTTAATCCTTGCCTGAAGTTTCGGTGAATGAATTTATCAAACTTATCCAAATCGGTAAAGGAAGCCACGACCAAGCGTTGCCGTAAGTTCTTTTGTTTAATTTTTCGATGCGCTGTTCGGTTTGTGCTTGAAATTGTTCGGGCGGCAAGTCCTCTTTGTTTTCGTAGCAAGCGTGGGAAATGCACGGCGCGGGTTTTGCGTCCGAATGAACTAAACAACCTATGCCTTTTTCAAACAATGGACACGCAAAAGTTTGCGCGAAGGTGTCGCCCGAAGTTTTCAAATCATATTTTTCTACGGTTTCGCAGGCGCGTTTGTAAACCTCACGTCTTTTTTCTTCGCTCAATATACTAAGCGTTCTTTCCATCGCAACGGCTTCAAGACGCGTGATATGAACATTGACAAAATGCGCGTCGAGACAACACGCGCCCTGTGTTTCACAGGTCAGACAGCTTTTTGCCTTGTGTTCGTAGTTGATATTTATAAACTCTCGATAAGTTTCTTTGAGTTCTTTTAATTCTTGCAAGGCTTTTGATTCGCTAAGTCTTTTCATATTTATTTGTTCGCCGTGTTACAATTCTATCAAATTTAACTAATGGAGAAAATTATGCTTGGTGCCGGTGATGTTGCCCCTAATTTTACAGTAAAAGATGAAAATGGCGAAGATGTGAAATTGTCGGATTTTCGCGGACAAAAAGTGGTCTTATATTTTTATCCGAAAGACGATACGCCCGGCTGCACCAAAGAAGCCTGTTCGTTCCGCGATAATTTTTCGACATTGACCGACAAAAACATAAAAATTCTCGGCGTTTCGACCGACACCGAAAAATCGCATCAAAAATTCATTGCCAAATACGATTTGCCATTCACGCTTTTAGCAGACACTGACCACACAGTTGCCGATGCTTATTTCAGCTACGGTGAGAAGAAGTTTATGGGAAAAACTTATAACGGAGTTTTGCGAAAGACATTTTTGATCGATGAAAACGGCAAGATCATAAAGATTTTCGATAAAGTCAAAGTTGCCGAACACGCTGATGAAGTTTTACAGGCGTTCGGAGAATAAAAAAATAATATGCCCCCCAAAAGAATTAGTTGGGCAGAAATGCTCGATGTTTTAACTGACTCGGAAAGACGAAAAAAAACTGTTATTGAACGAGCAACCGAAACCGAAAGGCTGGCTCTTTTTTTGTTGCGACGGGAAGGTTGGTCAGCACAAGTTGCGCCGCAAAATGTAAAAGATTATAATCTCGAACTCGTCAAATCCGACGCGAAATCCGTCGTTCAGGTTCGCAACCAACGCGCTAAAGTTCATCTCGGACAAGTCCAAAAGTTTCTTGACTTTCTCGCTCAAACCAATCGCAAAAATTTTAGCGACGGGGTTTTTATTTCAACCAGCGGTTTTACTCCTTCGGTCTATGCTTATCTGCGTGAAGAAAAGATCAACAATTTGCGTTTGGCATTTTTACACGATAATCGATTGATCTGGGATTGCGAAAAATTTGACACGCCGAAAGAAAAAGATAAAGCGATATACATCGGGGTTTTCACCTGTAAAGGCGGCGTTGGCAAAACAACCATCAGCGCACATCTCGCCGGTGCGTTTGCACTAAACGGTTACGACGTTGCGCTGGTCGATCTAGACCGTCAACAAAATCTGCGAAAACTGCTCGGCGAAGGCGTGTATTTGCCTGCGACAAAAGGAAATCTCGGTTCGGTCATCTCGGTTTTAAACCACGAAGATTGGGATGAAACCGCTTATAAAGAAACGAAAATTGTTGTTTGCGACTGCAATCCCGCATTTGATGCAAACCCGATTGAGTTTATTCGCAAGTTTGACTATTGCTTGATCCCAACCACTTTAAATCCGCTCGGTGTCAACAAAAACGCCGATGTTATCAAGCGAACTTTTAACGCTATCCGGCGCGAAAATACGAGAGCAAACCTTTTCGTTTTAATAAACAGTCTGCAAACAGACGAGGATAATCGCAACTCGCTTTTGAATCAGGTTCTGAAAACGCAATTTAAACAAATTACCGAAAGAGATGCGCGATGTCATTACATTGACCCGAAAGACGTGGCGATTCGTTTTAGCAAACAACTTCTTTATTGGGGCTTTCATATTTTTGAAAATACAAAACCGCAACTCGCGTTTCGCTCCGTCGGGCGTTACTCGTATCCGCGAATGGATTTTTTAAAGTTAGTTGATTATTTGGAATTTCATACCGAAGTTCAGCAAACGAAAACAACGCCGGTATGGGTCGGCTGATCATTGAACTGCGATAATAAAAGAACCATTCAACCCGGAATTTTGCGGCTGAATGGTTCTTTTTGGTTTTAATCCGATAAGTTTAGAATTTACCAGGTTATTTCAAGGTCATAATCGTCATCGCCGCGATCAGGATCAAAAACCTGTATAACCGCCGTATAGTCGTTGTTCTCATTAGGTTGCTCGACGACTCTGACAGAACCGCGACCTCGGAGTTTTCTGACCGCTACCGTTCCGACGCGCCGTGCCAAATAACCGTTAATATTAAAGTTGACATTTGAAAGTCTGCCGGTTGAAATATCCTGCGTATCGACATCGCTTCCGGCTATCTTGATATTCACGGTTTGGTCAACTCTTCCGCGCCAGGTGACACTGCCCGACTGATATTGTTCAATCGTATCACTGCCGGTCGTCCACGAAATATCCAAACGATAGTTGTCTGCGCCGCTTTTATCATCGGAAACTTGAATAATCGCTGTATAATTATTGGCGCGTGTCGGTTGTTGCAGCACAAAAGCGTTTCCGCGCCCGTCGCGTTTTATGACCGAAACGGTTGAGGGACGACGCGGCAAAACGCCATTCAGATTTTGATAACCGGGCTGAAATCCAGAACCCGCAACATCTTCATTACGCACATCATTGCCTTGAATAATGACGTTCACGCGATTATCAACGCGACCTGACCAATTCAAAGTTCCGGTGTTCGTGCCCCGACCGTTGCCGCCGCCGCCGGATGTCGGGAAACGGGGTGGAATTTCACCTGTGTCCGTGTCGTATTGTCTTTGATTTCCGTCAAATCCATCGTAATAACCTCTTTGATAAAAAGCTATATAGTCGGGATTATACTGTCCCTGATAGCGTTCCGGTGAACGACTCTGACCGCGACGTTTGTCAACGCCGCCTTCCCGGTAGCCGCGATCATAAATACCACGCTGAGTTTCATCCCACCTAACCGTCGGACTAACGACGCTATAACCGGCATCATAACCCTGCCTGTAAAATGTTTCATAGCGGCTGTCGAGTTTGTTTTTGTAACGGCGGTAATCGCTGCGCTGATTGGATCGTGCGTCTTTTTCGCCGTCCTGATAGCCTTCTTCATAATAACCACACTGAATCGGCGTATGATTACTCCTGTCACATTGCACGAATTGGGCAAAGACGGCTTGGCTTGAAAATACCGTCAAACTGCCTAACAGTATCGCAAAAAGTAGATTTTTTATTTTCATATTCTTTTTATTTAGGGGGAAAAGTTGAAATCGGTTAATTTCTCTCGGGAGTTTTTCGACGACTTTCCATAAAGCAAAACGCCGATTTTTTGATGCGATTAGAATAAACTAAAGTTGTTTAAAATCCTAATCAACCGGAAAATCGGCGTTTTGCCCGACAGTTTTAAGCTAACTAATCGCTCAATCTGACTGAACGAATCAAATTTCGAAAAGCGTTATTATAGCTCGAAGAATCGCTTTCGGGCACGACCATCGCCACATATAACAGTTGTCCGTTACGAAGCTGAGTCGTATAGATGTTCACTATTTCGGTTCTGCCCGTTACCGGCGAACGTCCCGATAATACGGTTGCGTAAGCATTTCTGCCGCCCAAAGAAGTCTGTGAATAATCCGATTGCTGCCGCAAATAACTGTTGCTTTGCAGCAAACCGTTGATATATTCTTCGGTCGCCTGTCCGAGATCACGATTCTGCGTTTGGACTAAGCCGAGCAAAGCACCGTGCGTTATGCCATCCTTGCCGTAAGCACCTTGCGGAGCAAAAGTTACGCTCGCCTGATCTTCAAAAATCTCCCAATTGCTCGGCACATTCATTCGCAAAAAACTTCCGCCGTTATATGTTTGTGTCCGTGATGACGGCAATTGAACACGGCTTTCGTATCTGCCGTTAGCAGTCGGACTCTGTTGCGGATTATTTTGCGCGTTGCGTTCGATCTCTTCGTTTGACGGAGCTTTCGGCAAACCTCTTAATTTGCTTTGCACACGCTCGAATTCCCGCGTATTTTTGATCGGATTCGGCGATACGCGCAGCAATTGCGCTTCCCGGTTAATATTTTCGTAACGATTTTCGGGATTCGGATGAGTGCTTAAAAATTCAGGTGAACGACTGCCGCCGCTTTGTGCTTCGATAGTTTTGAAAACATTCGCCAGATCGCGCGGATCGTAACCGGCATTGGACATAATTTGCGCGCCCAAAGTGTCGGCTTGAGTTTCATAATCACGGCTGTATGGCAAAACAAAAACGCTTTGATAGATGGTCGAACCGATTGCCGCACCGGCTTGTCCACCGAGAATCGCGCCGCCCAAAATCGAACCTATGCCGAGAACCTGATTAAGCGGACTGCTCTGTTTCGTTGCCTGTGCGGTTGAATGACGAAGCGCGACGTGACTTAATTCGTGCGCCATCACGCCCGCTAATTCGCCCTCATTTTTTGCCGCTTCGATCATTCCGCGATTAACATACATCGGACCGCCCGGAAGCGCAAAAGCGTTGATGTCGCGGGCGTTGACAATCTTAAAACCGTATTCGAATTCCGAATGTTGAAACTGCCCCGGAATCGAATTGGCAAGCCGCCGCCCGATATTCTGAAGATAACGTGTCGATTCGGCATCATTCAAAACCGGCATTTGTTTTTCGACCTGCGCCGAATAATCACGTCCGAGTTTTACGTCGTCCTGCGGCTTATATTTGTTCTTCGGCGCGACGATACGCGTCTGCCCGATTGCCGCCAAAGGCAATATCAACATTGTCCAAGCCAACGCCATTGCCGCCAAATTTTTACCCAAATTATATTTTTTCATTCTCTCCTCCCAAAATTTAGTTTTCGCTCTTTTTAGTTTATGATAAAACTCGTTTGTTACGAAATGATATGTCAAAAATCGGTTCTACGATGAGAAAAATGCTTGTATGAGTTTGCTGCTTTTTGTCGCAACCATTTGCGGTAGCGGATGGTTGAATGCTTTTTGTTAGACCGTCGCTTGAATATATTGGAGATAAACCATCCGCTGCCGCAGATGGTTCCGACATTTATGAAGGAAGAATTTGACGCGAGAGAAAATGCCAAAGAATTAGCCGCCTCATTTAGCGAAAGAGGCGACGCGACAGGTTGGTTTAACGCGCTTTACGCCCAAGCCGCAGGAAATCACGAACATATTCCGTGGGCTGATTTAGAGCCGAATAAGTTCTTAAAAATCTGGGTTGAACAAATAAATTTGCAAGGCAGCGGCAGAAACGCTCTCGTCGTCGGTTGCGGACTTGGCGACGACGCGAAGTTCTTAAATGATCTGGGTTTTAAGGTTACGGCATTCGACATTTCGCCGACGGCAATCGAATGGGCAAAAAAGATTCACGCCGAAACTTCGATTGAGTTTGTCGTCGCCGATCTATTCGACGCGCCGGCTAACTGGAAAAATGCTTTCGAGTTTGTCCTGGAAGTTTATACGATTCAGCCGCTGCCGCTTGAAATTCGCCCGAAAGTAATTGACTCGATTGCAAATTTCGTCGCCGAAAACGGCAAACTCATCGTTGTTACACGCGGGCGCGAAGACGACGAAATCCCACCGGAACTGCCGTGGGCATTGTCGCGCAAAGATTTGTCAAGATTTGAAACAAATGGCTTGAAACAAACGAATTTCACGGAAATGCTTGGCGATGAAGAAGAACCTATAAGAAGATTTGTGGTTGAATATATCAGAGGATAACTTATGTCAGAAGCAACAAAACAAGATATTACAACACGAACGGAAACGGATTCGATGGGCGCGATTGAAGTCGAATCGGATAAGTATTGGGGCGCACAGACGGAGCGCAGTCTGCATCATTTTAATATCGGTTTTGATGTGATGCCGCGTGAGATGATTCGTGCCCTCGGTGTTTTGAAGAAAGCGGCGGCGATTGTCAATTTCGATTTGGGCAAACTGCCGAAAGAGAAATTAGATTTAATCGTCGAAGCCGCTGACGAAGTTATCGAAGGCAGACTTGACGCGCATTTTCCGCTGCGCGTGTGGCAGACAGGTTCGGGAACGCAGACGAATATGAACGCCAACGAGGTGATCTCGAATCGCGCCATCGAAATCGCGGGCGGCGAAATGGGCAGTAAAAAGCCCGTGCATCCGAATGATGACGTGAATATGTCGCAGTCTTCCAACGACACTTTTCCGACCGCGATGTATATTGCCGCCGCCGAACAAATGAACGCTCTCATTCCGCGTGTCCAGGAAGTCGCCGACGCGATTAAGGCGAAAGCCAAAGAGTTTGCCGACGTGGTAAAAATCGGCAGGACGCATTTGCAGGACGCGACACCGTTGACCGTCGGGCAGGAATTCGGCGGCTGGGCAAATTTGATCGAGCGCGATGTGGAAAGATTAAAAATGACGCTGGCAGGTCTCTATGATTTGGCAATCGGCGGAACGGCGGTTGGCACCGGTTTGAATTCGCATCCCGAACTTGCGGAACGCGCCGCGCAAAAGATCGCCGAATTAACGAATTTACCGTTCAAATCGCACCCGAATAAATTTGCCGCGCTGTCCGCGCACGACGAGATAATTTTTGCTTCGGGCGCGTTGAAAACTTTAGCGGCTTCGCTGATGAAAATTGCCAACGATGTTCGCTGGCTCGGATCAGGTCCGCGATGCGGCATCGGTGAACTGGTTTTGCCGGAAAACGAACCGGGCAGTTCGATTATGCCGGGCAAAGTCAACCCGACGCAATCGGAAGCGATGACGATGGTTGCCGCGCAGGTTTTGGGCAACGATGCGGCAATCGGTTTCGCCGGATCACAGGGCAATTTTGAATTAAATGTTTTCAAGCCCGTGATGATTCACAACTTTTTACATTCGGTTCGCCTTTTGCACGATGCGTCAGTCGGTTTTGTCGAATTCTGCATCGACGGCATCGAATTAAACCGCGAACAAATTGACGCATACTTACGCGATTCGTTAATGCTCGTTACCGCGCTTAACCAACATATCGGCTACGACAATGCCTCCAAAATTGCTAAAAACGCGC
>JANMAA010000271.1:0-60388 GCA_031359215.1 Acidobacteriota bacterium | reverse complement strand
AAGAAAAAACTTTTGCCGAAAGAACACGGTCTTAATTTACTGATGGGTCCGCCTGTAATTGTCCAATTATTCGCGTATAAATCATCAAACAAGAATACAGATTTATCCATACTTGAAAAACAAACGACTTTGTCGGCAGATGTAATGATGGATAATTTACTTTTATACGGCGAATTTGAAATTATCGGAAACAAAGAACTAAGCGACGAAGAATTTGACTTTCCAATATCTTATGGAAAAAGTCTCGACCGGCGACCGATTGTTTTTCTGCAATGGGGATTAATTCATAAAGAACTTTCGAAAGAAAAACTTAACAAATATATTGTCGGTGAAAAGCCTTTTGACCAAAATCCTTACGGATATTATTCAATTGGCTTTGAACCTTCTTACGACACGATAGATATTGCAAAAACAATTTCAAATAACGGAGTTTTCGACTTTGAAAATTGCAATCACTATCAAGCCAAACGGGATTTGAGAAATCCCAACAATAAAAATGTAAAAGATGAAATCTTTAAGGTTTTCGGACTTGATCCTGAGAAAAGCTATTTTGAAAATTGTAAATTGACCGGAACCGTTTTAATGACGGAATTTTTGAAGAAGCTAAAATAATTACTGGTAAAATCTCGCAAAACAAGATTGTGATATTTAGCGTAAATTATTAAATGAAAATTAACTGTATCATCGTCGAAGATGAGCCGCTCGCGCTCGAACGCACGAAGGAATATGTGCTGAAATTGCCGTTTCTGAATTTGTGCGCGACGTTTGATAATGCGCTCGACGCTTTGGCTTTTTTGAAGTCGAACAAGGTTGATTTGATCTTTCTCGACATCAATTTAGGCGAATTTTCGGGCATTCAATTACTCGAAACTTCCGCCGTGGCGAGTCAGGTAATTCTCACGACCGCGTATCAGGAATACGCCTTGAAAGGTTTCGATTTGAAGGTTACGGACTATCTTCTAAAACCGTTCACGTTTGAAAGATTCATTCAGGCGGTTGACCGTGTGCAGAGCAGTTTGCCGAAAAACAGATTTCCGCCGCCAAAACTTTCATCTTCGTTAAAACCGAAAACCGCCTCGAAAAAATAACCTTGCGCGAAATAATCTACATCGAAGTAATGCGCGATTACCGCCCCATTCACACCATCAATAAACGTATTATGACGCTCCAAACCTTCACCGAATTTGAACGCCAAATCGCGCCCAACATCGTCTGCCGCGTTCACAAATCATATATGGTCGCGCTCGCGCACATTGACTCAATCGAAAAAGACCGAATCAAAATCAAAGACCAAACAATTCCAATTTCCGAAACCTACAAACAAAAATTCTTCGCGCTGGTTAATTATCCAACCAAATAATGCAACATCATTTCAGTTAAATTGTAGGGATTTTTCAAAGTTCAAATAAATTGCGAATCCATTCGACAAAATTATTTGCTTTGAAGCGGAAGAATATGCAAAAAGTTCTAATATCGAACTTGGAAATTTGCAAATTATTTGCTTTGCTTAAAACTTGAACTTTTTTGCAGTTGCCAAATCTTTTACGCCTAGAGTTTGCATTTCGGCTAATAGATTGACAAAAATATGAGCGGTGGCGCGGGCATCGTCGGTGGCGCGGTGATGATTGATAAGTGAAATTGAATAATAGTCGGCGATGGTGTTGAGGCGGTGGTTTTCGATGTGCGGCAGTAGTTTGCGCGAGATTTTGACCGTGCAGAGATGTGCATTGGCGACTCGATAATCAGTGTGGATTCTGCCGATTTCGTGGTTGAGAAAGCGCATATCGAACGGGGCGTTGTGTGCGACAAGCACCGAATCGCCGATGAAGTCTAAAAAATCGGCGGCGATTTCGCTGAATTTGGGAGCATTTCTGACCATTTTATCACTGATCCCGGTCAGTTGAGAGATGAAGACCGGAATCGGTGTTTCGGGATTTACCAATGTCTGAAACTCTTCGGTAACCTTGCCTTTTTGCACTCGATACGCGCCGATTTCGGTGATGCGGCACGGCGGCGTTTTTGCGCCGGTCGTTTCCAAATCGAACACGACAAAATCTGTTTCCGCAAAATTCCGGCTTAAAGAATCGGATTTTACAAGTTCAACCGTATCGTCAATCAATTGAATGCGCGGATCGGTATTAACCAAATCGGCGACCAGCATTTTTGCCAGATCAGGTGCGGGCGCGGAAATTTTCATAACATAATCAACGACCTTGACTGCCGAAACACGTCCGCCGAAAGTTTTTAAAAGCTGAATTGTTTCGTTGATTAGCAAAGAATCTGAAATTAAGTTAGGATATGGCGGCATATTTTGATTGATTTTAACTTAGTGATTTAAGCGGAGGATTGCTTTGATCTACCACTTATCATTTACAATTTACCATTTAAATAATTACAATTTATAATAAACAGTAAACAATTAACCATTTACTATACCTAATTCTGTAATAAAAACTTATGTTTATTTCTTTACTTTTGCTTTTTGTCATAACAATCGGCGGTTTGAGTTTGACCTATCTTTTTGCGGATGATGAGCCGTTGTTATGGCGTTTGTGCGCGGGAAACATTGTCGGTTCGGTGATTTTCGGACTGGTTTGTTTTGTGGTTGCGTGTCTTTTCGGGTTCACGCCGCTAACAATTCTGATTTCACTCCTGATAAATTTGCTGCCTTTAATTGTATTCAAACGACCGGAGTTTCGTGCGAAACTTTTGGCAAATTGGCAAACGGCAAAAGGGCAAATGGAAAACACGGACTTAAACAAGTTTCTGCGAATTGCTTTTTATGTGTTTTTCTTCATCGTGTTTTGGCTGTTTTTTGAACGCACGATGTTTGAAACGCCGATTGGGATTTCCACCGGCGGTTCGCAAAATTTGGGCGATTTACCGTTTCATCTCGGCGCAATTTTCAGTTTTACCGACGGGCAAAACTTCCCGCCGCAAAATCCATCGTATGCCGATGCGAAATTCACTTACCCGTTTATGGCGGATTTCATAACGGCGAGTTTCATCCCGTTCGGCGCAAAAGTGCGCGATGCGATGATGGTGCAAAATGTTTTTTTATCATTTTCACTACTCGTAATTTTAGAAAATTTTACGGTCAAACTGACAAACAACCGTTTGGCTGGAAAAATCGCACCCGTAATTTTATTTTTTAGCGGCGGTCTCGGATTTATTTGGTTTCTCAACGACTTTGAACAAGTTTCCAAGGGCTTTACCGAATTTCTAATGAATATGCCGAAAGATTACACCATCAGCGATAAATTTCGTTGGGGAAACGCACTAACGACATTGTTTGTTACGCAACGAAGTCTTTTGTTAGGATTGCCGCTGACGTTAATTGTTTTACAGAAGATTTGGGAAATATTTAGCTGGAAAAAGGAGAATGCGGAAAAGGCGGATTCGCCTGATGAAGCTAAATCGTCCACATTTTCGCCTTTTCTTATTTCTACTTTTATCATCGGACTTCTTACGGGAACTCTGCCGCTTATTCACGCGCACAGTCTGGCTGTTCTGTTTATCGTCAGCGCGATCTTGTTCTTTTTCAGCGCGGAAAGATGGCGCGAATGGATTGCCTTCGGCGTTGGCGTTGCGATTGTTGCTGTTCCCGAACTGTTTTGGGCAATGACCGGAAGCGCGACAAATACAAATACATTTTTCTCGTGGCATTTCGGCTGGGACAAACGCGGGGCAAATTTCATTTGGTTTTGGCTGATAAACACGGGTATTTTTATTCCGTTACTACTTTTCGGGATTTTTCTTACACAATGGAATAACAAGGAGAAAGACACTAAAGATAAAAGTCAAGGTATAAAATTATTGCTTTTTTACATTCCCTTCGTTTTGTTGTTTATAATTTCAAATTCAGCCAAGCTCGCGCCGTGGGAATGGGATAATATCAAGGTTTTAATTTACTGGTTTGTCGGGTCAATTCCGTTTGCCGCGTTTGCGCTGGCTTGGCTTTGGGATAAAAATAATATCTTGAAAGCTATTGCCGGTGTTTGTCTGGCAGTTTTGATTTTAGCCGGTGCTTTGGATGTTTGGCGCGTTATTACGCGACAAATTGACTACGGAGTTTTTGGCACGGATGCCATAAAAATCGCCGAACAAATCAAACAAAAAACCGCGCCGAATGCTTTATTTTTAAATGCGCCGACCTATAATACTGCGCTTGCCTTGTCGGGCAGACGTTCGCTAATGCGCTATCCCGGACATTTAGCGTCACACGGCATTAATTTTGCGGAACGCGAAGCCGATCTAAAACATATCTACACAGGTGATGCCGCAGCGGAAACCGCTCTCAAAAAATACAATATCGAATATGTTTTAACAGGTCCCGAAGTGGATAATTATCTAAAGGAAGTTAGTTTGCCGTTCAACGCGGCATTTTTCCAGAAATTTCCCGTTGTAG
The DNA here is from genome assembly GCA_031359215.1 of Acidobacteriota bacterium. Lineage (GTDB taxonomy): Bacteria > Acidobacteriota > Blastocatellia > Pyrinomonadales > Pyrinomonadaceae. The sequence goes on along the minus strand of JANMAA010000271.1, from coordinate 55,980 downwards.
CGGAAGCCGGACAATATAAAGTTTACAAAGTTAATTAAAAAATTATTGACATTCAGTTGATTGGAGAAGCACAGGCAGCGAAAATAATTAAATGATTGCTCTCCGCCAAAAAAAGTAATGAAAAAAAAAGCAAATCGAAAAACGAAGAATGAAGATCCAAAACCGATCGTCGAAGAAAAAAAACCGATTGTCGAAGTAAGAAACTCAAAGGTCGAAGAACCGCTAAAAAAAGAACCGGGACTATGGCTAACCGATAATCTATGGCTTATAGGTTGTGTTGTAATAACTGCGGTCGCCGCTTTCTGGCGTTTTTACTGGCTTGAACTAAAACCGTTCCATCACGACGAAGGTGTGAACGGCTTTTTTATGACGACGCTTTTCCGCGATGGAATTTATAAATACGATCCAAGTAACTATCACGGTCCGACGCTTTATTATATTGCCTTAGCCTTTGCAAAAATGTTCGGCTTCAACACGTTTAGTATGCGTGCAAGTGTGGGAATTTTTGGCGTTTTGATGGTAGTGATGGTCTTCTTCCTGAAAAAATATATCGGCAAGGTCGGAAGTTTGACTGCGGCATTGTTTCTCGCACTTTCGCCCGGAATGATTTTTATTTCACGATATTTTATTCACGAGATTTTCTTTGTGTTTTGTAGTTTCGGCATCGTTCTCGGAGTTTTATTTTTTATCGAAAAACGCAAAGCGGGAACTATTGCAGTTGCCACGATGACTTTGCTTTTGCTTGTCTGCTTTTCACCTTTACCGTTCAGTTTGGCAAAGGTGGTTGGCGCGGAAAATGTGGCTTTACTATGGATTTTGCGACTCGGTTTATTTGCCATCGAAGCCGTCTTGATTTTCCTGATAATGCGGATGTTACTTAGCTGGAACGAAGGCAGACCGATCTATTTAATGTTGGCATCTGCGTCCACCGCTTTATTTTTCGCCACTAAAGAAACCGCCTTTATTACTATCGGGACACTGATTATGGCGGTTATTTCCGTTTGGATTTGGCGTAAAATTTATAGTGCAATAATTAGCCGACCAAAGAAGAATGAACTCGAACCCGTCGAATTGACGTGGCAAAACTTTCGTGAAGGTTTGGGCGACAGCAAAACCCTTATTATTTTAATTGCTGCACTTGTAGTCGTTTTTGCATATATCGGCGTGCTGTTTTTCTCATCGTTTTTCACCTATCCCGAAGGCATCTCAAGAGCATTTGAGGCGTATGCCGTATGGACAAAGACCGGCACCAAAGACCACACCCAAAGCGGAACCTGGGGTTATTTGAAATGGGGAATGAAACTCGAAGCTCCGATTTATATTCTTTCGGCGATTGGAACACTGATCGCGCTTTTCAAAGCGCGTCACTGGTTTGCAATGTTCACCGGATTTTGGGCATTCGGTCTTTTTGCCGCTTATTCGATTATTCCCTACAAAACACCCTGGTTGGCACTTTCTTTTATATTGCCGATGTGCATAATTGCCGGTTACGGAATTAACGAACTTGCTAAATCAAGCGACATTGGACAACGCATATTTGCCGGATTGCTTGCGATTTTTGCGACGATTATGCTCGGGTATCAATCGTATGATTTGAATTTTCTGCGTTATGACGATGATTCGATGCCTTATGTCTATGCACATACACGGCGCGGTTTCCTCGATATGATCGCACAAATCGAACGCTACGCCGATAAAAGCGGTAAAGGTAAAGAAACCGCCGTCGAAGTTGTTTCGCCCGACTACTGGCCTATGACGTGGTATATGCGCGATTATCCGAAAGCGGTTTTTCATTCCCGATTTGCTGATGTAACAACATCCGAACTAATTGTCGCTTCCACCGCGCAGTTGAGCGAGTTAAACACACGCTATGGGGCTAATTACAAATATGTCGGGACTTATCCTTTACGTCCGGGCGTTGATCTCATACTGCTGGTGCGAAGAGATTTGGGTGATGCGGAAACTAAAGAAATTACCACACTTCCAAATGTTCCGAAATAGACCGTTGGCAGAAAAAGACGTGATAATAAAACTATGCTTTTACGATTTTTTACGCTCGCTTTTGTTTTACTGATGACGACTCAGATTTTCGCTCAATCTCCGCCGATAGAAACGGGCGTTTCGCAGACACTGGCGAAATGGCGAAGCGCGAATTATTCGGATGTTCGATATAAATTGAACATCACGCTCGAAAAAGGTGCGCCGCTAATGAAAGGCGACATCGAGATTCGCGTGAATTTGACGGACGAAGGCGCGAAAAACGATTTGATATTGGATTGGCGGACGACGCAGTTTGCGAATGATAAAGACAAACCTTACGCCTACGCGACGGAACTAAACGGTTTTTCGCCTTCTGAACTCGTCAACGGAAAGGCACAAAATGTAAGAAGAGATTCCTTTTCTCCAATCGTCAACGAGCATCTGACGCTGCCGAAAGAATTATTGAAGAAAGGCGAGAATGTTATCAAAATAAACTTCGCGTCGCCGATAAAAACGTCGGGCGCGGCAATCACGCGCTATGTTGACAAGGAAGACGGGGCGGAATACGTCTATTCGCTGTTCGTCCCGTCCGACGCAAGCACGGCGTTTCCCGTCTTCGACCAGCCGGATTTGAAGGCGCGATTTCAATTAAGTGTTACTGCGCCGATTGATTGGAAAATTGTTTCAAACACGAGATATTTAGCGCAAACAACAAACGACAATTTTCCAGAGAAACCACTTTTAGAGATTCAACTAAAAGAAATCGAGAAAAAAATAGCGCAAGGCGATTATCGTTCGGCAAGTTCTGAACTAATGGCACAGATTCCGCCGAAAGGAAATAATTGGACATACTTTAGAGAAACAAAACCAATAAGCACTTATGTTTTTGCTTTTGCCGCAGGTTCATTCGCTTCATTTCAAGAAAGAGATTTTTCTGACGTTGTTAGCGTTCACGATATGCAAATCTACGTTCGCAAATCGCAAGCCGAAAAATTCAAACAATACGCCGCAGAAGTTTTTCGATTAAACCGCGAAGGCGTGAAGTTTCTTGAAAGCTGGTTTGATTACAAATTCCCGTTTCCGAAATACGATCTGGTTTTGCTCCCTGAATTTCCGTTCGGCGGGATGGAACACGCGGGCGCGACTTTTTTGCGGGAAGACCGCATTATTTTCCCGACCGAGCCGACGAAAAACGATTATATTACACGCGCCAACGTCATTTTTCACGAAGCCGCGCATCAATGGTTCGGCGACACGGTAACGATGAAATGGTTTGACGATCTGTGGCTCAAGGAAGGCTTTGCCGAGTTTATGGCGTATAAAACTCTGGAAAAAGTAATGCCCGAATATAATGCGTGGAAAATCTTTTACGAGCGCAACAAACAAGCCGCATATCTGACGGATTCCACGCGCGGCACAACGCCGATCTATCAGGAAATTCCGAATCTGTCGTCGGCAAAATCCGCCTACGGCAACATCGTCTATCGCAAAGCCCCGTCGTTTCTGCGCCAAGCCGAGTTTTATCTGGGCGAAGACAAATTTCAAACCGCCGTCCGCGCATTTTTGAAAAAACACGAATTTGCCAACGCCGAATGGACGGATTTGGTCAAGGAATTTGAAACGGCGAGCAAACAGGATTTGAAAGATTGGGCGAATGTTTGGGTAACAGAACGCGGAATGCCAGTTTTTAGAACTATTGAAGTGCCGCCTTACAAAACTATTTTGGGAAAAATGAGAAGCACCGGCGATTATTTTCTAACACAAAAACCAAGCCTTCAAGAGACGGCTTTTTGGAAAGAAAAAACAAAGGTTTTACTTATTTACGAAGATGGTTCTAAGCAAATCCGAGATATTAGCATTTCTCGTGCTGAAGAAGTTAAAGATTTAGATGCGAAAATAGTTCAATTGATAGAGGTTAAGAAAAATCTCAAAAATCTTGTTGGAGTTACTAATAAAGCGAGTTTTGTTTTCCCAAACTACCAAGATTACGGCTACGGCATCTTTCTGCTTGACGAGAAAAGCCGCGCTTACGTTCTGGAAAATATCCAAAACGAAAAAGACGATTTTCTGCGCTCGATGATGTGGGGAAGTTTGTGGGATTCGGTCAGGGAAACGGAACTCGCGCCCGAAGATTACGTCAAACTCATCATCAAAAACATAAATGTCGAAACCGACGAAAGCACGATTCAAACGCTGCTTGGCAGAGTTTCAACCGCGATGAATTATTACTTGAGCGACGCGCAAGCCAAACAATTCGCGCCCGAAATCGAAAAACTGCTCATCAACAAAATAGAAACCGCGCCGACGGTCGGACAAAAAATAACTTACTTCCGTGCTCTACAAAACATAGGCTCAAGCGAACAAACGAAACAGCTTTTCAAAGATTTGTTGAGCGGCAAATCAAAACTCAAAGATGTCGAACTGAAAACCAAAGACAAATTCGATCTCGTCACGCGCCTGATAATTTTAGGCGACCAAGACGCGCTCAAAATTCTCGCCGAACTCGAAAAACAAAACACCGACGACGCGGCAAAACGCTATGCTTACGCGGCACGCGCCGGAATTGCGACAGCGGAAAATAAAGCAAAATACTGGAAAGACTTCACGGAAAACAAGGAAATCAGCGAAAGTTGGATAGAATCTGCCTTCGGAGTTTGGAATTCTGCAAAACACGCCGAACTGACTTTGCCGTATTTGGAAAAATCTCTCGCCGAATTACCAAATTTGAAACGCAATCGCAAGATATTTTTCGTCAATGGCTGGCTTGCGGCATTTATCGGCGGACAGAAAAGCGAAGCGGCTTTGAACATCGTCAATAAGTTTTTAGCCGACAATCCGAATCTCGACAGGGATTTACGCTTAAAGATTTTGGAAAACGCGGATGGTCTGGAAAGAGCAGTTAAAATCCGTGAAAAGTTTGCAAAATAATAAAAGGCAGAAACACGGACGAAGTAAATTTGCAAACTTACTTTGTTCGTGTTTCTACATTAAAACTACAAGTATTTGACTTTTACTTTTGTGAATCCTGTTCTTTACCGCTTTGAGTGCGTTTTTCGGTTGAAGCGGGCGGATTCGGTTTTGGAGTTTCCGTCGGTTTTGTCGCCGGTTTTGTTGGTTTCGGCACAGGTGTCGGCTTTAGTTCTACCGGCGGTTGGACATTTTCTTTTGGTGTCGGCGAAGGTTGCGGTTGTGTATTTGCGGGCGCAGGTGTTGCTTTCGGCGTTGGCGTTGGTTTTGCGGTCGCCGTATTTGCATTCGGATTTTGCGGAACAAGAACATATCCGTCTAAACCCGGCATAAATTGACTTCCATTGGCATCTCCCGGAATCGTATAAACCTGTCCACCCGGCGGAACCGGATATGGAAGCGGCGCACCTTGTGGAGGAATACCGCCCCGCGCCCACGGATCGTAACCGTCACCGCCGGGTAACTGGTTGGGTTGCGGAATCAAGAAATTTGAATTTCCGCTATAATCCGGCGGTATCGAAGTCATCATATTGGCAAGCCCTTGTTCATATAAACCGGTCGCCGGATTTAGCGGTTGGACGGGTTGCCCGTTAGCATCGGTTTGCAATTGCGTGGTCGGGTCGGTTTGCTTGACAGATGTAGCATATATCAGACCAATCGCCAGCAGCATAACTCCCGCTAAAACAACGAATGCCGTTTTCCACAAATTATTATTTTTGCTGACGGTTTCTTCGGGAATGATAATGGTTTCCGTTTCATCGACGGTTTTTGATGCCTCGATTAATTTATCGGCAAATTCGGCGGCAGATTGAAAGCGCATATCAGGATTTTTTGCCAACGCTTTAAGAATTATCGGCTCGATATATCCGGGCAAATCATCCCGAAATGCCGAAAGCGGCACGGGCGGTTCCTCCGTCTGTTTCAACATCAAAGCCGTTGCGGTTTCTGCCTTGAACGGAACTTCTCCGGCGAGCATTTCATAAAAGATCACACCGAGTCCGTAAATATCCGAGCGTTCATCTGTTTCCTGCACCGCAGAATTTTGTTCGGGCGCGAGATATTCTAATTCCTTTAAGTCGGTTTCCTCATCAAAATTTCCTTCTTCCTGAATTGAACCGAAATCTAAAACCTTGACAATCTCTGCTTCATCAGTGGTGTGAGAAAGCAAGACATTTGCGCTGCTTAAATGATGATGAACAACACCGGCAGCGTGCGCGGCGGAAAGTGCGGAAGCGATTTGACGGGCGATTCCGATAGCGCGTGTTTGTGCAAATTTTCCTTCGCGCTCGATCGTTTCCTTCAAATTATTGCCCTCGGCATCTTCCAAAACGATAAACACCGCGCCTTCTTTATCCGAACCGAAATCAGTTACATTCAAAATATTCGGATGCGAAATGTGGGAAACCGTCCGCGCTTCGGCAGAAAATCGCTTAACGATGTTGTCATCAACCGCAAGCGACGGCGAAAGAATTTTGACAGTTACGGGTTTGTCCATCAAAAGATGCGTGCCGCGATAAATTTTCCCCAAGCCGCTTTCGCGTAAAACGCTGTCAATCCGGTATTTGTCTGCTAAAATATGTCCGCTGAATTCGTCTAACATAACTTATCTCACGTCTTAAAAATCTTATTTATTCACGCTTCAAATGACGATTTGATTCATAAACTTTCTTCTAAGTTGTAACATACGAATCGCAAAATTTGAAGCAAACAAAAGCGGATGAAGCCAAAGACCTCATCCGCCGAAAAAAAATTCGCTATAAGATTAAAGTTTGACGAAAACGATAAGCAGTGCAAACAGAACGAGCGATTCGATCAGAGCCAAAGCAATAATCATCAGCGTTTGAACCGTTCCCGCCGCGCCCGGATTACGCGCTGCGCCTTCCGCCGCCCGCGAACCGACAAGTCCTTGACCGATTCCCGCCAAACCTGCGGCTAAACCGAAACCGATTCCCGCGCCGATTGCTTTAGACGAGTTGACGGTGAATTCGTTGTCCGCTGTGCCCTGTGCAAAAACCGAAACTGCCATCAAAGCTAAAAGCAATCCGGCAAAAAATACATATTTAAATTTATTCATTTTTTAATAGTCTCCTAAATTATTATTTTTAATTTACCAAGACCGCGCTCAAATTTTTCGATAAACTTACGGCGTTTTATAATGACAGCCGCGCTTCCGGTATGCTCACGATTTATACTCGCGTAGAGTCGAGGCTCCCGTTGCGTGCGGGCTTTCCCTGCTATGAAATGTAAGTTTTCAAATCAATCTGTCGCGGTTTTCCCAAAAGCGATTGAAGCTAAATACTCAAATCTTGCGACCAATCGCCAATCGCAAATCTAAAATTTTAAGCGTGTGCAACCACTGCTTCGCCGTGTTCTTCTTCGTGTTGTTCGTGCGGTTCGTGTGAAACTTCGCTGATGTAGATCATCGAAAGCAAAGTGAACACAAGCGTTTGCACAAAGGCGACGAAAACTGCTAACGGCATCAAAACAACCGGCAATAGAAATTGGGTGAACGGCGCATATAAACCGGAAATTTGCGAAGAAATTTGCTCGTCGGCAAACATATTGGCAAACAGCCGGATGCCGAGCGTGAACGGGCGAATCGAACTACTGATTATTTCAATCCCGAAAATCAACGGCGTGATGATTATCGCCATCAGCAAAGGTAGTTTCGGTCCGGCAAAATGCGCCAAGTGTTTAATAAGTCCGTTTTCGTGTATTCCGACGTAGTTGTAATAAACAAAAGACGAAATGCCGAGCGCGAAAGTAACGCTCGTTGAAGCCGTCGGAGCCATAAACAGCGGAAAAAGTCCCATCAAATTCGAGATCAAAACCAACACGGCAAACGTCGCTACGACCGGAAAATACTTAAAGCCGTGTTCGCCGATAACGCTTACGACCAAATCTTTGATAGCTAAAAATCCGGCTTCCAGAGTTAATTGTCCGTGTCGCGGATCGTCTTCGGAAAGTTTGCCTTTAAAGATCCATATCACCGCAACCGTCAAAAGACACGCAATCACGAACATTATCGTATACCAAGGAATCGCGGTTTCCGGCGAATATGGTCCTAAAACGGCTTCGGGTGTTGTGTCAAACTTCTTCAAAAACCACTGCCACACCGGATATGTATAACCCATTTCGAACCGATAAACCGGCTCGCCCACATAATGATTGATAAATTCAACGATAATCGGCGTATGATGTCCGCCGCCTTCTGCCAATAAAAACATCGTTTTAAACTTCCTCTCGTTTCGAGATATGTATAAATACTAAAATAAAAGATTCTATCAAAATCGCCGCCGCAAAAGCCAAAAGTCCGCAAATAACTGCCGCTACCGAAATAGTGTGAGTCAAATAAACCGACACGATAACTGCGCCGACGGCAAAGTAACGCAAAATATATTTTCCGACCAAAAATTTCGGCTTTGCGCCTTCGATTGCCTTTTCAAAAACATTTCTCAACGCGAATTTTAGCCAGTAATAATTAACGAATGATAAAATTCCGCCGAGAATTAAACCGGTTGTAAATTGCCAATTCGCAAAAATCAAACTGCCGATGATTGCAACGATCAAGATGATCGCCATAATCCACAAAATTCTCGTATGAGAAATGGGCGGCGGCACATCTTCGGAAATTGTCGGTTTAAATTCTTCGCTCATTGCGAAACAAGCATTTTATAAGGTTAAAGCAAAAATTTCAAAGTGAGAACAGCAATTTGCGCTAATTTTCACAAATTAGTCCTTGTCTTTCAGGATTTGCGAAGTCATTCTAAAAAATTGAAAGAACCCGATAAGCGAACCCAGAATGATTCCGCCAACCTTTCCCCACGGCGAAGTTCCAAGAAGCAAATCGGCGAACCAGCCGATAATTAAAAGAAACACCACCGAACCGAATAAAGTTATTGCTGCCGACATTGCAAGTCCGCTTTTACGGGCGGTTTCGGCAAGTGATTCGGGTTTTGCCCGCACCCGAACAGGTTCATTTATTGCTTCCGTTATGGTTAGCTGATCTCTGGTGTTGGCTGTGTTTGATTGCATCCGCAATTCGTCAATCGTTTTTGTGGTGTGTGAAACGGTAATTTCAGGCTGTTCAACCGGTTCTTCGATTTTTTCTGCATAGTGCAGAATCGAAATGTCGGTTGGCGGCATAATTTCCGATGTGATTTCAATCGGATGCCAAATCGGTGTTTCGATACTTGGCGTTTCATTACTCAAATTGTAATTTTCTACTGTTCCGGCGGCTTCATTTAAATCATAGTTATCTGTTGTCTTTGCGGCTTCATCAAAATCGAAAGTTTCACTCGTTGCTGTCCTCTCGTTCAGATCAGGAGTTTCAATCGTCGTTGCCGCATAATTTAAGCGAGGCGTTTCTATTGCCATTGCGCCGTCGTTAAAGTCGGGTATTTCGAGTGATATTTCCTCTTCATCGGGCAAACTCTGAAATATTTCCTCTTCAGGCAAATCTTTTGGTTCAGCCTGAACTTCCGGTTCATTTATCGTTTCAATTTTGGCTTGAGGTTTTTCCTCAATATCGTCGAATAAACTTCTTATCATCCCCAATTCTCCCGCGTTAAATAATTTTTCGGCACTTCCAGAAGTTGTGCCTTGCGCGAATGCCGCAACGAATCGTGAATAAAGCAAACTTGTGTGCACCGGCACGATTTTCCGTTATCGATCTTTTCGAGTTCGGTTTGACGGCTTTCCGCATTCCACAACGCAGAAAAATCATAATCGAAATCACGCAAAGATGCGAATTTCTCTAACAGTTCGCAAGCCCGAACAGCACCGTTATAGTCAATGACGGCGATTGTTTCATTTTTTCTCTGCCGCTAATTGTGAAATTATTTGAGTCAAATGTAAAATGCCCAGCCGCTGCAATCAGGCAAAATTATGTAACCTCAGTAGATCTAAATTTCAGATTTTTATCGCAAAATACTACTTAAATAATGGATACTTGATAGTTGATATTTGATAAATTCGATTATTCGTCAGCCAAATTATCCATTATCCATTATCAATTATTTCAGAGATTTTAGCCAAAAGAAGCAAAACCTTCAAATAGACTTAAGCTGTTATCAGCACAGGCTTTTTTGCAAATTTGGATTTACTGAACCTGGTCTGCGTTTTACTTTGTATTTTTACGATCATTCAACACCTGCAAGAAATTCTACAATCGAAAATCAAACCTGTGAAACAGGCGCAGAAGCTAATCTTTTCTGAAAATTTGTAATCTTGGAAACAATTTCGAGGTTTTCAGTGCTTCTAAAGTTGAATAGAATAGCAATTTGGTCAATAGTCATAAAATATGAGAAGTTCTTCACGGCAAAAAGAAATTCGTGATGCAATATTGGATGCGACCGATTTATTGCTTTCGCAGTATGGCTATAAAAAGATGACGATTGACGATCTGGCAAAAGCCGTCGGCATCGGTAAAGGCAGTGTTTACCTGCATTTTACGAGTAAAGAAGAGATCGTTTTGTCACATATCGACCGCATTGTCGAGCAATTAAAAGCAAAACTCGTAACGATTGCTAAAAGCGACCGACCGGCAGCCGAACGGTTGAAACAGATGTTAAAAATACGGGTTTTGCATCGTTTTGAAAGCGTTCAGCATTATACCCGAAATCTTAACGATCTTCTCGCCGCGTTGCGACCGCAATTTTTAGCGCGACGCGAATCGTATTTTGCAGAAGAAGCACAAATCCTTGCTTCGGTCATCAAAGAAGGACAGCAAAACAAACAATTTGCCGAAGGTGACGCGCTTGAGATAGCAATCACACTGATTTTAGCGACTAACTCGTTGCTTCCGTTCAGCTTAACGACGCAAGAACTCGGCGCGCGCGAAGAAGTTGAAGAAAAGACGGTGTGCGTGGCAAACCTGCTTTTGCAAGGCTTGATCAGCCGTGATTAAAATTGCCTGTCGTCCTACAAATTCAGGAGAAAATTGCGGATAGATTATAACTGATGTTACACAAAAAACTTTTTAACACAGATGCACACGGATTAAATCGGATAACAGCCGGATAAATCATTAAATATCCCAAAATATCTTCTTCAATCTGTGTGCATCTGTGGCAAAAACATCTTTAATTAGTGTTTGCGTGACATCAGTTATAATTTGGTATTTAAATTTTTCGCGCCAGCCAAATTCCTGTAACAACGCCGAGGAATCCGACTGAAACGCTCAAAAAAAGGTAAAGAAACGCCGTGAAAAATTGATTTTCTTTTACTAAACTCCAAATTTCCAGTTCAAAGGTCGAAAAAGTCGTGAACGCGCCCAAAAATCCGACCATAATTGCCAGCCGCAGATTTTCGTTGATTTGAAGTTTGTCAGTAAAAATAATGAATAAAAAACCGATGAGAAACGAACCCGTGATGTTGATAAAAAATGTCGGAAAAGGGAATTTTTCAAACAAAGTTGCGAGTGGTGAGATGTTGATTAAATAGCGAGAAACCGCCCCGAACGCTCCGCCAATGCCGACTGCTAAAATTTTTATAAAACCTTCCATTGAAATTAATTATTTTTACTTTGCTTGCCGATCGAGAATGAGTTTTTTTCTTAGTATTAAAAGGCTGTAACGAAATATCAAACCGCAAAATAAACACTGGTTTTATCAAAATGATAATTTTATTCTTCAACAAGACGATTCGGTTGTTCAACAAGACAACTCCATTGTGGAACAAGACGACTCCATTGTGGAATAAGATGATTCAGTTATGGAATAAAGCGTAACTTTATTCCAATATCACAATATTATTATCTTCAGCCATTATCACCATCGTTGCTAAACCGATGAAAAGCCCGTGGCAAACAACGCCTTCGATGCCGCTGATTTTTTCCGACAAATTATTTGCGTCTTTAATCTCGCCGAAATCAACGTCAATAATGTGGTTGCCGGCATCTGTTGTAAAAATTTCGCCGTCTTTTTCGCGCACTTGTCCGATTCCGTTTATTTTTTCCAATTGCTTTTTAGCATACTTTAAAGCAATCGGCACAACCTCAACCGGCACTTTGAAAGCACCTAGAAAATCGACTTTTTTGCTCGAATCGCAGATGATAATTTCTTTTTTACTCAATCGCGCGACCATCTTTTCACGAAATAACGCGCCGCCGCCGCCTTTTATCAAATTCAGATCCGCGTCAAATTCGTCCGTGCCGTCAATCGTCAGATCGATCGCGTCAACTTCGTCAATACTAAGCAGCGGAATATTCAAAGATTTGGCTAAATCTTCGGTTTTATCGGAAGTCGGCACACCTTTGATGTCTAATCCGTCAGCAACCATTTTACCGATTTCCTTGATGGCAAAATTTGCACTCGAACCTGTGCCTAAACCGATAATTTGATTCGGCTTGATAAATTTGACGGCTTCTTTCGCCGCTAATAATTTCTCGTCTTCTAAATTTTTCATCGTTATTCTCTGATCGCCTTATATCTTTTTGCCAAAAGACGCGGCGGAACACCCAACCAATAAAGTCCCTGAAAGATCGACCAGCGCGCAAACGTCCAGAGGAATGAACGATTTTCAAACCGGCGCGAAGAAGTCGTTACGGGCAGATTGATATGCTGAAACTTACCTTTTTTGATTAGCTTTTTGTATAAATCAACATCTTCAAAAAGCGGCAAATTCCGAAAACCGCCGACCTTTTCGTAAATTGCGCGGCGCACGAACATCGCCGAATCGCCATAAACCAAGCCGATTGAGCGTAGCTGCGGATAAAGCCACGTCAAAAAGTGCGCCCAACGCCTGTTACCGTCGAAAATGATCTCGAAATTTCCGCCGACGATCTCATCATAACGCATATATTGCTTGATTTGTCTCGCACAACCCTGCACGGGACGCGTGTCGGCGTGAAGAAACCAAAAAACATCGCCCGTTGCATACTTTGTGCCTTCGTGAAGTTGCTGTCCGCGATTTGAATTTGAGATGTTGATCAGCCGAAACGGTTTTTTATGCGCGTAATTTTCGACAATCGCCACGGTTTTATCCGTGCTTCCGCCGTCCACGATGACAACTTCCGATACATTTACCAGCCGCGAAAGCGCATCTAAAGTTCTAGTAATCGTCAATTCTTCGTTGTATGTCGGAATAATAACGGAAATTTCCATAAATTGAAGCGCACGCTTTGAAACATTATAAGATTAGCCTTAGTTTGATTGAAAATGCTATTCTCGAAGCATCATTTAATTTTTATGTTTAATAATTTTATCAAACCGCGTCGAGTCGTAATTACGGGTTTTGGTTGCGTTACGCCAATCGGCATCGGACGCGAAAGTTTTTGGGAATCTCTAAAAAACGGCGTGAGCGGTGTCCGCCGAATCGAAAGTATCGATACGGAAGATTGCAAAGTAAAAATCGCGGCGGAAGTTCGCGGGTTTGATTGGCAAGCCGAATTGAGCGTAAAAGATAGAAAGCACGTTCCGCGCACCGTTCCGCTGGCACTTCGGGCGGCGCGGGAGGCATTGCAGGATGCAAATATCAATGCTGAAAGTCTGTCTTTAACCGACAGACAAAACTTCGGTGTGATATTAGGAACAGGCGGCGGTGGTTTGGCATTTACCGAAGAACAATACAAATATTGGTTCACGGGTGAAGTGAGCAAAGCAAGCGTTTATACCATTCCTGCTTCGACACACGGCGGTTTATCGTCGGAACTTTCGATGGCTTTTAAACTGCACGGACTTTCGCATATCGTTTCGACCGGTTGCACGAGTTCCACCGACGCGATATTTTATGCGGCGCAGCACATCGCGCTTGGCAAACAAGATTTGATGTTGACGGGTGGTGTCGATGCGCCGTTGGCACTCGGAATTTTGAAAGGTTTTGATTTGATGACGGTTTTGACGGACAAGTGGAACGATGCGCCCGAACGTGCTTCACGTCCTTTTTCCAAAGACCGTTCGGGAATAGTTTTAGGCGAAGGCGCGTGGATTTTTGTGTTGGAAACTTTGGAAAATGCTGTGCAAAGAAACGCGAAAATCTATGCCGAAATTGCCGGTTACGGTTCGACTTGCGACGCTTATCATCGCGTTCGTTTGGAAGAAAACGGCGTTGAACCGGCGCGGGCGATGCGACTTGCATTGCAGGACGCGGGAGTTTTGCCCGAAGAAATCGACTATGTAAACCTGCACGGAACTTCGACGCAATTAAACGATAGAATCGAAACCCAAGCAATCAAAAACGCCTTTGGCAAACACGCCTATTCACTTTCGACATCCGCCACAAAATCACAAATCGGACATCCGCAAGGCGCATCAGGTGCGGCAGGAATCGGCGCAACGCTGCTTGCGCTGAATGAGAATATAATCGCGCCGACAATAAATCTCGATGTCGCTGATGAAAACTGCGATTTGGATTATACGCCGAATAAAGCGAAAAAAAATGCCGACGTAAAATTCGCGCTCTGCAACTGCATCGGCTTCGGCTCAAAAAATTCGGCTTTAATTCTTGAGAAAACAGAGTATTAATTAGTCATTTATTTACCCGGTATCAATAGCTGAAATCATTGATAATAAAAACCTTTGAACAATTACGTTTGACGATTTCACTAATTGTAGTAAAATTAGCTGAAATTCAAGCCCCGATCAAATAAAAAAATTATGGCAGAACCAATTTTAGTTGCAAAAAAAGATGCGAAGGAATGTTATATGTTGCCCGATAAAGCGAACCGTCACGGTTTGATTACCGGTGCCACCGGAACGGGTAAAACTATTACTTTACAAAGACTTGCGGAAAGTTTTAGTCATCTCGGCGTGCCGGTTTTTATGGCAGACATAAAAGGTGATTTGACGGGCGTTTCACAGGTTGGCGGCGGAAATCAGAAGGTTGAAGACCGCTTGACACTGCTCGGTTTGAAAGAAGGTTTTGAGTATTCGGGCTGTCCGGTAACGCTTTGGGACGTTTTCGGCGAACAAGGACATCCGCTGCGTGCGACGGTTTCCGAAATGGGACCGCTGATGCTGGCACGGGTTTTGCAGCTCAACGATACACAATCGGCAGTCTTGACGCTGTGTTTTAAGATCGCCGACACGAACGGGTTAATGTTGTTGGATTTTAAAGATTTACGTTCGATGTTGCAATACGTCGGTGAAAACGCCGAGCAATTTCAAGCCGAATATGGCAATGTCTCGAAAGCGTCGGTTGGTTCGATTCAGCGCGGTTTGATCGAACTCGAAACGCAAGGCGCAGAGAATTTTTTCGGTGAACCGGCAGTAAATCTCAACGATTTTATGCAGACCATTAGCGGCAAAGGCGTGATAAATGTTTTGGCGGCGGACAAACTTTTTAATTCGCCGAAACTTTATTCGACATTTTTGCTGTGGCTGCTTTCGGAACTTTTCGAGATGCTGCCCGAAGCCGGCGATCTGGAAAAGCCGAAACTCGTATTTTTCTTTGACGAAGCGCATCTGCTTTTTAACGACACGCCGCAGGCTCTCGTTGATAAAATCGAACAGGTCGTGCGCCTGATTCGTTCAAAAGGTGTCGGCGTTTATTTCGTGACGCAAAATCCGGTTGATATTCCCGAAAGCATTTTGGGACAGCTTGGAAATCGCGTTCAGCACGCGCTTCGAGCTTTTACGCCGAAGGATCAAAAAGGTGTCAAAGCGGCGGCGGAAACTTTCCGCCAGAATCCCGAAATTGATGTGGCGACAGCAATTACCGAACTCGGAGTCGGTGAAGCATTAGTTTCATTTTTGGACGAAAAAGGTATTCCTTCGATGGTCGAACGCGCTTTTGTTATTCCGCCGCATTCGCATATCGGTCCTGTTTCACCCGACCAACGCCAGCAATTATTGGCGAATTCGCTCGTTGCCGGACAATATGAAACGGTCGTTGACCGCGAATCGGCGTATGAAATGCTAAAGGCGAAAAGCGAAGCCTCGGCACAGATCGCAGAAGCCGAAATAGAAGCCAAAGCCGCGCAGGAAGAAGCCGAAAAACAAGCCAAGGAAGAAGCGCGAGCCGAAAGAGCAGCATCAAGCGGCGGCGATTCGGCATTTGGAGCGTTTACAAAAAGTGCGGCGCGGGCAGTCGGCAGTAATGTCGGTCGTCAAATCGTGCGCGGCGTTCTCGGCGGAATTTTCGGCGGTTCGTCGTCAAAGAAAAAAACTTCGTGGTGGTAAAATTGGAGTTGATAAAATTCTCAAAAGCCAAGCGTGAAAATCGTTTGGCTTTTTTTATTGATCGGTGCGAACATCAACTTTTGTTTTCAGAGAATTTCGCGCATTTTCGGGCAAGTTTGAAAAGAAAATATAGTTTGTGCGTTGTTCGATTTGGCGAACGGTGGTGCGAAATTTTCGCCAATTTTCGTTTTGAACTCCTTCGGAATTTGGCATATCAACGGCGATAACTCGTGTGTTTTGATCGATTGTCGAAACACCGGCATTGTTCGGCAATACGACGATAATTTTCCAGAAATTTGTCGGCACGGTTATTTTATTTTTGATTTTTCCTTTATCGCCATATTGTCCGGCGATGATGTAAAGCGTGACGTTGCGACGCGCCATACTTCTTGAATACGACTCTAATTTTTCCCACGGTCCGGCATTCAAATCGTGCGTTTGCGGTGTCATATTCGTCATCAAAAAAGTTTCGCTGTTGGCTTTGGTGGAATTTGAACGGTCGGCACTCGGACACAAATGTCCGCGGTCGAATCCGCTTCCCGAATAATCGAACGGCGTGATCTTTGACCAGTTCGACGGTAAGTTTGCGTTCGGACGATAATCGTTTTGACGGTCGGTGTCGCCGAAATCGTTTTTCGTCAAACGCCACGCAACCCAATTCGGAATTCCTTTTTGACGATTATATGAAACTGCATAAAAATCATTTTCGAGTAGATAATTGTCAGGATTTGAAGCATTTTCAGTTGCGCCGCTCGGATTTCCGAGCGCGAGATGCGAACGGTTAAGCGGAGAATTATCGGTGGATGGTGAAGCCGGTTGATCGGTCGAAGGCTTTTGAGCATCAGGATTTATCTCATTTAATCTTTCGGTTATTTTTTGTCCCGCCCAAGAGCAAAACAAGATCGCCAAAACCAAAATCAATAACGCGATTAGCCCGACAACTGTTTTTTTGCTCATAAATAATTTGCCCGATAGATTTTTGAAAAGTCTATCATAATTTAATTAGAAATTCGTTTCTGCCTTTTTATTAAAATTTACGTTAAAATAAAGTTGTAATGAACGAGAAACTTCATCTGACAGGCTTTTCAAAAACTGAATTAATTGAATTTGTCGAAAATATCGGCGAACCGAAATATCGTGCGATGCAAATATTTAAGGGCTTGCACGAAAGACGGGTTAATACTTTTGAAGAAATTACCGATTTGCCGAAATCTTTGCGCGATAAACTCGCGGAAGTCGCAGAAATAAAAAGCCTTCGCGTCGAATCGCGTTTTGTTTCAACCGATGGAACACGACGTTTTTTGATGAAAACACACGACAATTTTCCTGTCGAAACCGTTTTTATTCCAACCGAAAACCGCGATACGATCTGTTTTTCGTCGCAATCGGGTTGTCCGTTGAAATGTGATTTTTGTTTGACGGCAAAATTAGGGTTATTGAGAAATTTAACCGTCGGAGAAATTATTGAGCAGATACTTATTGTTCTCAACGACGTTTATGGTGCGGGCGCGGAAACTCCGCACGGCACGAATCTCGTCGGAATGGGCGCGGGTGAACCGTTTTTGAATTTTGAAAATTTGATAAAAGCACTCGAAATTATGGCGGATGAAGACGGACTTTTTATCGTGCCGAATCGTGTTACGGTTTCGACGGCGGGAATCGTGCCGAAAATTCACGAGTTCACGCGCCTTGAAAAACGTCCGAATTTGGCGATTTCACTTTCTGCACCGAACGACGAATTGCGCGATAAACTGATGCCGATAAATAAGCGATGGAACATTGAAGAATTGCTCAAAGCGGCGAAAGAATATGAAAAATCCTTGCGAAAAAATGAGCGATTCACGTTTGAATATGTGCTTCTCGGCGGCGTGAACGATACCGACGAACACGCCCGACAACTTGCTAATCTATTAAATCGTTATGAACTAAACCGCGTCAAGATCAACCTTATTCCGCATAATTCGGCAGAACCGCTTGAATATATTCCGCCGGGTCGGGAACAAATCGAGCGGTTCAGAGATATATTAGAAGCGAAAGGAGTTTCGGTATATGTGCGCCGTCCGCGTGGACGTGATATTTATGCGGCTTGCGGACAACTTGCGGCGAAAGACGCGCCGAATTTAGTTCAGATTTCAAGCTAAACATTTATGGAAATTCTTATTATCGGCGTGGTTTTGGTCGTGATAATGGTTATTGTTTCGACAAAAATCAAAAATAGCGCGGCGCGTGCCTTTGAACCGGAAATTATTGAAACGGACGAGTTCAGCCTTGTTAAGCCGACGGGATTGGTGAATCCGATACGCGATGCTTCCGAATATGCGTTCGAGGCTTATTCGAGAGATTACGGAGAAAAAAATGAACGTAATATCTGGCAGGCACAGGTTTACCTGACGGTTTCTGAAGATTTGAACTTTAAACAGGTTTGCAAAAAAGTCAAATCTGAAAGCGATAAGGTCTTGTCGGAAAAATACGGAACGGACACGCCCGAAAATCAAAAAATACAGCTATTGGAAACCGAGAAAAGCGAGGGCGACAGTTCATTTTACATCTTTCATAAAATCGTCGAAAGTTTCGGGCAAAAAAAGGTCTATGATCTGCAAATTAAAATTTTGCAAGCCTTTCGGGATGATTATAAGAAGCGGGTTGATGAAATGTTAAATAGCTTTCGGCTAAAATAAAAGCATCCCGGCATAGCAAAACAACATCATTTATTTGACTGAGAAAAAATATGAAAAAACATTTATTTATTGGAATTTTAACTGTAACAATTATCTTTTTAGCGGGCAGTTTCGCGGAAACAAATGCTCAAACAATCAATGGTTCAATCGGCACGGTCAAACGCGGCGGTTCGGCACGCGGCACAATCGTAATGGATATTCCGGGTGGTTTGCACGTTAATTCAAGTAGTCCGGGAAGCGACTTTGCCATTCCGACAACCGCGAAAATCAGTGTGGTCGGAGCAAAAATAAGCGCAGTTCGTTATCCGCGCGGGAAAAATCGTAAATTCGGATTTTCCGACGATACGCTCAATGTTTATGAAGGTCGCACAGTTTTTACATTTAATTTATCCGTTCCGGCGAATTATAAGGGCAACACGGTCAAAGTTCGTGCCGTCGTTCGTTTTCAGGCTTGCACTAACGAGGTTTGTTATCCGCCTAAAAATAAAGAAATTACATTTAACGCGGATGTTCGATAAAATGTGTATAAATTTTTAAACAGGCATAAACCGGAGTCTTATTAGCGAAGATCGCGCTCCGGTTTATGTCTGTTTTATTAACAAATGCGGGTTTCAATTGTCGGGCTTTTGAAAAATGTGGTAAAAGATTAGTAACGAAGACAATTTTTCCTTCCTGATTTTAGTATTTAATAAGGATTTTTTTTACAAATGAAGCGTTTTTACTTTTGTTTAATAGCATTAATTATTTTTGCGTGCTGGTTTGGCTTGAACTTTAAAAGCACCGCGCAAAGCGGCGAAACTCCGGCACCGGAAACTATCGCTATTTCCCCCAACATTGTTATCAGTCAGTTTCAAGTTACCGGCGATACGCCCGGTAATACGGCAAATGATGAATTTATCGAACTTCACAATACGAGTTCGAGCAGTGTCGATCTAAACGGCTATCGGCTGGTTTATCGCTCGGCGGGCGGCACGAATGATGTTGCCTTTGTTGCGTGGACAACCGGCACGATAATTCCGGTAGGCGGTTATTATTTGATCGCTTCGACCAATTATAACGGCTCGGTTACTCCAAATATTACTTATAATCCGACTACCTGCTCTTGTTCGATGTCTGTTACGGGCGGCGGTTTAGCGGTTCGCAACGGCGCACTTAATACGGGTGTCATAATCGATTCGGTCGGTTATGGATCGGCGACCAATGCTTTTATTGAAACGGCGATTACACCGGCGGCTCCGACAACCGGCGACAACAGCAAAGCCCGTTTGAACAACGGCTGTCAGGATACAGATAACAATGCAAATGATTTTTCGACGCTCACGCCTTCGGCTCCCCGAAATGCGAGCAATTCGCCGAGTGAATGCTCCGGCGGCGGAACAACCATTTTAGCCAATGGCGCGGCAAGTCCGAGCACGGTCGCGCCAAATGCGACGACACTTTTAACGGTTTCGGTTTTTCCGGCAACAAATCCGCCAAGCACCGGACTGACGGTAGTTGGTAATTTAACCAACATCGGCGGTTCAGCCAGCCAACAGTTTTTTGATAACGGGACAAATGGTGATGTAACGGCGGGCGACAATCTTTATTCATATCTGGCAACAATTCCCGCCAATACGGTCGGCGGTCCGACAAGTGTTTCGGCAACTGCTTCAGATGCTCAGGGAAGAAGCACGAATGTAACGATCGGTCTGTTCATTGACGCTCCGGCGGCTGGCGAAGAACCGTTGCTTTTGGGAAATCCGAGCAATGCAACAACTAATGTTGCTAATGAAAACAACTTTTTGCTGACTAAAGCGCAGTATTCGCTTTCATACAATCGGAGTAAAGCGACGGCAAATTGGGTGGCGTGGCGGCTGGACAGCAGTTGGATCGGAACTACTTCGCGGCAAGACGATTTTCGTCCCGATCCGGCTCTGCCGAACGGCTGGTATCAGGTTTTGGATACCGATTATTCGGGTTCGGGGTTTGATCGCGGACATATGTGTCCGTCGGGTGATCGGACTCGTTCCGTGCCTGATAATTCGGCGACGTTTTTGATGACCAACATTGTTCCGCAACTCGCTGCTAACAACCAGGGACCGTGGGCGGATTTTGAAAACTATTGCCGCACCTTGGCTAGTCAAGGAAATGAACTTTACATTTTTTCAGGAGTTGCCGGAAATGTCGGAACGATTGCACAGGGCAGAATAGTTGTGCCGCAAATTACCTGGAAAGTGGTATTGGTTTTGCCAAACGGCAATAACGATTTACAGCGGGTTGGCAAAGGAACGCGCACCATCGCAATAATTGTTCCGAATCAACCGCCGGTAAACATCAACGCACCGTGGCGCACCTTTAGAGTCAGAGTTGATGCGGTCGAAAATATAACGGGTTACGATTTTTTCTCGAATGTTCCGAAAACTACGCAGACATTACTAGAAAGAAGGGTTGATAGTCAATAAATGAGTTCAAAATTTCAAATTTCAAGTTTCGGTTTTTTCTGTAATTCGCTAAAGTTTTTGCGTTTTACTTTTATTATAATGCTTGCCGTATGTTGTTCAATGGTTACGGCTTACGCGCAAAAAGACCGTTTGATAAGCGATGTTCAGGGTGAAAAAAATGCTTCACCGTATTTTGGCGAAGCAGCACGTCTGACGGGAATTGTCACCGCCCGAACGCGAAACGGCTTTTTTCTGCAAACGCCTGACGGCAAAGCGGATAACAATCCGAAAACTTCCGAAGGCATTTATGTCTTTACCAAATCCGAGCCGGCAGTCGAAGCAACTATTGGAAATCTCGTGTCGGTTACGGGTTTTATTGACGAATTTAAGCCAAAGTCCGAACCTTTGAGTTTGTCGGTTACGGAACTTTCGATGAAGAAAGGAACGGATACCATACAAGTCGTATCGAAAAATAATCCTTTACCGAAACCGGTAATTTTGGCATCGACCGATTTTAGTTCGGGCACGATTGACGAACTCGAAAAATACGAGGGAATGCGCGTTCAGGTTGAAACAATGACGGTCGTTGCACCAACCGGCGGCAGAGTTGACGACAAAAATGCAACATCCGAATCAAACGGTGTTTTTTATGGTGTATTAAAAGGTTTTGCCAGACCTTTCCGCGAAAAAGGCATCGAAATTTATGATTATACTGAAAAGATAAAGAAAGATTTCCCGAAAATTCCCGTTTTTGATAATAATCCCGAAAGAATTCGTGTCGAAAGCACCGCGCAACTCGGCGCACAGACGATTGACACAACCGCTTTCGCCGAAATCAAAAATTTGAGCGGCGTTTTGCATTATGCTTATCGAACTTACACGATCTATGTTGACGCGGACAGCAAGCCGATTATTTCAGGCTCGCTAAAAGCCGCACCTTTGTTTGACATAAAGGACAACCAATTTTCCGTTGCCGGAATGAATTTAGAAAACTTTTTTGATGACGAAGACGATCCGGCGATGAAGGAAGACATAGTTACGACCGAAGCCTTTGAAAAGCGTCTGAAAAAAATCTCGATGGCAATTCGCAATTATTTGAAAACGCCTGATGTTATCGGTGTAATCGAAGTCGAAAATCTCTCGGCAATAAAAAGACTCGCCAAAAAAATTAACGAAGATGCAACGGCAAGCGGCAAACCGAATCCGAAATATGAAGCCTATTTAATCGAGGGAAACGATCCGCGCGGCATTGATTCGGGTTTTTTAGTCAAATCTTCGCGGGTAAAAGTTATCGAAGTTAAACAATTCGGCAAAGACGAAAAATTCACAAATCCTAACAATAAAGAAGATGCTTTATTAAATGATCGAACCCCGTTGATGCTTCGTGCTTCGATTGATGATCCCAAAACGAACAAACCATTTGAGTTTACGGTTGTTGTCAATCATCTGAAATCCTTTCTCGGTGTTGACGATCAGAAAGACGGCGGCGCACGGGTTCGCTTGAAACGCAAATTGCAAGCTGAATTTTTAGCCAAATTCGTGCAGGAACGCCAACAGGCAAATCCGCAAGAGCGAATGATTTTACTCGGCGATTTTAATGCGTATCAGTTTAACGACGGAATCGGCGACACCATCGGCACTATCAAAGGCATGCCCGCACCGAAAGATGGCGTGATGAATTTTTCGGAAGACCTTGTAAATCCTGATTTAACGAACCTCGTTGATTTGATAAAACCCGACCAAAAATATTCATACAGTTTCGACGGTAACGGACAGGCGCTCGATCATTTCCTCGTCAATGCGGCGATGAAAAAATATGTCAACGGTTTCGGGTTTGCTCATCTAAATGCTGATTTCCCTGAAATCTATCGCAATGATGACACCCGCGTTGAAAGATTTTCCGACCACGATTCGGCGATTGCATATTTTACATTCGACGACATAAGTAAGAGTGATAAGGATTAAAATAGCGGAATTATTTACGGTAAAATTATGCTTATACACTCAAAGATGCTATTGCACACGATATTAATGGACGTTAAAACAAGAAAAAACTCCGAAAAATGCCTGAATCATTGATTTTTGCAGTTTTAGCGCAGGTTGGTGTTCCATCTACTCAAGTTGGTGTTCCATCTTCTCAGGTAAATGCTTCATCAACTTGAGTAGATGGAACATCAACCGAAGTAGATGGAGCATTCTCTTGAGTTGATGAAGCATTAACTCAAGCAGATGGCGTATCAACCATAGAAGATGTTCCATTAGCTGAAGAAGATGGAGCATTTTCTTGAGTAGATGAAGCATCTTCTTCGGCTGGTAACGCATTTACTAAGGTTGCTGAAGTATCTGCCAAAGATGATGAAACGCCGTCTTGATACTTTTTTACTTTTCCCGCATTTTATACGCTTGCACGGAATCTGCCGCTCCGGCGTGCATAATTTCGGGTTTGTGATATTTCCAATGTTTTTCAAATTCTTCATCGGACATTTCGGGTTTTGTTTCGCGTTCACGGTTTTTCAGAAAATTCTCGCACCATTCGCGCATTTCCATATTTTGATTCAACGCGGTTCGCGCTCCGTGCATCATATTGTCTCGTTCCATAATGTTTATCCTTTTGTGATAGATTCTTATGTATTATAACTTTTTCGCACAAAATTGCGTAAAAGCAATGACTTAAAACTTTCTGTGGAGAAATACAGAGTGAAAAAAATTTTCTTAAACTCGCTTCTAATTTTATCAATTTTAACTTACAGCATTTTTGCACAAACAACTAAAGTTGTTCCCAAAAACGCACCGTCAGCGACGAAAACCTCGACGGTTCAGCAAGGCATCGAAGTTCCTTTTGTCAATAAGACTTTATCGAACGGTTTGGAGGTTATAGTTTTGCCGGATGCTTCCGTGCCGCTGGTAACGGTAGAAATCGCCGTTCGCAACGGTTCTTTTACCGAACCGCCGGAATTAAACGGTTTATCGCATCTTTACGAACATATGTTCTTCAAGCCGAATCGGGCAGTTGCTCTTTTTAGATGTGAACAGTTTAGCAATTCGCCGCAATTCTTTGCTCAAAACAATTGTGCCGCGCAGTTAAAATTTAAACCTGAAATCGGAAACGTCAGCTATTTGGGCGACATCGGACAACTCGGCATCACCTATAACGGCACGACGCGTGAAGAAGTCGTCAATTACTATTTCACCACGACGAGTCCGTATTTGACGACGGCAATGCGTTTTATTAATGATGCGATTCGCTATCCGACGTTTGACGAAAACGAATTCGAGCAGGAAAAGCAGGTCGTTATCGGCGAAATCGACCGCAACGAATCGAACCCGTTTTTCTATTTGAGCCGTGCTCTCAACGATAAACTCTTCTACAAATTTACGACGCGCAAAAATCCGCTCGGCACACGCGAAACCGTCAGCGCGGCGACAACCGATCAAATGCGCCTGATTCAATCGCGCTATTATGTGCCGAATAATTCGGCTTTAGTCGTAACCGGCGATGTTAATCCTGATGAAGTCTTTAAGTTAGCCGAGCAAAATCTCGGCAGTTGGAAACGACGCGAAATTGAACCGTTCAAAGAATTTCCGTTGGTCGAACATCCGGCTTTGACAAAAAGCGAGGGCATTATCGTCGAACAACCCGTGCAAAATGTGCTTATCCAAATCGGTTGGCAAGGACCTTCAATCGGCAAAGATGACGCGGCGACTTATACGGCGGACGTTTTCTCGTATATTTTGACGCAACCGAATTCGCGCTTTCAACGCGCCTTAGTTGATTCGGGTTTAACCGTCGGCGCAGATATTGGTTATTATACACAAAGAAATGTCGGACCGATCGCCTTAACTTTGGTAACCACGCCGGACAAGGCAAAAGCCGCACTCAAAGCCGCTTACGCCGAAGTCGCGCAATTTGATAAGCCTGATTATTTTACCAACGAAGAGTTGCAAAACGCGAAAACACTGCTCGAAGCGCGGGATTTATTCGACCGTGAAAAACTCAGTGAGTATTCGCACACGCTCGGATTTTGGTGGTCTTCAACGGGAATAGATTATTTTCGCGGTTACTATAAAAATCTGCGTGCCGTGTCGCGGACAGACACCAATCGCTATGTCAAAACATACATTCAAGGCAAACCGCACATTAGTATTGCGCTAATTTCATCGGGCGCACAAGCCCAAGCCAAAATTACACAAGAAGATTTGATTGGAAAGTAGAAATGAAATTTATCAAAAAAACCGCTTTTTTAACATTTATTTGTCTGTCTTTTATCTCGCTTAACTTTGCTCAAACAAGCAAACCGGGCATTGCGGATCAGGCTGATCTGGTGACTGAATTTGACGTGAACGGTTTGAAGGTTTTGGTCAAACGCCGAACGAGCGCACCGACGGTTGCCGCCGGTCTTTTTATTCGCGGCGGCGCACGAAATATCAGCGACAAAAACGCCGGTATCGAGAGTTTTATGCTCAATGTCGCCACCGAAGGAAGTGTAAAATTTCCGCGTAAGGTTTTACGACAAGAACTTGCTAAAACAGGCAGCAGCGTCGGTTCGAGTTCAAGCAACGATTACAGCGTTCTGAGCTTTGCCTCGACGCGTCAAAACTTTGATCGTTCTTGGAAAATTTTTACCGACATCGCTTTGCATCCGACTTTTGCAGCGAAGGACGTTGGACTTGTCCGTGATAAAATTTTGACCGGATTGAGAGAACAGGAAACTGATAACGACAATTTTTTGCAGGTTTTACAGGATCGTGTTGTCTATGCCAAACATCCCTACGCTAACGATACCAGCGGAACATCCGAAACTATCAGCAAAATGTCTGCTAATGATTTACGCTCTTATCATCGAAAGATTTTGCAAACTTCGCGGTTGCTGTTGGTGATTGTCGGGGATATAGATGCTAAGGAATTAAAAAAAATTCTGACCAAATCCTTTGGCAAGTTGCCGCGTGGCGATTACAAGGAAGAACCTTATCCCGCGCTCGATTTTTCGAAGGCGACGCTCGATGTAACTTCCCGGACATTACCGACTAATTATATTCAGGGAATTTTCAACGCACCTGCTTTGGGCAGTCCTGATTATTCCGCGATGCGTGTCGCAATGACGATTTTGCGCGACCGGATTTTTGAAGAAGTTCGCAACAAACGCCAACTTTCTTACGCACCCAATGCCGAATTGAATACGTTTGCAGCGAACACAGCAAGTATCTATGTAACCGCCGTTGATGCAAATCGGGCGGTCAGCGTGATGCTCAATGAGATAAAAAATCTAAAGACCGAAGCAGTCAACGATCAGGAAATTTCCGGCGTTTCGGGACTTTATCTAACGACTTATTATCTCGGACAGGAAACAAATGCCGCGCAAACTCTCGAACTTGCCAAATACGAACTGATCGGCGGCGGCTGGCGCAATTCTTTTACGTTTTTGGATAAAATTCGTGAGGTAACACCGAAAGATATTCAGGCGGTTTCCAATAAATATATAAAAAACATCCGCTTTGTGGCTATCGGCAACCCGTTAGCCATAAATAAAGATATTTTTCTGCAAAACTGATCAAAATAAAGAGTGCGCGATGACAAACAAGGTCGCGCACTCCATCTCTTAATCTTCTGTTATCCTAATTTTCAATTATCCTGCGGTTGCTCTTTCCGGTCGCTTGATCGGGAAGGATCGCTTTTGCGTTCCGGTTGCGGCTTTTCTTGCTTTGGCGGTTGCGGATCAACACGCGGTTTCGGCGGCTCGGAACGCGGTGGCGGTTGTCGTTGAGGCGGTTCGGAACGCGGCGGTTGTCGTTGCGGCGGTTCATTGGTCGGTTCCTCGCTATCACGTTTATTTGGCGGCGAATAACTCGGCGGTAATCTTTTATTGTCGTCATTGTTATCACGCGGCTTGCGCTCGGGAATGTTTTTACGTCCGGTGTCGGGATTTCCGCCGGTCGGTCGAATCGGTGTATCTTCGGACGCAGCTTCTCTCGGCGGTGATTTGCTCGGATCGGAGTAATTATTGTCTTGATTGACAACGGGACGCGGTTGCCGCTTAATTGCGCCGGTATCGCGCCTTTCGGTTGTTACTTCTTCTCTTACTTCATTTGGCGGACTTTTATCGATGGGAGATCGATTGCCGTAAATGCGTTCTTTTCGCAATTTCTCGTCCATCGAAACTCCGATCTTTCTATCGGTCGCACCTGTTTTAACCGGTCTTTCAGTTCTTTCAAAACCCGTCTTATCTTTGGATTCCAAATTAGGCGGAAGAATCGGCAGATTATTAATGTCAGACGGCGATTTTGCCAGAACATCTTGGGCTAATTCAGGCGGCGCGATCCAAAAATCTTTTTTTCCTTTGCCGAAATATTTCGCATCCACGGCGACAACCCCGCTTGGCGGAACTTCAAAATCGACCGGCTTGCGGTCAAATGTCCTACGTCCGACCGGCGGGGGCGGAGTCGGGTTGATGATTATATTATTGTTGATAACAGTCGTATTGTGGCGGTGATTATAATCGTAATATCTGCGGTTATATGGCATAGGATACCAACAAATATTGTGTCCGACGGACGCGAAAATGACCAAAGCCGGCGACCACCAACTTCGGCGGGCGCGGTATTGTCCGTAAGGCGACCAATACCAACCGTTGTCATATACCCAACGTCCGTGATGATAAGTTGCCCAACCCCACGGCTCGTCATTAACCCACGTCCAACCATAAGGCGGAATCCAACGCCATTGCCCGTATCGATACGGCGACCAATCCGAATAACTATTAACCGAAGTTCGATATGGTTTCCAAACGTAACCGTAATTGCGGGTAAAAACCCAATCACCGTATTCGTTCAAATCTTCCGCACCGTAGATGTCACGGTCGTAATATTTATCATAATTTGAATCACGAATACGTTTAGCAATGATCGCATCGCGTTCTATCGCCCATCGGTCAAAATCATCGGCGTAGCGTGAAGCATCGGTCGTTTCCCATTCGCCGGCATTATTACCGTCCAAATAAATTCGTGCGCTGCGTCCGTTGCGAATCGTAAAACCCGAATTGTCCGAATAAACTTGCGCTTGTCCGCCGTCAGTTACGCTGATACGAACCTGTTTATCATTTTTGTTGCCCGCGTCAATCCGGTAAATTCCCGCCTTTTGCACGGAAACAGTCGTGTTCGGCGCGTCAATCTCAAAATATCCGCGATCTTTGTTAAATTCCAAAACGCGCAAACTCAAACTTCCGTTCGGCAAACTCAAAGCAATTCCTTCATCACGCAAAGTTGTAACTTTTAAGTAAGAATTTGCCGAAAGACGCAGATAATTGCGGCTGTCAAACTGAATTTCAAGCCGTGTATTCGAATCGGCGGCAATCTCGTCCCCTTCGACAATCGGCAAGTTATTGGTCGCCCGTTCCCAATTTTGGCTGTCGGCGTGTCTGATCTGTATATCACCGCGCAAAAAACTGATTCGCGCCACTCGCGCCGTAATCTCCGGCGTTTCATCATCGGACACATTTCCAAATGCACTATTCGTAAATAAAACGGATAATAGCAAAAATAGCCATAACCAACTCTTCGCTAAACGCATATATTTTTCTCCTTTTTTGCTTTTGTATCAGGGGAAAGCAGGGAAGTCGAATTTCTTCAACTTTTGCTTGTATTTACAAGCAATTTATATGCCGATGGAAAACCGAAATGAGAAATGAGAGGTTATAAACAAATTGCAGTTGCGTTTCCTGTTTTTAATGTCGGAAATAGAATAAACACAATACGATATGGTATGAAAAAGCTGAGTTTTAGTTCAAACCAATCTCAGTTAACCAATAAAAAAAGGAGTCGAGAAAAATGTATTCAGAAATTGCTGTTATCGAAAATTAGAACGCCGGAAATGATTTTGTCTGATTGAAAGTGGAAAAAGCAGTTTATTGTAACCCTTTCAACAAAACTGCATCGTGTCGCCAACCGCCTTTGACAACAGCAAAATTTTTTCCATCGGACGAGATGGCAAATGAATTGATTTGCTCAGTTCCAAAATCGGCAATTTTTTGTGATGTCCCGCCGTCTATTGGTTGCAGCCGCAGGGAAAAATTCTGATTGTCTTCAGCGGAAACATAAACTATTCCATTCCCGTCAGGCATCCAATAAATTTCGTTGATGGCGGGTTTTTGGTCGGTAACTTTAAGACTTTTGGCGATTTGTCCGTCAGCCAGCGAAACAACTTCGATGAATCTGTCTGCTTCTTGATTGACCAAAAAAGCGACCTGTAACCCGTCGGGCGAAAAGGCAAAATGATGAGCGAATTTATTCAAAACTAACTGTTCCTGACCGCCTTTGGTCGGAATCTTCCAAAGCGTTTTGCTCAAACTGTGATGATAATAAAGCCAACGTCCATCCGGCGAGACGAAAACGGGTGAGCCGGGTTCATTGCGGGTAATTTGGATTTGATTGCTTCCGTCCAAATCCATCCGCCAAACCTGAGCATTGCCCGTCCGGTTTGAATTAAAAAAAATTGCGTTGTTATTAGCTGAAACTATCGGGTCTGTATCATCCGCCGTGTCGTTGGTTATCTGTCTTTGCCCGCTTCCATCGGCGTTAATGCTCCAAATTTCATCGTTACCCGACATCAGTGACGCAAAGAAAATTTTTCCGTCCGGCGCGAAGATTACTCTGGAAGCATCAGCCAACATTCGCGGATTTGAAAGATTTTCCCGATTCAAAACTGAGAGGTGATGATTTTGTGAAACCTGTGTCGAAACTAAATTTGCCGCCTCTTTATCTAAGCTCAATTCGGCATAATTTTCCGAGTCTTTGGTTAGCGGTTGAACCAACTCCGAAGCAAAAGAAACTTGCCAGATACGAAATTGTTTGGTCGGAATTCTTGAAGCAGTAATCAGCAATCCGCTATTTTCAGGAAGCCACGCTAAGCCTCTGATATTGAAAAATTTTTCTTTGGTTAGCTCACGTTCCGCACCGCTTTCGAGATTGACTTCCATTAAGCCGAATTCATTCGCGGCATTCTGCGATTGTCCGACGGCAAAGGCGATTGTTTTTCCGTCAGGTGAAAATTGATTGTCGGCGATGCGAAACGGGCGTGGGCGCGAGACAAGTTTTTTCTCGTTTTTTCCGGTGGCGGCATCGGCAATCAGCAAGGAGCAGTTTTCCTCTTCGCCTCGCGGACAGCGGACAAACGAAATTTTCGCGCCGTCGGGCGAAATACTCATCCAGCCTTCCGTATTATCTAAAATCTTGTTTGGAATTCCGCCGAAAATCGAAACGCGGTAGATGTCCTGTTGCGAATTTGTTTTTGAACTGCGGTTGAAATATAGAAGATTACTGTCGGGTGAAATCTCCAGCCCGAAATAAGTGTGGTCGGAAGGCGGAATAATTTCGGTATTGTTGCCCGATTCAAGTTGTCTGAGCCAAATACTTTGTTTCTCCGTAAACGCTCCGTTAGCATAAACCAAATTTTTCCCGTCGGGCGAGATGACCGCCCGGAGAACTTTTCCGTTGGTCGAAAGTTTTTCCAAAGAAAATGGCGCGGATAAAACAGGCGCGTCCTTGTTCAGATTTTTGCTCCGCACATACCAAAAACCGGAAAAAATCACAATCAAAATGCAGGCAAAAGCCGCAATTAAAAACTTTCGGTAAGCGTTCGATTTCGCCGTGTTTTGAACATCAGTTTGCGCCGGAGACTTTTCTTCCGATTTTTCGCGGACATCGGCGATAAAACGATAACCGCGACGCTGAACGGTTTCGATAAATTGCGGGCGGGCGGCGTTATCGCCCAACGCTTTCCGAAGCATTTTGATATTCGAGGTTAGATTGCTTTCTTCAACAAAACTGTCTTGCCAGATTTTCCGCATCAAATCGTCTTTTTCCAGCAGTTGTCCGGCGTTTTCCAAAAATATTTGAAGCGTGTCGAAAACCTTTGGCGTGAGCCGCACAGGTTTGCCGTCGCGCCGTAAAGTTTTTTGGGAAACATCCAGGCGAAAATTGGCGAATTCATAAAATTGAACCGTTTTCGGCATCATCAAAGAGGCTTTCAAAAATTTTTCATCAAAATTCCATCGTTTTTTCAGGACTTTTCCGGCAAACAAATCCTACCATTCCGGTCATAACGGCGATTGGCGAATTATAGCATAAATTCGGAATGAAAACGAAGAAAATGTGGGTCGTTAATCCTTAAGATCGTGCCAAAACCGCGGATTTGGAAAAGTTAATCAAGAGTCTGACGGCGTTTAAAGCCGCGCCGATTCGGGTTATCAAAAACAATTTTTAGAATCTCGAACAATTGGCAAAGTCGGAAAAAATTGAAAATATTTTTCCAAATTATCAAGCAAATCGAAAGGGAGTTAGAGCCAGTGGACAGGTTATGAAATTCGGCGAAGAAAATTGAAATAATTATAAGAAAAATTACGAGAGGAAAGAGCTATGTCAGTATTTGTTTTGGATGTATTTGGCGTGAGCGGCAAACGGCTAGCGGTATTGAGTATAGACATTAATGGAGGCTGGGATTTAGTTGGCGGAGGTTACAATACCGGCGGAAGTTGGGAATGGAATTTTGTCGAAGGACAAGGATTTTCTATTGTATTAAATGAAAATAAAGAATCCTTCTTTGCTTTTGTCGGTGCAAATTGGAGCAAACTTCCTAATCCTGAAAAACATCCGCCAAAACCCTGGTTTTCAGTTGGAGGAGTTAACTCAGGAACCTTAACTATTGTGGTTAACGAGCCGAGTTTAGTTGGAAACTGGAAACTCAGGATGAGTAATCCCAATTGGAATAAACCTGATTGGAGACCAAAAGGTTGATAAAAAACAAGTCTTTGAGAAATGATTTGAAAGATAAAAGAAAATTGATTTTATGGCTTTGCTAATGACGATCTGCAAATGTTGATTCAATAAAACCAATTTCTGTGTTTTTTTGAATTAAGGTAACGATTATGAGCCGGGAACATTTTGTAAAACAGGGTGAATGTCTTTCGAGTCTGGCGAAAAAGTATGGTTTTCTTGACTATCGGACAATATACAACCATCCGAATAACAGCCGACTGAAAACAACTCGTCCAAATCCGAATATTCTTTATCCGGACGATATAGTATTTATTCCCGATAGAGAAATTAAAGAAGTTGACGCCGTAACGGAGCAAAGACACATATTCAAGTTGGAACGTGAGAAAACCCTGTTTCGGTTGACGGTTAAGGACCACGACGACAAGCCGTTCGCCAACGTTCGTTACGAATTAAAGATAGACAAAAAAACTTTTGAAGGGACGACCAACGGCGACGGTAAATTGGAAGAAATGATTCCGGCGGATGCGCGAACGGGCGGACTCGTTCTTTTCTCTGAAGCGGACGGTGAACGAAAACTTATCGGTATGTTTTCGCTCAAACTAGGGCATCTTGATCCGGTTGAAAAAACAACCGGCATTCAGTCGCGTCTAAATAATTTGGGATTCGGCTGCGGAAAAGTGGATGGCGTGATTGGTGAGAAAACAAAAGCGGCACTTCGCGCTTTCCAAGAAAAAAACGGCTTGTCGGCTACCGGCGAGGCAGATTCGGCGACTCGTGAAAAGCTGCGGCAAACACACGACTGGCAATAAGAGAAATAATGGGCGATTTTTCAAAATCAGGTGACGGAACATCTCACGGCAATACTGCCGTTATTCTGAAGGTGAAAATATACTTTCAGGTGTTTCCGGGAATTGGCGGTTGGGACATTCAAAGAGGAATTCCCGGAGTTCCGTTTGAAGTCGAAATGATTGACAGCAGCGGCATCGGACTCAAATCAACAGGTAAAACCGCTAAAGACGGCGGTATTGACCTGAATATTCCTGTAGGGGAAAAGGTGATTTTGACCATTTTTGAAACGGACTATTTAATTTCAATTGAAGATTCCATTAAGGAGTTACACACTCTTGAAGGATGTCAACAGCGTTTAAGTTTGCTCGGTTATTTTGTAGAAAGTATTGAAGAGGCAGCCGGTGAGAAGACAGATCTCCCGGTTATAAATTTTCAGGCAGACAACGATCTTAATGCGGAGGGTTGGAATTACTCAAGCGATGAAGTCAAAGACAAACTAAAAATACTATTTGGAGAGTGAATAATGTCATTTCAATATACAGTTTATAATACAAAAAACCAACTACATCGAACACAACGAGTTTCTTTAGTGAGTTTTCAACGGGCGATTGAGGGACTGCCAGAACTTAATTACCCGGATATTGACGATAGAGGTTACTTTCGCCCTGCAATGTTTGCCGGGGCAGGTGAGGTTCCAAATTTAGGTTTCGACAGAGGACCGGTTGTTGGAGTTACCGAAGGCGATACGGTGTTTATTGAAATGAAACGGGAGAGAATTGATGATAAAGCATCCTTATTTGTCCTTAGCAGTAATGACAAGGTTATGAATGTTACCGCCGAAGACGGAAAACATAACATCCCTAATTCCAAAACTGTAAAGTTGAAAATAACAGGAATCAAAGGCGGAAGCGGGGTTATGCCCAATAGATCTGAAATAGAGATTCGGATGCGGTATGGCGCTTACGCAGAAGCGATTATAGGAGCAATGAGCGTTTGGGTGTTCAAAAAACTAGAAGTCCTTCTGACTTTGCATATTGCAACTATTCAAGATTCTTCGGGGAATAGTCTCACTGCAAACATCACTGACACTAATACCCTGATTAGGAGGGTTAAAGCGGTTTGGCAGCCCTGTGGTATATCATTTACCGTTAATGTTAATCCTGTCAATCCGGTTTACACATTTATAAAAGCCGGACAAGTTATACTGTTGGACAAAGTTAACTCCAATAAAGATAGTGAAGTAGATCAATTGTTTAAAGGAGAACATCATTCTGACAAAAGTATTAATGCTTATTTTGTCAACAAAATACTTAAACCAATTGTAGATAATGATCCTCTCGGTTTCACCATAGACTCGAAAGAGGGTAAAAATTTTTCGATCAATCCTGGGATTGTTATTCAAACAGACAGTGGTGGCATTTTGAGCATGACATTAGCACATGAAATCGGACATTTTCTTGGATTATCTCACCCTGACTATAAAGAATCTTCTAAGGGACGTAAGGACATTTGGGCAAAACGGATGATAATGGCTCAATCAAGTGTGTTCGGTGGTTCAATTCGTAATATAGATGTTGGCTACGGAAAAAAAGTAAGAGGCGCATTGATAACAATGAAAGATTTAAAAGATTCCAAAAATCAGAGGAATCATTCAACCGATCCTGAATGGATAAGGGCGCGGGAATCAGCCAACAGTTCTGAATTATATAAAAAATAATAAGGTCAAGTGTTGAAAGATAGTTGATGGGAGTATGGATGAAAGGTTTATGGCTATTTCCGTTTCGGGAAATCTTTGACGAGGGACATTTTTTTAGGTTTTGGAAAAGAACCGGATTTGTTAATCCCGGATACGTCGCCGACAGTTTGATTCGAGTCAGAGGCGTTTTGGAAATAGTGACAAAACTGTTGGCGGCGGCAGGCAGTCAAAAGGAGTAAAATAATGGCGACATCTTGGGTAAGAGCGGTCAGAGATACGGGAACTTTGACTATTTTTGACGGAACTTCCGTCGGGCAATGGGCGAATGTTTTTGCGTTGGCTTTGGCTTCGTTCAATAGAGATTATTTGAAATAAGAATTTAGAAAACCAAAACCAAAATCTTGCCCGCGAATCTTCGCCAATGAACGCGAATAAATACAAATCTTTGGCATAATTGCAGAATCCGGGTAGTTAAATCCGAAAAATATTCGCGGTATTCGCGGTATTCGCGGGCAATTCTTATTTCAAATAATGTCTAATAGATTTTCCCGCCAAACCGGAGTGAAATATGTGAAAGCCAATGATGCAGATACTGCCAATGTGATGATGAGGCTGAGCAACGGCGCGGTTTCTTACGACTTTCAACACGGCAGAGACAAAATAACCAGGCGGATTGAAGGATTCGACCCGAATTCACTGCACGGATTGACTTCGGTCGTGGCAGACAGCGACGGAATTTTCAAAGCCCATATTTTTCTGCCCGCCAGTCCGCAGGTAAGAAGTTTTGACCGTCGCGGCAACGAAGTTACCGGCGCGGCGCAAAAGGACATTTTAAAGGTCATTGCCGTTCACGAACTCATTCACGCCGGCGGGTTGGAACAACGTCGGGACCACGGCGGCGACGGAATTTTTTATTTTCCGTTATCTTTCGATGACGGAAAAGCATTTGTGCCGGAAAAAGGCAAGGAAAAACGTCGAATGCCGCCGATTCATTTTGGCAACAACATCATCAGCAATCTTAAAGCGTTGTGGTAAAGGACAAAAAAGCGATTGCCCCGATTTTCAACAGTTTACCCCAAGAAATAAAATCGGAAAATCACTATGGTTGAAAACCTAACCTCTTCTATTTTGTTCTATTTGCGGGATATTCCGCGTAAAAATTAGAGCAAATTCGGATTTAGTGTATGGTAAAAAAGTAGAACAGGCTGTTAGCCTGTTCAGCCGCCGCAGCGAAGCGCACGGCGTGGCAGGCTAACAGCCTGCCTTACATTAACCCCGAATTTGCTCTAGTTATTCGTAAAAGGAGAAAAAGTGATTAAAAAGAATTCAATTTTAACATTTATTTTATTGACAATTTTTGTCTTTGGAGTTCAAACGGTTTTCGCCCAGGAGGAAATGGATTTTCGGCTGACGTTCTTTCTGGAAAAGATTGCCAAAGCCCAAAAAGCGGCGGATGAATACACGCCCGAAACCCGGACTTATCCGGTTGGCAAAGGCGAATACGAGTGGCTCGTGCTGGCGGTTTCGCCCAAGGCGCGTGAAGAATGGAGCAAAAAATGGCTGACCAAGCCGAACGAACGGAAAAAATTTAATGAGATGCTTGACGCGCTGGCTGCAACCGCCGCCAAAAAACTCCCGCTTTATCTGGCTAACCCGAAACTTTATAACTTTCGCAATCCGGCGGAAGAAAAAATGATGAAAGCGGAATTGGAAAATCTCACCGCGCTCAGGATTCACAAAATCGGGCTGAATCAAGCCGCCTGGCTGATTGACAAAAACAATCTCGGGATTCCGACGGCGCGTTATAAACAGGGAATAATTTGGGCGCGGAATGCAGCCGACGATCATCCGTATTGCCTGATTTATTACGTCAATATTATTCAGGACTACGCGGGCGGCGGGACTTACGGCGCGAGCTACGCCAAATTTACCGGAAGCGAATTAGCGGGATGTCCGGCATCCTGAGAAGAAAAAGGGAGCAACATTATGCGAACAACAAAATGGGCTTTGTCATTTTCGCTTTGGTTTCGCTCAATAAAGGTTTGCCCGACCAATCGGTTAAAATGTTCAGTCTTTACCTGACCAAAGAACCGAAAAATGTCAACGCCTACCGTTTAAGAGCCAAAGCCTATCGTCAACTCGGCAAAACTGCCGAAGCCGAAGCCAACGAGAAAAAGGCTAAAATACTGCAAAACAATGAGTTATGACCGTTTTCAACATTCTAACTTTAACGAAGTTTTCGGCGAATTGGAAACTGCTCACCGGGTTCGGCGCGGCTGTTTTGATTATTTTGGTGTGCCTTTGGTTATTCTCTACGTTTTAGTTTTTGGGGTTTTTATGTATCTCGGTTCGGAAGATTGGAAGGTCATTCCGGTTTGTGTGCTGCCTCTTTTAATTTTGTTCATCGGTTTTATTTGGCATCTTTTTTCAACGCGCGGGGACGAACTGAGAATTTACGAAAACGGATTTACCGTTCGCAGCGGGAGAAAATTGCAAATTTGTCTGTGGACGGAAATCAAAAGTTATAAACACCGCGAACGAAGTCACCGTGAAGTAATAGAATTGGAAAACGGCAAGTTCCCGCTCGGCTCAATTGAAAAGAAAGCGGGTGAAATCATCGCCTTTGACCACGATTTGCCGGGAACAACGGAAATCATCAGGCGATTTGAAAATCGAAAGAAGAAAAAATAGCTTTCGGTTTATTCTTTTTCGAGTTTCGCTAATGAATTGTTAATGAGGAGTTTCAAGAATTTATGAGTCAACGGATTTTCTACAACATATTGCAAATCATTTTAGCCGCCGCGCTTTTGGTTGATTTCGGATTTGCCCAAAAGAGTGCGAAAACACTTTCGGCAGACGGGTATTACAAACGCGGTCTGGCAAAAATAAAGAGTGCCGAATCCGCCGCAACCGTTCGCCTTGCCGAAAAAATTTATCAAGCCGCCGCCGAAGGTTTCAGTCGGGCAATTGAGCTTGAGCCGGAAAATCCCGATTTTTATTTTTATCGGGGCAAGTGTTTTTACAAAACATCCGAAATTGAAAATGCCGTCCGTGATTATAATTCGGTCATCAAACTCAAACCCGATTCCGCCGAAGCCTACATCGAACGCGGAAAGATTTTTGCCGATTTGCAATTGACCGACGAAGATCGTCAGGTAACTCTTAAACGCGCCGATGACGATTTTGAAACGGCTCTCGGAATAAACCCGGAAAATCCCGATTTATTTTATCAAAGAGGACTTTTGCTCTTTTCGGAATTTACCCAGGACGATTCCGATGTTGAAAATAACCGACAGGCTTTGACGGATTTGAACCGGGCAATTAAACTTAATCCGAACCTCGCCGAAGCGTTTGCTTTTAGAGCGGAAATTGTTTTCTTTTACAAAAAATATGAACAATCAATCGCGGACAGCACCAAGTCAATTTCTCTCAAACCGCGAAATGCAGAGGCGTTTAAAATTCGCGGGCGAGCATACAGTGCGTTAGAAAAATACGAACTCGCCGTTGCCGATTTTACGACTGCCCTAAAATTTGAGCCGAAAAACCCCGATTTGTATTTCCATCGGGCATCTGCCTACGAAAAACTCGGAAAAAAACTCGAAGCAAAAGCGGATAAATTGCAAGAGGAAAAGTTATCGAGAATAAATAAAGTAGCACTACCTGAATTTCGCAAGCAGTTGTTTGAAGGCTTATCCAAGTCTTTTATTGATGAAACAAGTTTGATTGATGACGAAAATTCCAACTGAATGTTTTTATTCGATTTGTCCTAAGATGCCGTATTTACACATAATTTGAAATAAACTTGAATGAGATAAACCAAAGATTTACACGCCAATTTTCGCTAATTGTGGAAATAGGGTTTATATTTCACAATAACATTGCTTCCGCAAAAACGGCATTTTGAAATGTGTTTCCCTACAGCACTTGCAAAGTCAGCGGAAAAGAATTTTTACCACAGATGAACACAGATTGAAAAAGATAAAAACGGATGTTCTTAATGATTTATCATCTTCCATCCGCCTTTTATCCGTGTGCATCTGTGGTAAAAAATACGCTTTCAATTTTTTTTACGACTTTGCAAGTGCCGTAATGTGTTTCCCTCAAATTCCAACGGCGCGGAACAAGACGGACATTTGAAAACTTCCGGCATAAAATTTCTGAAACCTTTTCTTTGGATTTTGCAACCAAGGCATTTGATTATAAACTTTTTCTGACGAAAAATTCTTTATTCAAGGACTTATAATATGAAAAAAATTGGCTTCGTTAGTTTTATTATTTTGACTTTAGCATTTGCGGCATTGGGACAGAAAAGCAAGACCACGACTAAAGTTGACCCGACAAAAGGTGTTCACGACGCTTTTGACCGTCTGGTCGAAGGTATCAAACAGGTTGATGCCGATAAGGTGATGAGCGTTTATCAAGCGGGCGACAAAATCCTTTTCTTCAACAATAACGGTTCGGCAACTATCGGTTGGGAAACGATGAAGAAAAACCGCGATGCTTTATACGCTAAAATCAAAAATGTAAGTCTGGACATCACGGGTTTACGAATTGAAATGCTCGGCAAAGATTCGGCTTACTTAACCTGCAAATGGAAGCAGACACAGGAATATGACAGCAAGCTCGAATCGGCTTCGGGCAGGATGACTTTGGTTTTCAGACAAATCGGTAAAGATTGGAAAATAGTCCACATTCATACTTCGCCTGACAACCCTGACACGGCGCGCCCGGTTTTTCCGTCCGAACGCGAAAATTAGGAAAAGAAAAATGGAACGGGAATTTTAAACTCTCGCTCCATTTACTTTATTCTCCGTTATTTGCCGGTTTAACTACGAAATTACCTTCGGGAACTTTATAAATGGTTATGTTGGCGTAATGATGTTCGGTATCTTCAAAAACTTTTTCAAAGTTATTTTGAAAAATCGATTCGTCGAGGTCTTTCTTAACCAGATTATTGTCCCGCAAACCGTCGTCAATGCCGATATACGAAATATTGTTTTCGTGAAGAAGTCTAATTAGCTCATTAGGATTTTTTTCCTGAAACATTTGTTTATACTTGGCTTCACGCGCCCCGACATCATAACCTGCCGTCCACGCGAATAATGTATTTCCAAAATATATCTTGCGTCCGGCAAATAAAATCGGATGCGAGAGCAGAGCTTGCGTGAGGAATACATCGGAGGGTTTTGTATTCTCGAACACCCAAGTTGTCAAGCGGTCGTTTTCGTATGGCGAAACAAGATTCGCATCGTTATGAAGGGGAAACAAATCTATTATTGCTCCGAAAACCATCGCCAAAGCCAGAATTACTGCTAAAATCGTGCCGGAAAAACTCGCTTTGCCGATGCGCCACAACGCGTAGGCGGCGTAAATAGTGCCAAAAATACCCCAAACATTAAGTAGTTTGTGATTGTTAAAGGCATCGGTGCTAAGTTGCAAAAGGAAAACAATCGGTATCAAACTCGATACGGCAAGAAAAAACCGCAGATGAATTTTGGGAAGTAACCATAATGCAATAATATCTAAAAGCAATTTAAACCCGAAAGTCCAGACAATATACTGCAAAATCAGCAACACGGTCGGTTCGGGCATAGTATAGCCCCAATGAAATAACGATTGTCCGGTTTGCGCCACATTTCCCGATTTCAGCATCAAGACCTGCGGCAGTCCGACAATAAACGCCGCACCGATCAAACTTGCCATATAAAGCCGATATGGGAAAAATAGAAAAATACTACCCATCACGATCAAAGTTGACACGAAGACAGCACTATTCCAATAAGGCAACGCACCAATTAAAAATCCGCAAAAAAGTATACTTTGAATATCGATCCAAAAATCATCGGGTAATGATCTTTTGAAACTCCGCTTATCATTTGTGGGCGGGATTTCCTTGTCATCATCGTCCGATAAAACTTCGCCCTCATCATCATCCAAAACTTCATTTTCATCATCCGGCTGAATTTCACTGTCATCATCCGGCTGAATTTCATCATCTGTTAGAATTTCATTGTCATCCGACAGAATTTTGCTCTCTTCATTCAACGGCGTTTCATCATCAGCGGCAAACGGAGTTGAGTAGTTTTCGATTGATGGAATTTCGCTACTTTCTGCTATCTCTCCATCCGGCAAAATTTCGCCTTCATTAACGGGCGGAATTTCACTTTCATCCTCCGGCGGAATTTCGTCTTCTTCGACTGATAAATCTTCGCTCTCATCATCCGTCGAGATTTTATCGTCGGCATCAGACAGAACTTCGTCATCATCCTCTGCCAGAATTTCATTATCTTGTGCAGTCAAAGGCAATTCGGAAGCAATCAACGATTGTTTATGCCGGTAAAAGTCGGCTAAAAAGACAAGAACGACAAATATAATGCCGACACCGCTAATGAGATGGCGTTGATAGGCAAAAACGCTAACCGATAATGCGCCCCAATTTTCTCCGCGGAAAGGATAACCTGAGTCCAGAAATTGAGTTGAATTCACAATAGAACTAATGGCTTCGCCGAGTCCGTGCTTAGACCAGAGAAAAGGAATGTAAGAAAGTGAACTCGAAGCGAAAAAGAAAAGTATGGCGGCGATGCGACCGACTACTCGTGATCCGAACAACACTTCGGCAAATGTCATAATCAGAACCAACAATGCCATCAGCGAAAGCAGACTAAGCAGATTAACACTCAAAGCCAGATTAAGTCCGAGAAATGTCAGGTTAGCCGCTTGAAACCAAAAGAGAAAATGATAGCGTATCGTTTCACCGGCGAAAAAAGGATGTTCACTGGGAAAATTATGTCCGACTGCAAAACTTTGCGACAGTGATAGGTTAGCCCCGAAATCACTCCAACTTTTAAAGCCGAATTCAATATTTCCGTTACTGATACTCAATGTTCCAAAGATCAGCCAACAGCCGAAAATAAAACACAAACCCAGACACAGCCAATCCCATTTCCCTTCGCCAGACGGTCGCCGACTGACGGAATCGAGATAACCCGAAGACCTTCGGCGCGGCATTTTAAAGGCGGCTAAGATAATCACGCCCAAGAAAATAATATTTCCCCAGATCAACGGTTGAGAGCTAAAGGAAAAAGCCAATGAACCGAGATAGGTTATACAACTACTAAGCAGCAATCCGACCAAAAACGAAGTTGCCAGACGGTGCTGAATTGATTTAAAACGGAAGAAATAGCGGCAGATACAATCGCCGAAATAGATCATTCCTAATAGATATAGAATCGCCAACATCAAAACTCCTTACTCAATATATTTAAATAAAGAAGCAAGACACAAAAAAATCCTGCTTCTTAAAAAATAAAAATTCTCTTTAATACGATTTTGAGTGATTTATATTATCTCATACATTTCGTTCCGGCACATACAATAGGCTAAAATGCCCAGTGACCTTGGACGAATTTTGTTATGAATAATGCCAAAAGTAAAAGTGACCATACGCTAATCACACTATTCCAAAAATGTTTCTCGGCTAATTTGGCAAATAGAATATAAATCGGGAACATAACCAGCGTGTAGCGCGGGATGCTGAGAAGAAAATTGCTGCTGACAAACAGCAACCAATTAAGTGCCATCCAAACCGTGTAAGATGGACGAAGCAGAAATCCGCAGGCGATAGTGCCAACTGCGCCCAATACGATAAACGTAAATTCCTGCACACCGCCCATCTGTGCGTGGGAAATTTCCGGACCCCACATTAAATTATACACACCGATTATGCTGTCCCACGGCAGACCCAAAGATTTATGGTAGGTCTCTTTGCCGATAGCCAAAAAAGCGAATGAATCGCCGGTAACAGATTGATTGAGCAGTAAATAAATACCGAAGCCTAATGGAGCAACTAAAATCCACATCCATTGCCACTGCCATCGGCGCGATGTCCGATACTGCAAAAACACCTCCACTAACAAAGCCGGAAAGATGATCAAACCGTTGAAGCGCGTCAAGCATATAAATATACCGAGAATTCCGGCAATCATCCATTTTTCATAACGCGCCGCCAGAAAGCAGCCGACAGCTAAAGCGATGAATAAACTTTCGTTATAATTTATGTGCAGAAAGTAGGCGGTCGGGAAAATTAACATAAACCAGACGGCGTTTCGCGCTACCGAATCCGGCAAATCGAGTAACACCAATTTATGTAACAATAATCCGGCGGCAATCAACGCTAAGCCCGAAACGATAAACGCACTGAGCAAATAATCCTGAAAAATTACCGCAAACAGCCGCACCAGCCACGGATACAAAGGAAAGCCGATAAGGTCGGCTCTGTCAGACCCGACACCCGTGTAACCTATTTGTGCGAGGCGAATGTGCCGCAGTGAATCCCAGCGATTCCACATCTCGAGCCAACCATACCAACTGTCAATCGGCTTGTTCATCAACAGCAGGTAACTCTGTGCGCCGAACAAGAAGATTACTCCCTTGACTGCCAGAATCGTCCAAATCAGCGACTTATCGAATTGTTGCCATTGCTCACGGACAGTCGTTATAATTCGGTCTGTCGTCCAATCGTAACTATTTTCAGCCGACAACCTTTCATTCTGCACAGTTTGTTTTGAGGTCGGAATATCGGCTTCGGTTGATTGTGGTTCAGGAATCGAAGGCACTTTACGGTTTTTCATAATAGTTTCCAACAACTTTTGAATAGGCGAAATTAGTATAAATGATTAAAACTTTAATTTAAGGATATATCGTCGAATTCATTCAAACTGAATAATTCTGCTAAAATTAAACTGTTATTTTTCAGTTTATTTAGTATCAAGAAAAGTTTTAAAAGTTTAATTCGACGATATTTCGCCTTCCTGAAGTTTGAATAAAAAAGGTATATTAGGGCTGACCGATGGTATTTGTCAAATTAAAAAATGTTTCCGAAAAAAGCAAAAAGCGCACGACAATAATCATCAAAAAATGATATTGTAAAAAAATCTTTTTCGTTACCATCTAAATTTTTGAGTTATGCGAAACCTTGCAATTAGAAAAGATGCGGCTTGTTTATCGGTTGTTATTCCGGTTTTTAATGAAGAACGCACCTTATCAAAGATCGTCAAAAAGCTTTTAATACTGCCGAATCTGCTGGAAATTATTATTGTTGACGATTGCTCTACCGACGAAACAGCTAATGTTGCAACAAATCTTGCGGCAGAAAACCAAATTATCAAATATGTTCGCCAATCGCGCAATCAGGGTAAAACCCAAGCCTTAAAAACCGGTTTTGATTTAACCGTCGGCGACATCGTAACTGTTCAGGATGCCGACCTCGAATACGATCCGGCGGACATTCCCGAAGTGATCGCGCCGATTCTCGAAGGCTTTGCCGATGTCGTCTATGGTTCACGCTTTATGGTTAAACGGGCGACGCGGGTTTTGTATTTTTATCATTACCTGGCGAATAAAGGCTTGACTTTTATCTCCAATCTGCTGACGAATCTGAATATTACGGATGTCGAAACTTGCTACAAAGCCTTTCGCGGCGAGATTATTCGCAATTTAATAATCACGTCCGACGGTTTCGGGTTTGAAATCGAAGTTACAGCAAAAGTCGCCAAACTTAATTGCTCTTTTTACGAAGTTCCGATTAGCTATTACGGCAGAACTTACGAAGAAGGTAAGAAGATAACTTACCGCGACGGAGTTGCCGCGCTCTTTTACATTTTGAAATTTAATCTCTTTTGCAGTCGTGAGAATTCTTTCAAAGCACTTCCCCGATTACCGGAAACCAAATCTACTGCTTTGTCCACCGAATAATATGAGTAATAAAGTCGAATATGTTGGTAAAGACCTCGAAGCAATGGATTTTGCGGTCAATTACCACCGCTGGATTTTAGATGTAATGAAGCCTTTTCTCGGTAAACATTTGGTTGAAGTCGGTGCAGGGACGGGCGCGTTTTCCGAACTGCTTTTGGAAACCGAACCGCAAACTCTCTCGCTGATCGAACCGTCGGCAATGTTCGAGAGCTTTCAAATAAATTTAGAGGAACAAGACTCATTGACCAAAATTCGCGGTTTCCCAAACATTTTTGCCGAAGTAGCCGAGAAAATTAAAACCGAACAATCACCCGATTCAATAATTTACATCAATGTTTTGGAACATATCGAGGATGACCGGTTGGAATTGGA
This sequence comes from Acidobacteriota bacterium, assembly GCA_031359215.1. Taxonomy (GTDB): domain Bacteria; phylum Acidobacteriota; class Blastocatellia; order Pyrinomonadales; family Pyrinomonadaceae. The sequence continues at coordinate 11,438 of JANMAA010000271.1, read as the reverse complement.
GATCATTCATCGAACCTTGCGCGAACACGGTCGCGTGTTTATTTTCGTCCCGGCAATACCTTTGTTGTTTAGTGAATTTGACAAACAAATCGGGCATTTCAGGCGTTACCGAAAAGGCGAACTGGAAAAAAAACTTCAGGCTGTCGGATTTCGCATCTTAGTAGCGCGATATTTCGACGCGGCGGGAATTTTACCGTGGCTGGTAAAGTATCGTCTGCTCAAATCATTGACGATAGAAAGCGGCGCGGTTCATCTATATGATAAATTCGTCGTGCCGATAGTTAAACCGCTTGAGTCTTTTTTACCGATACCGCTAGGCAAAAATTTGCTTTTTGTCGCCGAAAAAGTTTGAAATGCCGCAAAATCTCTATCCGCATTTTAATTACTGAACGCTTATAAAATATTTCGCTAAACCGCAAATTCCGCCTAAAACAACAACCAATAATACATCGAGTTTAAAAAAATAAAGTGCGACAAACGATAAAATAGCCAAGCTCAAACCGAAAAAATTTGTTTCCTGATGCGGAAAAATCACGGTTGTGCCAAACATCAAGGCTAAGTTCAAAATCACACCGACGACAGCCGCCGTTACGCCTGAAAGGGCAGCCGATAGATTTTGATTGTTTCGCAATTTTTCAATATACGGCGCACCGACAAAGATAAAGAAAAACGACGGCAGAAATGTAACGTAAGTTGTCAGCAGAGCAATGAAAATCGCACTTAAAGTTTGATTGGCAAAAATCGGATTATTCCAGCCGATCATAAATCCGATAAATTGCAAAACCATAATCAATGGTCCGGGCGTAGTTTCCGCCAACGCCAAACCGTCAACCGACTGCGCCGAAGTTAGCCAACCCGCGCTGACCACCGCTTGATTGACATACGCTAAAACCGTGTAAGCACCGCCAAAAGTTACGAATGCCGCTTGTGTGAAAAAAAGAAATGTTTGCGTAGCGATATTGTCAAAACCAAACACGATGACAATCGCCAAAAAAGGCACAAGCCACAAAACAAAGCAAGTTGCAATAACATTTAACAATCGGATTTTGGTCTTCGGTTTTTGGTCTTCGGTCATCACTGTTTCATCTGACTTTGGACTTTGGACTTTGGACTTGAGACTCAAAATCCCTACAATCGCCGCACTTAAAACAATCAGCGGAAACGGAATATGAAAAAAATAAATTGCCGCAAAAGCTAAGACGGCGATAATTATGTGCCAATAAGTTTTAAACGCCTTTTTGCCGATTTTGATAACGGCTTCCACGACAATTGCCACGACGACGGCTTTAAATCCGTCCAAAATTGCGACTATATGCGGGAAGTTGCCGTAAGCCGCGTAGATATAGGAAAGGGCAAGCAGAAAAAAAATCGAGGGAATGACAAAAAACGCACCGGCGACAATGCCGCCCTTGATGCCGTGAAGCCGCCAGCCGATGTAAGTGGCGAGTTGCTGCGCTTCGGGTCCGGGAAGCAGCATACAATAATTCAAGGCGTGGAGAAAATCCTCTTGCTCAATCCATTTTTTCTGCTCGACGAGTTCGCGCTGCATAATGGCGATTTGTCCCGCCGGTCCGCCGAACGAAATAAAGCCGAGTTTTAGCCAAAAACGAAACGCTTCACCGAACGATACTTTTGCTTTTTCGCGCATTAAATACTCATTTTTAGCGATGTTTCGATCCGCCGATTCACTTCGTCCCAATTGACATTCTGCATAAAAGCGTCGATATATTTTGCCGCCGCCGAGCCGTAATCAATGTGGTATGAATGTTCATACATATCCAAAACGAGTAGCGGAACGCTGAAAGGTGCATTGTAAGCGTGGTCGGATGCCCAATAATTATGGATTGATTTTGTGTGCAGATTGTAGGCAAGCGTTGCCCAACCCGAACCGCCGGCAAGCGATTGTGCCGTTTTCCGAAATTCGATTTCCCAACTTTCGTAGCTGCCGAACCATTGTTCGATCAATTTTTTAGCCGTGCCGTCCGCTTTGCCGTTGCCGCCGAGATTGGTAAAGTATATTTCGTGCAAAACGACCGAACCCGTGCGAAGCAGTTCTTCACGTTTCAAATCTCCGTAAAGATAAGCAGGTGCGTCTTTTTCCTTGATGAGTTGCGCCAATCTTTTCTCAACGAGGTTTAATGCTCCGACCGAACCGCTATAATTATTTTCCCAATGCGATTTTATCAGTTTTTCCGAAAGTCCTTTAAGTTTAGATGCCTCGAATGGCAAAGGTTTCGGTTGATGATTGCCGCTAAAGGCACGAATCGGCGCATCTGTTTGAGCAAAAGAATTTTCATTTAAACTCAAACCGATTGCGCCGGAAGCGATAATTCCCGAAATTGCTTCTCTCCGCGAAATCTTATTCATATATTTCTCTTATAAAAAATTGAGTTTTGTTAAATCTTTATGCGCCATTTTTTCGGTAAAGTCAAACAAAATGGGAATCCTGAAATTAGTGCTGATTATTTATCCGAAATAAGAAAAATGATATGCTAATTTTTATTTCGGATAAAGTTGGAAGCGGGGAAATATGGCGGTAATTATAATTTGATAAAAAGCATTTTTCCCTTTTCGATTCATAGAGTAAAATATCATTAGCTCAATTTATGTATAAACAAATCGGAGTCATAACAGGCGGCGGAGATGCACCGGGCTTAAATGCCGTCATTCGAGCAGTTGTCAGGACGGCAATCGGCGAATTCGGAATGAAATGCGTAGGCATCGAAGATAGTTTTGAAGGTCTCATCGGGGAAACTCAAACAATGAAACTAACGCCTAAAAGCGTTAGCGGAATTCTACCGCGCGGCGGAACGATTCTCGGCACACGCAATACCGGAAGTTTCTGTTTTTTTGTGGATGGAAAGGCGGTTTTTCCCGAAGAAACGATAAAACAGGCAATCGAAAATTTGCGAAAACTCGAAATCGAAGCTCTGGTAGTTATCGGCGGCGACGGCACGTTAGCAATTGCCGAACATTTTCACAAACACGGATTTCCCGTTATCGGAGTTCCCAAAACGATTGACAACGATTTGGCGGCAACCGAGTTGACTTTCGGATTTATGACCGCGATTGATATTGCCACCGAAGCACTTGACCGTCTTCACACGACTGCCGCATCGCACGACCGCGTGATGATTTTAGAGGTTATGGGCAGAAATACCGGCTGGATCGCGCTGCACGCCGGACTTGCGGGGAGTGCAGACATTATCTTAATTCCCGAAATTCCGTTTTCTTTTGAATCGATGCTGGAAAAAATCTCTTCGCGTGAAAAAAGCGGCTCGCGTTTTACGAATATAGTAGTCGCGGAAGGAGCAAAAGAAGTCGGTAAATCGGAAATTTATCAAGATTCGGGAGATATTCAGTCTGCGCCGAGACTTGGCGGAATCGGTGATTACGTTCGCCATAAAGTCGAGGAACTGACCGACAAAGAGTCGCGTTGTGTTGTTTTAGGACATCTTCAACGCGGCGGTAGTCCGAACGCATTTGACAGAATGTTAGGAACAAATTTCGGCGCGTGTGCGGTGCGCGCATTGGCAAACGGGCAAATGGGTAAAATGGTGGCTTTACAAGCGGGAATGGTGATAAATGTGCCGTTGTCGGACGCAATCGCCAACATCAAAACCGTTTCGGCTGACGGACAACTCGTTCGCACCGCGCGTGACATCGGCATTTCATTTGCCGCACCGAAAGAAGCAAAACTCTGAAAGTTTCAAGGTTAAAGAGCTATATGTCGGATTTTGAACTTTGAACTAAATAATATGGAAGCAATTAGAAAAAAAATACAAAATGAATTAAAGGAACTTGAAAACGAACTGCGTTTCAAGTTGCCGAAAGAAATACAATTGGCGCGGGAATTTGGCGATCTGAAGGAAAATGCCGAATACAAAGCCGCCATCGAGCGTCAGAAAATGGTGATGGCGCGAGTCGTTCAGTTAAGCCAGCGTTTGAGCGAGGTCGAATCGATTGATCTAACAAAAATTCCGCACGACCGGATCGCCTACGGTTCAACCGTAGTTTTATACGACATCGAGCGCGACGAAGACCTTACCTACAGATTAGTTACATCTGAAGAGAGTGATCCCGATAACGGTTTGATCTCGACAGTTACACCAATCGGGCAAGCGTTGTTAGGCAAAGAAGAAGGCGATGAGGTTAAGGTGAAAACGCCGAACGGTTGGCGCAATTTTGAAATCAAAAGATTGACAACAATTCACGAACAACAATGACAGTTATCAGTCAACAGTTATCAGTTATCAGTTTATTCAACAAATTCGATAACTGATAACTGATAACTGATAACTGATAACTGAATATGTTTGGAGCAAGTATCGGACGCGGCGCAATGCGAATCATCAATGCAATGGTGCGCTGGTTGGCGTTTAGCGGTGTCAGTCCGAACATTTTAACTACTATCGGCGTTACGATAAATGTCGGATGTTGTGTGCTGTTCGGGTTCGGCGAATTCTTTTGGGCGGGAATCGTTTTAATAGTTGCCAATTTGTTCGATATGTTAGACGGCAATGTGGCGCGTCTTTCCGGCAGAGTAACCCGCTTTGGCGGATTTCTCGATTCGTCGCTGGATCGGATTTCCGATATGGTTTCCTTTTTGGGAATAATGATTTTTTACGCCGGAAATACTCCCTTGCACTCGCTTTTGAACGTAACATTAGCGGGAATCGGAATGATATTTTCGGTAATGGTCAGTTATTCGACGGCACGTTCCGAAGGATTTGGCGTGAAAGCAAACGTCGGATTTCTACAACGACCGGAAAGGGTTGTTTTACTAATAATCGGCGCGCTTTCGACCTTTCCGAATTCGACTTCGTTTTTTGCCAATCGAATGCCGCAGGTGCTTTGGGTTTTGGCAATCGGGTCGTTGTGGACATTTATTCATCGAATGTTTTATATCTGGAAGGAAATTCGTAAATTGGAAGCCGTCAATTGATTTATGGAATGGTTTGGAGAAATTTGGGAATGGCTTTCACGGATTTGGGAATCTCTGACATGGAGCAAAATTGCGCTCGGTTTGCTGTTCACCGTTATTACGATAATTATCAGCTATGGAATAATCGTTATCGGAATGGTGAAAATTCCGGCGGATTATTTTAGTTCCAAATACGTCAAAAAATTAAGTGCGGACAAGCATTTCTCATTTCGATGGGCGGCATTTATTTTAAAAAACGTCTTCGGTTTTCTTTTAATTATTGCGGGAATAATTATGATTTTTACGCCCGGTCCGGGTGTTCCGACTATTCTTTTAGGGTTGATAATGATGGATATTCCGGGAAAACGTCCGATTGAAGCAAAATTGATACAACGTCCGATGGTCTTGGGGGCAATCAACGATTTACGCGCCCGCTATAAAAAACCGCCATTGATAATGGATTAATATAATGGGATTTTTCGATATTTTTCGCAGTAAAAAAGTAGAAGATTTGGAATTGAAAAGGCGCGAATTCTTGCTCACGAAGGGAAGAATCTGTGACGGGACAATTATTGACAGCGAGACAACGGCTTCGGGTGAAGAAATAGCATACTATTTTTATACGATTCAAGGAGTTGACTTTGAATCTTCAGAAATTTTGACCGAAGAGCAACGGCAAGACTCATTAAAATATGCTCCGGGCGCAAAGGTCGGTATTCGCTTTGACCCGAGAAATCACGGCAATTCTATCTTGGTTTAGTTTTTTGTCTGACGTATCAAAAGGCAAAAGAATCTATGTTCAAAAAAATCTTAATCGCTAATCGTGGAGAAATTGCAGGTCGTGTGATCCGCGCTTGTCGTGAGATGAAAATCGAAACGGTCGCGGTTTACTCGGAAGCCGATAAAGACGCGCTTCACGTTAGAATGGCGGACGAGGCATATTTTATTGGCGCATCGCCCTCGAATGAAAGCTATCTTCGATGGGAAAAGATTATTGACGTTGCAAAGGTTTCCGGTGCCGAAGCGATACATCCCGGTTACGGGTTTTTGTCAGAAAACGCCGCATTTGTGCGTAAAGTTGCGGAAAATGGAATAACTTTTATCGGACCGTCGCCGGAAGCGATGGACGCGATGGGCGGCAAAATGTCTGCGCGGAAAATTGCTGTCGAAGCCGGTGTGCCGATTGTTCCCGGCACGACCGAACCTTTGAAATCTTCGGATGAGGCGTTGCAAATTGCCAAAGAAATGGGTTTTCCGGTTATGCTCAAAGCCTCGGCGGGCGGCGGCGGAAAAGGAATGCGGCTGGTTGAAAATGAACACGAGTTAAAAAATGCCCTCGAAGCCGCGCAATCGGAAGCGCAGGCAAGTTTTGGTGACAATGCGGTTTATGTCGAAAAAGCGATTGTTCGTCCACGACATATCGAGATTCAGATATTCAGCGACCAACACGGCAATCACGTTCATTTGGGAGAGCGTGAATGTTCAATTCAGCGGCGGCATCAAAAAGTTGTTGAAGAATGTCCGTCGCCGCTAAATGATGCCGAACTTCGTGCTAAGATGGGCGAATGTGCGATTTTAGTAGCCAAAGCCGTAAACTATGTCGGTGCCGGAACGGTTGAATTTCTGGTGTCGGACTTGGACAAATCGTTTTACTTTTTGGAGATGAACACGCGTCTGCAGGTCGAACATCCGGTGACGGAATTAGTAACGGGAATCGATCTTGTCAGAGAGCAAATCAATGTTGCGTGGGGCGAAAAATTGTCGTTCACACAAGCCGAAATTAAAATGAACGGGCACGCTATCGAATGCCGTGTTTATGCCGAAGACCCGGAAAATAATTTTTTGCCTTCGCCGGGAAAGATTACGCGGCTGAGAATTCCGCAGGGAAGCGGGGTGCGCGATGACGGCGGAATTTATGAAGGTTCGGAGATTTCGATCTATTATGATCCGATGATTTCAAAATTTGCCGTTCACGGCAGAAATCGCGCCGAAGCAATTGACCGGATGCGCCGTGCTTTGCAGGAATATGAAGTCGGCGGCATCAAAACGACTCTGCCGTTTTTTCGTGAGATCGTCGAAGATAAAGAATTTATCGACGGCAAACTCGATACCGGCTTTATCGAACGATTCAAGGAGCGCAAACAATCAAAGGAAATTAGTGAAACCGAGTCGGATTTAGGCTTGATCGCGTCGGCTCTCGCCTTTTCGGACGGTCATAAAGCAGTATCAGACAAAACTAATAAAAACTCGCAAACAGTCAGCCGTTGGGTAGTCGCCGGTAGAATGTCTGCTATGCAAAACAGCAAATTTTAAGAAAATATCCGGGAGATTTGAGAATGGAAGAATTATTGAAACAATTAATGGGAAAAAAGGTCGAAGTGTCGTGCGGCACAAATGCGACTTTTGGTGGCGAGGTAATGGATGTAAAAGGCGGTATTTTATATTTGCGCGATGCAGATGAACGGGTTGCTTATGCGGCAATCGATAAAATTGCTATAGTTTGTGAAGAAAAAGAGCATCTGTCGCGTCCCGGTTTTGTCGTATAAGACAAATCGAACATTTGTTTTATAAAGCTGGTTAGATTACTGTAATTTCAACAATAAAACTTGTCGGAGGAAAAATGAGAAACTCTTTGAATTTTGGTTTTATCATACTTGTGCTGATGGTTTTGGGCTGTTCGTGTCCATTTTTGAAAAATCTGAAACTGGATGAAAAAGATAATAAACCGACACCTGCCGCCACACCTTTTGTCGCAAATTCGTCAACGCCTAAAACAAACTCGTCGGACAAAACCTCGACATTGACGATGGATGACTACAACCGGTTAAAAAATGGTATGTCAAAAAGTGAGGTCGAAAGAATTTTGGGCGGTGAAGGCGAACAGGTAAGTAGTTCTGAAATTGGTAAATACAAGATCGAAACCTATAAATGGCAAGGCGAAAACTTTTCGTTCGTCATCATCACATTTCGCAACGACAAGGTTTTTTCCAAGTCGCAAGCCAATTTGAAATAGGTTGATTCATCGTTGAGCGGTATAGAAATTGAAGATGCCAAAATTAAGAAACTTCGCCCGCCAATTACGCCAATATACGCCAATAAAAACTAAATTGTCAGGTCCTGCCGCGACAACCTAAAAAATAAATAAAAATATTCGCGCAGATTCGCGTAATTAACGGGAGGAAAATCTTAGAGTAATCTTTTTTTCCAGTGGCAACAATCGTGCCGCCCAGTATTGAGGTTGATTAAACTTATGAACAAAAAAACGATAAAAGATATTGATATTAGCGGCAAAAGAGTCTTCATCCGCGTGGATTTCAATGTGCCGATAAAGGACGGCAAGATCGAAGACGACACACGCATCACAGGCGCATTGCCGACGATAAACTACGCCATCGAGCAGGGCGCGAAAGTTATTCTCGCGTCGCATCTCGGCAGACCGTTAAAAGATAAAAAGAAAGCCGAAGAAAAAGGAATGCCTTACGACGCGGATAAATATAGTTTGAAGCCTGTCTATGAATATCTTCGCCAATTGCCTGAATTTCAAGATGTTTCCTCACGCGGCGATGAGCCTGTCGAAATGCCGAATGAGGGCGCAACTGCTTTGGGCAAAGCCGAAGTTAAAAACGACAAGGTTTTTTTCGCGGGTGATTGTGTCGGCGAACAGGTCCAAGAACGAGTTAATGCTTTGCAAGAAGGACAAATTTTGTTGCTCGAAAATCTTCGCCTGCACGCCGAAGAAGAAGCGAACGACGAAGGATTTGCCAAACAATTAGCCGAACTTTGCGATGTTTATGTCAATGATGCGTTCGGCACGGCGCATCGCGCCCACGCTTCGACCGAAGGCATTACGCATTTTGTTGATGATTGCGTTGCCGGATTGTTGATGGAAAAGGAATTGAACTTTCTCGGCAAAGCCTTGAACGATCCCGAACGTCCGTTTGTTGCTATCTTAGGCGGCGCGAAGGTTTCCGACAAGATTCCCGTCATCGAATCTTTGATTAAACGCAAGGTTGATAAATTGCTCATCGGCGGCGCGATGGCTTATACATTTTTCAAGGCAAAAGGCTACACCATCGGCAAATCTTTGGTCGAAGACGAGATGATGCCGAAGGCTTTGGAGATGGAAAAAATGGCGGACGAACAGGGAATTGAACTCATTTTGCCGACCGATCATCAAGTCGTTGACAGTTATGATCCGCTCAATTCGTGCAAAACCATTCCGATTGATTTTACGAATACCGGACTTGTCGGGTTAGACATCGGCGCGGAAACCGTCGGGATTTTCAAACGTGCATTGGAAGGCGCGAAAACGATTGTGTGGAACGGTCCAATGGGAATGTTTGAGGAAAAACCGTTTGACGAAGGCACGTTGGCGATTGCCGAAGCTGTTGCCGAAGCAACGGAAAAAGGTGCGACTTCGATAGTCGGCGGCGGCGATTCGGTTTCCGCCATCAACCAAGCCGGACTTGCCGACAAAATCTCGCATATCTCAACCGGCGGCGGTGCAACTCTCGAATTTCTCGCGGGCGATGTTCTGCCGGGCGTTGAAGCATTGGATGATAAATGATTGTGTTAGATGAGTGCGCCAGAGTGCATACAACGCTAGAATTAGGCTTCGACTCTCCCATACATCATTCTATAAAGGCTTCAACTCAATGGTCATTAGTAGGACGATTTCTAGATGTTCCCTTTGTTTCAAATATCTCCGGTTCAACTGTCAAAGTAAAAGCTGTCAACAAAAAGACAAATAATGACAAGCCTGAAAGAATTTGTGATGCCACAGCTAACCGCGCTATTAGATGATTTTGCATAGGATATATATCGCCATAACCGACTGTTGCTGTAGTAACAATACTGAAATACAACAGCTCAAATGGAACTTCCCAGCCTTTGCCTAGTCCATAGAAGACAGGACTGTTGGAGGCAGGATCTAAAAGATCATTTAGACCTGTATATATTCCTGTATAAGCCAAGATAATAACAACCAAGATTATTACAAAGTGAATTGCGAATCTTGAAACCAAATAACTACGAGGAGGCATAAGCTCCTCAATATGCTGCTCAAGATAATGTTCAACGCGAACTGAATTTCGAGGGAATTGGTTTGCTAGATAACCCAATGTAAAACGATGAGCCATAACGTGAACAATTCCTATCCATGAACCTATCCATAGAAAAAAAATACCTATGGCTAAGAACGAGCTACCAGTGAGAGTCTTTGTTACGCCTATAGTCGTTAAGGTCTGTATAATCATCAATGTCGGGTATCGAAATGTATAGTCTATAAAGAAGGTGCTCGCCCTAGAATTAAAAGTCATAAAAAACTTCGTAAAAGTCCACGCCTCAGGTGACCATAGTGGTTTATTCCTTTTCAAAATGTCAGCAAACTTGGCTGGTCTGATACCAGTTCTTTTCCATTTTTCAATTACGATGAATAGTTCCCTTGCCGCATCACGTCCATAGCGGTAAGCCCACCAAATGGTCTGAGAATTTTCGATAAGTTTTAGTAAAAGCATTAGAGATGATAGTCCAATACAAATTTTGCTAAGAATGCTCATACTTATTAGTGCTACAACTGGGTATAAGCCTAACTTTGTATTCTACTGAATTACAGTTTTCTTATACCGAATTGTTTATACACTTCTTGCTTGAAAAAAGTCAACAAACATCTGACTTAGCCGAAAAAATTGGCTATCTGTTTAGCTAAAATAGTAATTCCGTTGAAAAATTTAAACCGAACTTTGAGCTAAGCGGAAACCTTTTACATTTAATTTTATCAATTGATAACATACTGGTTTAGAGAATAGCTTTTTGGGCAACCTTCCTAGTCAAAGCCAAAAAATGGTTAGCTGTCAGTAATACAAGGTTTGGTGTTTTGATAAAATCCTTTGGTGTGTCGTAAGAATCCTTTGCTGTTTCAATAAATCCTTTTGCTGTTTTACAAAAATCCTTTGCTGTTTTGTGAAAATCCATTGGACGCACATCTGCGTCTAAAGGTCGCACGTCTGCGTCCAAAGGATTTTTTATTTGCGGGAAAGGATTTTGTTTATGCAGGAAGGCAATTTCTTAATGTTGCATCGTCTATCGTTTGATTCTTCACCCTCAAAGTGAAAATCTAATAAAAAATTAGGAGAATAAATACAATGGCAGAAAAAAATACACGCAGATTGAGTCCGGCAGATTTACAGGCGGATATTGATTCTTACGCTGGTTTGAAAGGGTTGGCGGACTATGCCCCGGCGAATGCGGAATACACTGCGGCTAAAGGCACAACTTTGAAAAGCACGATGGAGGCAAGCCAAACCAAAGAAGTGCAGGACAACGCGGTAGCGATGGCAAGCCGCGACCAATCGGTGATGGAGGAATGGGAGTTTCACGATTTTGTCCGCAATGCGAAAATTCAGGTCAAAGCCCAATACGGCGAAAGCTCCGACCAAGTGCAAACCGTCGGACTCAAAAAGAAAAGCGAATACAAAAGCCCGAAGAGAAAAAAACCGACACCGTAATATTTGAA
>JANMAA010000252.1:0-6802 GCA_031359215.1 Acidobacteriota bacterium | reverse complement strand
AAGGAGCGGCGACTTTTAAGTCTCTTTCGAGAACTTTCGCGTCACCGCTCCTAAAACAATTTTGGATTTATTTTACAAATCCGTTAAATTTTCGTGTTTCGGGAGCGGAAACAAATCGCTCCCGCTTTTCTAAATCTTTCTGGTCGTGCGGTCTAAACCGCCGAGTTTCGGCTGATAATTTGAATTATCAAATCTGGCACACAAACTTACACTCAGGCTGACGCTAAACCGCATCCCTTGCGGTGCGGGCGAGCCGATCTGTGTCTCAGTTGTATATATCCAATTTTGTATCACTAAAATTATCTCCTAAAAAAATTTGTTCGAACTGTTGCCGAACAGTTGAAAGTTTTAGCACGGTTTAAAATCGCTTGTCAAGCATTTTTTGAAATTATTTTTTGAAATGTGAAAATTTATCAAAAATGTCGGAAGCCTTTTGGATGTAAAATACTCGAATTTTCATCGCTGATAAGTTCTATTATTTCAGCGTTTGCAGTAATTTCTCCGATGCGCGAAAACTTGCGAATTTTGAACTCGTTTTCAACCTGAAAATATTTTTTCGGATTTACAGTAAAAAGCAGTTCAAAATCTTCGCCGCCATTCAATGCAAGATCAATTTTTTCGTCGAATGTTTTGGCGAGGGGTTTGAGTTTTACGTCACACGGAATTTTCTCAGCGTAAATTTTTGCGCCAACTTTTGAAGCTAAACAAATATGTGCTAAATCGCTGGATAAACCGTCGCTTAAATCAATCATTGAAGTCGCCAGATTATTTTTACTCAGATATTCTCCATATGAAACTTGGGGGAAAGGTTGAAGCTGTTTGAGCAACAAATTTTTTCGCCAAATTTTTTCTTCCCATTTGTAGCGAAATTCATTTTCTAATAACTTCAAGCCGCCAGCCGCGCCGCCGAGTTCGCCGCTGACAAAAATTAAATCGCCGACCTTCGCGCCCGAACGTAAAACGGCTTTCCCTTTTTTTGCTTCACCCGCAACTATCGAATCAAAGATGATTTTATCCGGCGTTCTTGAAACATCGCCGCCGACCAATTCGACGTTGAATTTACCTGCCAGACGCAGATAACCATCGTAAAATTTATCAACAAAATCGGTCTTCCAAATTCTTTCGGGAACACCGATGGAAAGCATCGCCCAGACCGGTTTCGCGCCCATCGCGGCGACATCCGAAAGTGAAACGGCTGCGGCTTTGTGACCGATAAATTCGGGCTTTGACCACGAAAGACGAAAATCAATATCTTCCACTATTAAATCTGTCGTAATAACCAAATCCGTCCGCGAATCTTTCGGCAAAACGGCGCAGTCGTCGCCGATTTTTGATAGTGAATAGCGCGAACTGATGCTTTTGATAAATTCAAACTCGGAGTTCATAAAAATTTCATTGACACAAACATACTAAATACATACAATAACGACGGCGGAATTTATCAAAAACTTTAACACAAAAGAGGCAAATGATGGGACAAGCAGCAGTTGCAATACCTGAGAAAATTTTCTTTAAAATCGGCGAAGTCTGTGACATAGTTGAAGTTCAAGCGCACGTTTTGCGTTATTGGGAAACGGAATTCCCAATGCTTTCGCCGCAAAAAAACCGTTCCGGTCAAAGAAGCTATCGTCGCCGTGACGTAGAAATTGCGCTTCGCATCAAAGAACTTCTTTACGATGATCTTTACACCATCGCCGGCGCAAAGAAAAAACTGCAAGGCGAAATGCGCGAGACCAGCCGTTTGAAAATCGTGCCTTCAGAACCGTCTAAACAAGAAAACTTTATTAAAGAAATCAAACCTCCTGTTACGGTTGAAGATGAATCAATTGAAGACTTTGATGAGGAATTTGAAGAGATTGAGGAATTTGAGGAAATTGAAACCGTAGAATTGGATGACGAACGGCGCGAAGCATTGACCAGTCTTGCAGCACAGCTTTTAGAACTACGGGAAATGCTCAAAACTAAGAAATCTGAAGAGGCTCGAAGAAAATACTAAGTTTGACAAAATGACAAATCGTTTCTAATCTGAAAATGGTTGACGGGACGTAGCGCAGCCCGGTAGCGCGCTTCCTTGGGGTGGAAGAGGTCGTGAGTTCAAATCTCGCCGTCCTGATATTCTTAAAGTTGATAACTATAACATTATCAATAAATTAAAAGGCATCTTTCGAGATGCCTTTTGTATTTGGTGCGTCATTGGTGCGTTCGTGTGTTTTTTTCGACTTTACCCGTAAAGAGTTTTCTCAAGTTTTTCAGTTGCCGTTTACTGCATATCCGGTAAAACGTGCGAATAAGTGTCAAGTGTTAAAAGGATTGTCGAATGTCTAAGTCTTTCGGCTAAGATTTTGGGATTTACGCCTTCGGACAAAAGCAATGTCGCGCAACTATGCCGCAAGTCATAAAGCCGAAAGCCGGATAAATTTGCCGCTTCCAAAATAGTTTTGAAATGTTGTTTATCAAGATTTTTGTAACTTTGCGGCGTTCCCAAGTCGGTTGTAAAAACAAGGTCAAGATTTTGATAAGCCGCGCCGATTTTTAACTTTTGCTTAAGTTGTGTTATTCGATGCCGTTGTAAATCTTTAACCAAACACGCTGGTAAAGGAACTACGTAGGGTCTCACAATTTATGTTGCCGCAATTTGTGGTGATGAACGTATAAATTAATCATCGCATAGTGCATTTCGTCAGTCTTTGAAAAAGCAATCGTTCTTCGATTCAGCCGCTTCAAGTGAACCCGAAAGTTCAAATTTTTTCTTTCGACTCTTTGCGTTTTACCCTTGCCGACGTAATGCAAATCAGCCGGCACATACTTCGGATAACTTTGCCAATCATCAGAAGCAAACTCGCCAATCTGCGAGTTTTAATATTTCTCAAGCAATTGCAAGCAGTTCTGGTCAGTAAGTCTGCCATTAACGACCGCCCCGATGCGCCGCGTTGAAGTTGTCAATCCAAGCCACGTCCACCGTTGATTGAATTTACTGCCGACAAATGACCAGAACTCATCCAGTTCAACGGTGCTTGCTTTGGCAGGCGGACATAGCACGGGCAGTTGCGCCGCCGTTTGGCGAATTATTTTCATCACCGTGTTGGTGTAGATCAACAACACCCGACTAGCATCCTGAATGCCGGAACTGTTTAAGGTCATCTTCAAAATTAAAGAACGAATAAACGGGCAGGAGTTTTGATAGCTATAATCGGTAATAAACTGCCGACCACACTCTTTGCTTTGAGACACAAATAAAGCTACCTCACATTTTATGTCTTATGATATAATTCTCAAAACGTCCTAGTTAAAAAGATACGCCATTCAGCTTATTAAACCCCTTTCAGAAAAATTAGGGCATTAGTCGGTTATGCAAGAGACAGTTCGGTTGGTCAGAGTTCAGATGTGCAACTCGAAAAATTGAAGCACTGCCGGAAAATTTTTCAGGAAAAGAAAAGCGCGGCGGATGGAAAACGTCCACAACTTCTCGCGTGTTGGAGTATGTGCGGGCGGGAGATATTTTAGTTGTCACCAGTTTAGACCGCTTGGCTCGTTCAACTTTGCATCTATGCCAAATTGCTGATGAGCAGAAAAGAAAAGAAGTTGAACTCCAAGTGCTTGACCGAAATATCGATACGGCTGATGTGAACGGACTTTTACTTTTCAATATTCTCGGAGCAATCAATGAGTTTGAAACCGAAATCCGCGCTGAACGGCAAACGGACGGCATTAACAAAGCCAAACAAAATGGTGTCCGCTGCGGAACTGCAAAAAAACTCAACGGTGCTGAAATTGAAGAAATGCGGGAAAAGCGGAAAAGCGGAGTCCTGATAAAAAATATGATGGTTGCATACAAACTCTCCAAAGCGACTGTTTATCGATATTTGGGAAATAATCTTGAAAAAGTTGACGTTTAATGCACGAGTCTATTATTGTTGGCAGAAAATGCGGTATATATTTTGTGATTGATCGGCAAATTGAACCGGGTGAAGAAATAGTTTATTTTTAAGCCGAAGTTTCGGCATTTCGGATCAAAGACGGCAAAATTTAACCGGCGCGATTAATATCTAAAATTATGATACTGGCAAAACTTAAGGAAGCAACGAAACCGGCGCATTTGCGGTTGGAAACAACGGTTGACCTATTAAATTCCGCGCTTGATCTGGAAAGTTACCAAAATCTTCTGAGAAAATTTTATGGCTTTTACGCACCTGTCGAACCGCAGCTTTTACGAGTAATCAAACAACAGTCTATTGATTTCGATTATGAAGATCGTTTGAAAGTGCCGCTTTTGAAGCGCGATCTGCAAAATTTGACCGGCGAAAATTTTGATTTTGAAATAATAAATCTCTGCCGCGATTCGCCTGCCCTCAAAACTTTCGCGCAGACGCTCGGCTGTCTGTATGTTTTGGAAGGCGCGACGCTCGGCGGACAAATAATCAGCCGTCATTTGCGGCAAAATTTGAATCTGACGGCGGAAAACGGCGCGGCGTTTTTTAACAGTTACGGCGAACGCGTCGGGCAAATGTGGAAAGCCTTTGGCGCGATGGCAAATGAACAAGCCGAAAAATTGAACAGCGACGAAGAAATTATCGCGTCGGCGCAGGAAACCTTTACGAAGTTTGAAAAATGGTTCACCCGGCACAATTAACAAACAGTGAGGAAAACGATGAGCGACACAAATTTTGGCGTGAACGAAGAAGTTGATTTGACCAACTGCGACCGCGAGCCGATTCATATTCCGGGTTCGATTCAGCCGCACGGCGCGATTTTGGTGATTGACGACGTTTCGCTGAAAATTCTGCAAACGAGTGTGAATTCCGGGGAAATACTCGGTTTTGCGCCTGAAGAACTGCTCGGCGAATCTTTTGAAAAAATATTTACGGCTGAATGCGTCACGCAAATTAAGAAAATCGCGGCGAAAAATCTCGAAGCCGTCCCGCATTATCTGCCGCCGCTCGAAACAATTTTCGGCGGCAAAGCGGAAGCGATTATCCATCGTTATCAAGGCGCGCTGATTCTCGAACTCGAACAAAAACCGCCGACCGATCCGGACGTTTCATTCGAGCTTTACGCCGCGCTTAAATCAACGCTCGTGCGGCTCGAACAAACTTCGACGGTCGGTGAATTTTGCCAAACAGCGGCGGAAAAGGTGCGCGAATTTACGAATTTCGACCGCGTAATGATTTATCGTTTTGCCGACGGCGGCGCGGGCGCAGTCGTCGCCGAAGCGCGGCGCGAAGATTTGGAACCGTTTCTCGGTTTGAATTATCCCGCGTCCGACATTCCGCAGCAGGCGCGTTCGCTCTACCTCAAAAGCTGGCTCAGATTTAAGGTTGACAACGACGCGGATTCGGTCGTGCTGATGCCTGAAACGAATCCGAAAACCGGCAAACCGCTCGATTTGAGTTACGCGGTTTTGCGTTCGATGTCGCCAGTTCACACGGAATATCTGCGTAATATGGGCGTGCGCGCCACGATGTCGCTTTCGATCATCAGGGACGAAAAACTCTGGGGTTTGGTCGCCTGTCATCATTACGCCGCGCCGCGCTACGTCGCGCACGACGCGCGGATGGCGTGCGAATTTTTGGCGCATTTTCTGTCGCTGCAAATGGCAGCGAAGGAAGCGGCGGAAGATCACGAATACGCCGCGCATCTCAATCAGGGACACGCCGCGCTCGTCGAGGCGATTGCGCAAAATCCGAACTTTATCGAAGGTTTGTATGAAAACGAATCGAAACTGTTAAATTGGATCGAAGCGGGCGGCGCGGCACTTTCGATTGAAGGCGATGTGCATCTGGTCGGCAAAACTCCGACGGACGAAAATGTCCGCGCAATTTTCGATTGGCTGGCGGAAAACACGACGGACGAAGTTTACGCGGCGAATAATCTACCCGAACTCTGCCCGCAAATTAAAGATTGCCGCGAGTTTGCCGCCGGAGTTCTGGCGATGCGGATGTCGCGTCAACTGCCGCATTTTATCGTTTGGTTTCGACCGGAAATCTCGCAGAGCGTCAATTGGGCAGGCGACCCGACGAAGCCGGTCGAAACGGGCGCATTCGGCGACCGCTTAACGCCGCGCAAATCTTTTGAATTATGGACGCAGGAAGTCGCGGGCAAATCCGCCGCGTGGAAAATTTGCGAAATCGAAGCCGCCGCGAATCTGCGCCGTTCGATTTTGGAAATCGTCGTGCGAAAGGCGGAAGCGTTGGCGAAACTGAACGCCGAGCTTGAAAGATCGAACGTCGAACTCGATTCGTTCGCCTATATCGCTTCGCACGATCTCAAAGAACCTCTGCGCGGAATTCACAATTTCTCGAATATTTTAATCGAGCAGTATTCGGAAAATATTCCTGATGACGGCAGGGAAAAACTGCAAACGCTGATGCGCCTGACGCAGAGAATGGAATCGCTGATCGAGTCCTTGCTGCAATATTCGCGCATCGGTCGGACGCAATTAACGGTCGCGGAAGTTGATTTGAACAACATTTTGCGCGACACGCTTGAAATGATCGAGCCGCGCGTTGCCGAATCGAAGGCGGAAATCAGAATCGCCGAAAATCTGCCGCAAGTGCGCGGCGACGAAGTTCTGCTGCGCGAAGTTTTCACTAATTTACTGACGAACGCCGTCAAATATAACGACAAGGAAAAACCGCTGATCGAAGTCGGGTTTAACGAGTCCGAAACGCCCGAATTTTTCGTGCGCGACAACGGCATCGGCATTCCCGAAAAACAACACGAGCAGATTTTCCGCATTTTCAAACGCCTGCACGGGCGCGACGCTTACGGCGGCGGAGTCGGCGCGGGACTGACGATTGCGAAA
>JANMAA010000263.1:0-5673 GCA_031359215.1 Acidobacteriota bacterium | reverse complement strand
TCCCGCCTTGAGGCGACTTAACCGCCGCGCTTTGCTGGCGGATTCCGCCTCAAGGCGGGACTACGAACGCCGGCGAAAATCCGGCAAAACTTTTACCTACGCTTAGGTTTCAAAATGCCTTGCAAATGAAGCCTATTGAACTCCAAGAATAAACAAAAGCGAAATGTCGCACATAGCTGTGTAAGATGACCGTTCGATAAATCTGTCAATCTCTGAATGCTTTAGTTTCTTTCAATTATTTACCATCATTATTAGATTGAAAAGCAAATTTAGTTGTGTCAAGCATAAAAGCGGTTTGATTTGCTGTCAGCACAAACAAGCGTTTCCCGTCGGGGCTGAGTTGAACGAATGAAATGGGTTTGCCGAAATAAAGTTTATCGCGTTCCGCTCCCGTCGTTAAATTATAAATTGCCAATTGTCCCGACTCGTTTTCAATCACAATTATATTTTTCTCCAGATTTATCGTCGGGTGTCCGCCGAAAAAGCGTTGGAGCAGATTTCCTTGAGAAATCGAATACACCAAAACACGATTTGTCGTATCGGAAATTATCAGTTTATCGCCAGCCGCAAAAACATCCGAGATGTCAAATGAACCTTCGCCGGTTTCCAGCAAAAATTGTCCGGTGAGTTTTCCTGTCTTCGGTTCGACGAATTGAAAGAGATAATCGCCCTCTTTATCCTTCATCGCTCCCATTTTCGCGCTCAAAGTTGTGTCTTCTTTGATAATGTGTTTCGCCGCTTTTGACTGTAACCTCCAGACAAATGTTAAAGTTCCATCTGTTTGATTGAAACCGTAGGTCGGTCTTTCCTCATCAAATCGGCGTGTCCATAAAACCGCATTTGACTGCGTATCGCGGATTTCCATTGTTACATCTTTGGAGGCAATGAATACTCGTTCCTCGGTAGATGCCGTAGATTTTTTTTCCGATTCTTTTTCTGACTCCTCCTTTGGTTTTTCCTTGTTTGATTTGAACGAAACAAGAAATTGTCCAAATTGTCGAGTATTCTTCTCCGATACAACATTTACCGATTCAATTATTCTTGCGGTTGGACTCATTGAGATAATTGTTCGTTCGGTTTGTTCGTTTTTTGGAACATCAGCATAAATTAAATTATCTGCTCCGAAATAATTCCCGCGAAAACCGAGTAGATACAGCACGCGTTCGCCGGTTTGCACATTCCATACTGCACCACGCGATTTTTCTGAAGCTACCAACCATTTGCCATCAGGTGAAAATTTAACCGTTCGAAGAGTGCCAAATTGATTAGGCGGCAATTCTAAAACGGTGGTTTGTTCAACAGAAAGTTTTTCGCCTTTTTTGAATTTGTAAAGTCCGAGTTCGCCGTTTTTTCGCTCGGAAACAAAAGTATCGCCATATATATCGAGTGCCGGAGTTTTGTTAGCGAGAATAAATTTTTTCGCCGACACATCGTAAACTCCGACCGGCGCATTTGAAACCGGACGAATTAATAGATAATCACCTTTTTCGGCTCTGGTCATCGTTTTGCCAAGCAGCGGTAATTTTTCGATGCGCTCGCCTTTTGGAAAAGAGAAAACGCCGGAACCTTCCCCTTTATAATCAGTCTGTCCGATAATTTTGTCATTGTCGAAAAAAGCGCAGGAAAAAGCCAGTATGTTCCCAATATTTCCGCCAATTGAAACTTTTTTTCTGGAAGTAACGTCAACGCCGATATTCGCTTCGCGCCTGATGCCTAAAGTGTTGCCGGACATTTTTCTGCGTCCGGCAACAAAATAATGTGCGTCCGGCGAAAATTGCATATTCATAACATCAACTTCGTCGTCGCCGTATTCTAAACTTATAAGCCACACAAAATATTCATAATAAGTCGGAAGATAAAATTGCTTGTCGAGAAAAATGTTTTCATTTGTTGCTACATCATACAATCCCAAATCACCTAAATAGCTATAACAAGCAAGTGTTTTACCATCGGGCGAAAGCGCAGATTGCCAACATTTCGAGCGCAAAACCACTTCGTCAACCGAAACTACTGCTTGATCGGCAATACTCCAAACCTGAACACGCAAACCTGTATTATAAAAAACCACATTGTGTGAATCAGGCGTGAAATTGGCTGGTTTTACTTCCGGTGCTTCGATGCGAAATAGTAAAGTGAAAGGCTCGCGCTTCAAAATACTTATTCCCGAATCATCCTGCGCTAAAATATATTCACCATTCGGACTAAAGCGTAGATACTCGACATCGGTGCGAAGTGGTGGCGCAAGAGTTTTGCGAGAAATAACACCATTTAATCGTTCTTTGCCGCCTAAACCCGAATAAGCAATTACAAATGTTCGCCATTTTTCAAACTCTTGGGTATTTTCAGTGGTCACGGCGCGTTTTTCAAAACACGAGGATGGAAGGCTTTTGAGCGCATTAATCATCTCACGTAATCGTTTTTGTGCCGGTTTGGTTGCGCCAAATATATCCGTGAAAAAGTTTCCGGTTTTGCCCTTACTTTCGGTTAGACGATCTAAAAATGTGATTAATCCGTTGGGATCATAACCGGCGGCAGTGGCAGCAAAAATCCCGATGCGGTCGGCTTCAAGTTGTTGATTGTCTTCGTGATTAGTTTTGAATTTAACATTTTTCGTCAGGCTGTTTTCGATTAATTGATTGTATTTCTCGAAAATATCCCGACGGTCGCCGACTTCGGTTATACCCAAAATTTCTTTGAATCTTTTCGATAGATCAATCGCCGAATGATGAACTACACCATGACCAAGTTCGTGTGCTAGAACTCCGGCGAGTTCGTCTTCACTATTGACAAAAGCAAGCAATTTGCGCGTAACGTAAATTCTTCCGCCAGACATATTAAAAGCGTTGGCTTCGGGTAAATCAACCACGACAAATTGGAATTTGAGATTTGTTTGAGGCAAATGTTTAACGATGCGGTCTCCGAGCCCTTGTAAGTAAAGGTTAATCTGCTCATCATCAATTACCCGGAAATCTTTGCGAACGCGTTCCGCTACCGCATCGCCTAAATCCGTTTCTTGCCTGTCATTGAAAATATTGAAGGTGTTGGCATTTGCCGTAATTATCGGCGGTTGACACTCAGATTGAGCAAGCAGAGGTTGCCTGAAAAACGAGCAAACAAGTAACAAAAAGAAAAAACAAGAGAATTTCAATGTCATAAAAATCACCTCGGATTGAAAAATTGTAATTGACGAAAATCGAAAGGTATACTTTTTTATTATATTTCACAGTTTAATATAGAAGCAAACTTTTTATTTCAGCCCGGTAATTTTTGTAATGAAGAAGGGTGAATACTTTACTATTTATCCGCCGATAAAACTCATTGTTCGCACGGGTTGAACGAAGTTTTTATCGTTAATGTAGTGACTTTTTTCTTTTTGCTGAACGACCGATTGAATAAATTCGATGATTTCCGCACGATCTGCGCCGCTTCGCAAAACGTCACGCAAATTATGTTCGGTCGTCGAAAAAAGACAGGTTCTGATTTGCCCGTCAGCCGTCAGGCGAATCCGTGAACACGCCCCGCAAAACATTTGCGTAACCGGCGCGATAATTCCGATCTCGCCTTTTGCACCATCGGCAAATTCGTATTTCCAAGCCGTTTCACTGCCGCGTGATGTTTCCTTTAATTTTAATGGAAATCGCGCATTGATCTTGTCGCGTATTTCCGTGCTTGAAACGACCTGTTCGCGTTTCCATTCGTGTCCCGAATCGAGCGGCATAAATTCGATAAAACGCATTGCCAAATCGTTTTCGCGCGCAAACTCGGCAAAATCCACGATCTCATCATCATTCCAGCCGCGCACCACGACGGCATTTATCTTTACCGGTTTCAGATCGGCATTTTTCGCCGCGTCGATTGCTTCCAACACTTCGTCAAATTTATCAACGCCTGTAATGCGCTTGAAGTTTTCTTTTTTTAACGAATCGAGCGAGATTGTAACTCGATCTAAACCTGCCCTTTTTAAGTCTTTAGCGCGTTTTGCAAGCGTGTGCCCGTTTGTTGTTAATGCCAAGTCGATCAATTTTGGATTTTGGATTTTGGATTTTGGATTTTCTATTTCCAAACTTGGAACTTTCAGTGAAGCGATTTTTTCAACTAATGTTTCGACATCTTTTCGTAGAAGCGGTTCGCCGCCGGTTAAGCGAATTTTTTCGATTCCGAGCGATACGAAAATTTCGCAAATTTCGACGATTTCTTCAAAAGTTAAAATCGTTTCTTTTCGCGCGAGCGGCGGTTCGCCATTCGGTAAACAGTAAAAACAGCGAAAATTACAACGGTCAGTTAAACTGACACGCAAATCGCGGATTATTCGGTTGTGAGCATCGCGTAAAGTTTCACACATTAATAAAAATCATACAGGCACAGGACAACTAAAACAATACGATAAGTGAATGTTGTATATAATTTGACTGTGAATGTTTTATCTATAACCTTCTGCAATTTGGTTTATTTGCTGAATTGTTCTGGCTTTTTCAAGCTGCTCGACTTTGGAAATTATCATTCGCAGATCGGTCAAAAACTTATTAAATTCAGCACGGTCGCTTGTATCGGAAGCGGCGAAATAAATCTTTTTGTCTTTTGCATCAACCACCAGCGGTTGTAAAAACTCGAATGTTTTAGTTAAAGCCTCTTTACTATGATTTCCGCCCGGATAAAAGTTGAGATATTCGCCGAACGTCGTGCGAAGTTTGTAAAGATAACAATTTATGTAACCTTCGCACTCGCCGGCAATCGGATTATTGGCGGCTTGCCACGCGATTTCCTCAGCAATTGGCAGGTTTTTGTATTGATTGTGCAGTTGCCAAAAATTATCCAGCCGGACATACCATTCTGCTGCCGGTTGGCTGTAAATTATTTCCTTTTCGTATGCTTTGAGAAAGATTTGGTAAGGATTTTCCGACGTTTTATCAGCCGGAATAGCTTTAAGCGCGGCTTTTAATGTCATTAAGCGTTTGAAATTCAAATCGGCAAGTAGTTTTTCATCGGTGATTTCTTTTTGCGAAGCAGTCAAGAAGTTTAAAAATTCTGCCGCTGAAGCAAAATCAGTCGCGTCATTTTTGAAATTTCTATCGGCAATATTTCGATAGATTTCGTCGCGTCGAGCCGGATTAAAGTCGGTCACAATTGATTTTGAAACCCAACCACCGAAGGTATTTTTGTCACCTGCAAACAGGACTTTATACCAATCTTCATTTTTTTCCAAAACCGTTAAAACCGCTCCGATTTGTAGATTTTGGCTGATCGTCGAATCCAAATTCGGCTCGCTCAAAATATGCGCCTGAGTTACTGAAACAATAACTTTTTGGTTGACAATTGGTTTTGGTGTCGGTGTCGGCTTATTTACCGGTTTTGGTGCCGGTTTTGAAGTTTTTGCCGTTTGCGTTTCTGCCTTATTTTCTTTATCTACGTTCTTTTTCGTGTCGTTTTTAGTTTTCGATGCTGATGATTTTGTTGGAGGTTTTACTGTTTTCGCCGTGTTTTTCTTATCCTTTTCAGATTTTTTGTCTTTTTCCGATTTGGTTTTAGTGCCCAGTTTAGCTTTATCCGACTTTTTTGCAGTCTTTGATATAAGCGTGTTTTTCGCTCTATCTATTTTAGCCGCGGTCGTGTTTGTTTTTTTTTTTTTAGGGGGTGGTGTTTTTTTTATTTTTTTTTTATTATTTTTTTTTTTTT
>JANMAA010000203.1:0-24473 GCA_031359215.1 Acidobacteriota bacterium | reverse complement strand
CGAAAGTTTCAAGCGCACGGTGGCATCGCTTTTCTTTAATGAAATCAAAAGATCCCGCCAACGCTGAACGTCTGCGTGATTGATTTCCGATGGGTGTTTGTAATGCAAAAAGGTAAAAAACTCTTTGGAAATTCTGCGATACGCCCTTCGAGTTTCTTCGGATACCGAGCGTTCAAAGAACGGCGTGATAGTTTTGAGATTAAATTTCTCGAACATTGTGACATTTTGAGGCGGGACAATTAGTTTTCGCTCTAATTTTTCATTCATCGTTAAAGAATTTTCAGTTTTTGGTATTTTTCAACTGATTTAGGACTGATTTATGCTGAAAACTGCCGAAAAACGGGAGTATTTTCTATTTTTCAGATTATACAGCAATGATAAGTATTTGACATAATCGTAATTACCTCAAATACCATAGAAAAAGCCGTGCCACATTTAAAAAGCAAAAATTTACGCCAAAAATTAGAATTTTTCTTGTGTCACATTTTGAAACAAATTGAAAAAATAGCCTCTTTGGAAACTTGTTTCGGACGGATTTCAAAATCTAGGGTAATGAAAATCGGAGCTTCAAAGATTGGAATCTACAAATTTATTGAGCAAATTATCTTCAAATTTAGCAAAGGATATGAAACTTTCAACGATTTGAGAAAATTTAGCAAATGATATGCAAATCCTTTATTCATTTAGAAAAAAGTTAAATATAAGAAAAGATTGTGCTTAGACTAAGTTTTCTTTAAATTGTCAGATGGTGAATTTAGCAATCAATGTTTAGATTTGCAGGTAACCAGACCTATATCCGAGATATTGCCGCAATCTACTTGCAAAGAATAAAATGTTGCTTACTCGAACTTCGCCAAAGGTGGTGGTATAAATCACCGAAGCCGTTTGGCAAGCCAGTCGGCAATCATCTCAACCACGTCAGACCTTATCATTATCGGTGGCGGAAGTTTCGCATAGTTGACTGGAAAGCCGTCTGTGTCTTGCACGAAGATATGGTTGAGATTTGGCAATACACGCGCAGTTACGTCCTTGTTGCCGCCCTTTTTGAACGCTGCCTGCATTAGTGCTACCTGCTCGGGAGCCGCCTGTTGGTCGCGTGAACCGGTGAGAATCAACACGGGAGTCTTCACGCGGCGCATCGTGGCAGCCGGATCGTAGGTCAGAAAGAATTTCATCCACGGGTCAGCCGCCATCATCGAATCAATTTTCGCAGGAATCTCGGCGATTAGAGATTCGCGCTTTTCCGGCGTGAGCGTGGTGTCGTGATCGTAAAGATTCTTCATCTGAAACTGTAGCGCGCTGCGGGCGGGATCCGCGACACCAGCGAGTAGCACGATGGCACGCAATTTAGGTTCTTTGTCTGCAACCATCGGCGTAATCACGGCACCTTCGCTGTGACCGATTACCCCAAGGCGGTCGAGGCGAATCTCAGGACGGGTGCGGAGATAGGCAAGTCCAGCGCGTGCGTCCTCGCCGAAATCAGCACTGGTCGAGCCTTTGAACTTGCCACCTGATGCGCCCGTCCCTCGGTCATCCATCCGCAGAACGGCGATTCCCCGACGTGCCAGCGTATCTGCAATTTGGCGGAAAGGTCGGTATCCTTCAAGTCCGAGGAATCCGTCGCGGTCTTGCTGCCCTGATCCCGTGATAGTAACAATCGCGCCCACAGGCTTTGCGCGGCTCCCACCCTTGGGCAGCGTCAGCGTCCCGACGAGCGTGTGCCCGGCTGGTGTTTTGACCATTACTTCCTCTGCGGTGTATGGCGCATCAGCGGGCGCGGAGTAGTCCGGCTTCGGCTTCGGCGGCACTACAACGGCTGTCGGCTCGCCTCGTTTAAAGGTAATTGGAAATACTTGACCGCCCTGGTTAAACTTTCCGATCAACTCCGTGCGTTCTTTGTTCAGAATGCCTTCGATGACAATCCCGGCGGACTTCATCTCCAGGCGCACGTCATCGAGGTTGACCGTGATCGTCTCAATCGGGACAGTCGCGCCCTGATCGGGGCTGTCCATTTTGGCGGTGTAAACACCTGCATCGGATTTCGTCACGATTAGGATCAGACGAAGTTTCGCCCCGCCCGCTTCAAGCGTCCCCAGCCAAGAACCTTCAAAGCCTTTCGCCGTTGTCTGTCCGAAGACCTGGCATGAAAGACCGAACAGTAACATCAACATCAATAATTTATTTTTCATAATTTCCTTTTTTTATATTCATGAAGAACAATCTGTCACCTTGAATTCAACGATTTTATTTCTTAGCAATGTCTTCAAAACGCACGTTTCCGATTCGATATTTGCGCCAATCTCCATAATCGAAATGCCACCATTCAAAGGGAAAGACGGTAAAGCCTTCGGATTCCATCGTGTCGCGCAGGAGTTTTCGGTGCCAGTGCTGTAAAGATGTCCCGCCCGGATAATCGGCATAAGCGCGGTCGGTCGTTTCGTCGTAGGTGCTGACCATTTCGACGGGCTTTCCGGTTTTCAAATCGTAGAGCGTGATGTCAACCGCCGCGCCGCGATTGTGGCGCGAGCCGTTTGACGGGTCGGCGACGAAAATCTTTTTATCGTCGGGCATCGCGTCCCAGAAAACTTTCGTGACATACCACGGGCGATATGCGTCGTGGACGAGCAAGCCGTAACCCAACGCGCGTAGTTTTTTGTTCGCGCGGACGACTGCTTCCGCCGCCGGACGCTGCATAAACGCCCGCGCTTGCGAGTAAAAAACCGCGCCCGCAAAATTTTCGGTTGTCGCGTAGCGGATTTCGAGCTTTATTGTCGGGTCGAGTTTGGTTAATTCAACCAAATCCGTCGGGAGAAAATCGCCGGTTTCGGTCGGCGGCTGCGCTTGGAGAGCTTCTTTTAATAAATCTTTGACGGGACGCAGCGGCGTGATTTTCAATTGCTGCCCGCCTTCTTCGGGTCCGACTTGACGGCGTTTGAAAGTTACACCGGCGGCAATCATCTGCGCGACTTTTCCAGATTCATCGCGCTTGAAAACAATCTGTTCGCCGTGATAAAGCCCGGTTTTCGGGAAATTGAAAACATTTTCGGAAACTTGTTCGAGCTGATCGAATTCGACCTGCTCGGTTAGAATCCACAGTTTGCCGTCGCGTTCAAAAATATATGTGATGTCGTGGTCGGGACCGTATTCGCCGACGAGTTTGCGGAATTTTTCATTTGCGGCGGTCGGTTTCGGGGTTTCGACGCGCTTATAAACATCGTTTCCGATGGTGATGGAATTTTGCTCCAAATTCGATTTGACGCGCATTCCGAAACCGAGATTGTCGTCAACGACCAAATCGTTTCCCGACGAGCGAAGCCGAAGCTCGAAACCGCCCGCCGAATTTATCATCACGAGATTGCCGCCACGCTCGATCAGGTCGTATGAATTTTTAACGCACGCATAACGTCCGGCAATCTTTTTGGCGATTTCCGGTTTGATGGGCGCGGTGATTTCAGGCTGCGGCAGCGGTTTATTTTCGCGCTCGGCGACCATTGATTTCAGCGCGACATCGGCGATGCGCGTCGTCACGCCGTTTGTAACATCCTGTGTGGAAACAACAATTACGCCGAGTTTGTCTTCCGGCAATAAGCCGAGTTGCGTCGAAAAACCGTAAATCGCGCCGCCGTGTCCGACGCTACGATGTCCTTCGACATCCGTCATAAAAAATCCGATTCCCGCTCCGGTTTTTTGTCCGGGCGCGGCAAACTGCGGTGTCCACATTTTTTCGAGTGTTTCTTTTTTCAAAAACGCGCCGGGCAAACTGCTGTTCGCATTGAAAATTTCGCTCGAAAATTTCGCCAAATCGGTCGTCGTCGTGTACATACTTCCGGCGGGCGCGATGCCGAGTTCAAAAGTCGGCGTTTCAAAAACTTTGCCGAAAACAGTCCACATTTTCGCCTTCGCCAGATTTTTCGTGATTCCCGCCGTCGGCTTAAAACTCGTGTTCTTCATTCCGAGCGGGTCGAGAACGGCGTGTTTCAGATAGTCGGCGAACAATTCGTTCTGCGTTTTTTCCAAAACATATCCGACGGTCGCCAAACCCGCATTTGAATATTTCAGCCGCGTTTCCGGCGCATAGACGAGCGCGGTTTGATTCAGACTTTCGACCGTTTCGACAAGCGTCGGACTGCTCTCATCGAAATAACTTCCGACGGACGGTTCGCGCACGAGTCCGGCTTGATGCGACATCAATTGCCGCAGAGTGATTGCTTTGCCGAAAGAATTACGCGGCTTGAAATCAGGCAGATAGTTAATTACTGGCGCATCCAAATTGAGTTTTCCTTGTTCGACAAGGCGCATCACGGCAATGTCCGTAAAAAGTTTGGAAACCGAGCCGACGCGGAAAACGGTATCGGCGTTGATCGGCGTTTTCGCCTTCGGGTCGGAAAAACCGTAACCTTGCTGCCAGACAATCTTTTGGTCGTCAACCAGCGCAATCGAAATCCCGGGCAAATCTTTATCCGCCATTTCGCGGCGAATGAGTGCGTCGAGCATTTCAACTGTTGCACGATATTTTCCCGGTTGTGAAGCCACAGTTTGAGCGGCAACAGGAGGCACAGTGAAAAAGAAAAGCGATTGATTTACAATCAACATCGCCGCCAAACAGAAGATAAATTTTTTACGCAGTTTTAAGACTAATCGCATTTCTTTCTCCTTTTCAAACACAATTCTATTCGATAGTGAGCCAAAGTAATTCTGATTGAAATTCCAATATCAATTGCCACTAGCTTCAGCTAGTGGATAAGATTGGCAAAAATCAAAGGCTTTAGCCGAACTTTAAATAAATATCAATCATCCTTTTTGCTTTAGCACAAATTAGGCTGAAGCCATAAGGAATTTTAATTTCGGTCATTCGGCTAAAGCCGTTTCTTTTCAACAATCTAACCCACTAGCTAAAGCTAGTGGCAATTGATACAGCATTCTTAATAGTTCACTAGCTTTTATTTAATTTTCCCCGGTCCCCAAACGGCGCGTCCCGGTTTCGCGCCCGTGTGTTCGCCGTTTTTCAAAACCTGCGCGCCGTTGACGAAAACGTCGCGCACGCCGACGGCGTATTGGTGCGGTTTTTGAAAGGTTGCGCGGTCGGCGATGGTGTTCGGGTCGAAAATTACGATGTCGGCGAACATTCCCGTCTTTATAAATCCGCGCCGGTCTAAACCTAAATTCGTCGCGGGCAAGCCCGACAAACGCCTGACGGCTTCTTCGAGCGGCATTACTTTTTCTTCGCGGACGTATTTTCCCAAAAGTCTGGCGAAATTTCCGTAAGCCCGCGGGTGCGTCGAGTTTTTCAAAAACACGCCTTCGGTCGCCATCGAAGCCGCATCCGAGCCAAAGGAGACGAACGGCAATTTGAGCTGTTTTGTGATGTTCTCTTCCGACATCAAAAAATAAATCGTGCCGACGCGCGAGCGGTCTTCCAAAACCAAATCCATAATCGTTTCTTCGGGCGAAGTGCCGCGCATTTTTGAAACTTCCGCGAGAGTTTTGCCAATCAGCGGTTTGAGTTTTTCGGATTTGAAATCGGCGAACAAAAGGCGTTCGGGCGAACCGGCGGCGAGATATAAATTCTCCCATTTGTCGGTCGGCGTGATGATTTCTTTGGCAATTTTTTTGCGCGTTTCCGGGTCGGCGAGACGTTTGAAAGCGGCTTCGTAACCGCCGTCTAAAACCCAAGGCGGCATCGAGGCATCCAAACCCGTGCCGCCCGCCGGGTATGTATACATATCGGCGGTGATTTTCAAGCCTTCGCTTCTGGCTTTTTCAATCCTTGCGATAACCGCATCCATTTTTCCCCAATTATTTGCTCCGGCGGCTTTCAAATGATAAATTTCGGCGGGAATTTTCGCTTCGCGGCTGATGCGAATCAATTCGTCCACGGCTTCGACAAGCTGATTGCCTTCGCTTCGCATATGCGAAATGTATTTGCCTTTGTATTCGGCGGCGACTTTGCACATCGCAATCAGCTCGTCGGTTTTGGCGTAAAAAGCCGGAGCGTAAATCAGCGACGAGCCGATTCCGAGCGCGCCGTGTTCCATTTCATCGCGCACAAGCCGGCGCATTTGTTCGAGCTGCGCCGCAGTCGGCTGCACGTCCGCGTCGCCTAAAACGTATTGCCGAATCGTTGTTGCGCCAATATACGAAGCGACGTTTTGCGAAACGCCGCGCCGCTCCAGATATTTCAAATAATCGGCGAGCGTCGTCCACTCGACCGCATATTTGATGTCGCCCTGCTCGTCAACCATCTGTTTTTTCATTCGGTCGTTAAGCGGTCCCATCGAATTGCCTTCGCCCATAATCTGCGTCGTTACGCCTTCCTTTAATTCGCCAATCGAACGCCCGTCAACAATCAAAGATTCGGTTGACCACGACAGCATATTGATAAAACCGGGCGCGACCGCCATATTTTTCGCGTCAATAACGGTTTGCGCTGTGGCTTTCGACAAATTGCCAATTGCCGCGATTTTATCGCCGCGAATGCCGATGTCCACGCGCTTTCCGGGCGTTCCCGTGCCGTCGTAAACCGTGCCGTTTTTTATCAAAACGTCAAAAACCTGCGGCTTGGTTTGGGCGAAAATCGTCGTCGTCAAAAACACGGTCAGCGTCAAAAGCGAAATAAGAAAGCGGCGCGTTAACATTTTCATTTGTATTCCTCTTTATTTGTCGGGAAACCCCGAAGTCAAATTTAATATCGAATTTTGCGTTATAAATATAGCGAAGGTGATTACACCGTTTTACAGCAATTGATGCACGATGTCAATAAAAAACATCAATTGCTGTATTTTTTGTGTTGACATTATTGCAGCAATGTATGTAACATCTTTCCTACTATAAGCAAAAGCGCAGCAATCGCTGCAAAAAACTACGTTTCATCTAAATTTTAAACATCCGATTTCCGCCGCAAAGAGCAAAACATAAATCTTTCGCCGGAAAGTAAAAAAGTTGTTATGACCAAAACAGCGTTTGAATCTGCAAAAATTGACGCGGTTAAAACCGGCATTATTCCGACGGCGGTGCAAATTGCGGCGGACGCGCAAACGCCGCTCGAAGCGCGTTTTATTAAAGCTCAAACCAATCTGAGCGGGAGTCGGCAGCGGCTTCTGCGCCAAATTTTAGGCGAACCGCACGAGTCGTTTTTTCTTTCATCGCGCGAAATGGCGCGGCGTTACGGAGTTGATTCGGCGACGATTGTGCGAACCGTGCAGGCGATGGGTTATCAGAAATTCGCCGATTTCGCGCACGATCTGCGGAATCATTTCGTGACGCAAATTACGCCTTATACGGCAATGAAAGCGGCTGCCCAGAAGAACGGCAGCGTCGCCGATTTTGTTAATCAAAGCATTGAGCAGGACCTCGAAAATCTGAACGCGCTCAAAGCAAGTCTCGACGTGGATAAAGTCGTCGAGTTGGCAAAGCAAATTCATCGCTCGCGGCGAATCATTATTGTCGGGATAGATTTTGCAGCGTCCCTGGCGATGTCGCTCGCTTACGGTTTGGTGCGGCTCGGCTGCGATGCCGAAGCACCGACGGGAAGCACCGGCGTAGTGCAAAACAAAGTCAGGATTATGACCGGGAAAGATTTGCTCGTAGCGATCAGCTTCGGTCAGGGTTTGCGCGAAACAATCGAAGCCGTGCAGCAAGCCGGACGGCGAAACGTGCCGACATTCGGCATTACCGACAGCGACAAAACGCCGATTGCGCGTTTTTGCGACGAATATATTATCGCTTCGGTTGCCCGCGCTTCGTTTATTGATTCTTATGTCGCTTCGGTCGCGGCGATTAACGCGATTCTCGTCGCGTGCGCCCACAGTCAGCCGAAACGCGCTCTCGAAATGCTGTCGCAAACCGAGAAGGAATACAGCAACGGGGCGCGTTGGTATCAGGGAAATAAGGAATCCGACGAAAAAGATTCGGTAAAAATTTAACGATTAAACACCGGCAGCGTCCAATCGAACGGCTTCATTGAAGTTTTGGCAATCGTTTTCCAATGTCAATGTTGAAGATAGAGAACAAGCAAGGGGAAAAGAAACACTGCAATTTTAATTTCTAAATTTTCGGTTTTGAGAGGTCTAAAAAAAAATGAGAAAAATCAAATACTTTATTAGCTCGTGCGTCCTACTTGTGTTGGTCGGCTTTTCTTCGAGCGCAAACGCACAAACTACCACTTCCACTATTGAAGGAATCGTAACGGATGCTAACGGCGCGGTGATTGCCGGCGCGACGGTCAAAGCGAGCGGGACGACGCTCGCCGCCGAACGCACCGCGACGACCAATTCGGAAGGTTTCTACCGTCTCGCGGCACTGCCGGCGGGAACATATACTATAACG
The DNA here is from genome assembly GCA_031359215.1 of Acidobacteriota bacterium. Classification (GTDB taxonomy): domain Bacteria; phylum Acidobacteriota; class Blastocatellia; order Pyrinomonadales; family Pyrinomonadaceae. Next base: position 16,148 of record JANMAA010000203.1, on the reverse strand, counting down.
ATTTCACAGACGGGCTTTGCCGCCAGCACTTCCAACATCGAGTTAACGCTTAATCGCGTGGCGATTTTCGATGTCCAGTTGCAAGTCGGAGGCGGCGTCGCGCAAGTCGATGTGACGAATGAATTGCCGCTGTTAGATCCGAATGCGACTTCCACCGGACAGACCGTTACGACCAGACAGATTCTCGATTTGCCGGTCAGCGGGCGAGACTATCTCGATTTATTGCAGCTCGTGCCGGGAGTCGCCGTCAATCGGCAAGCCGACCCGACCGGAGATAACGCGACACCGGTGCTGGGCGAACGCGGCGGCAATAACAATTTTTTCATTGACGGGCAACCGAACAAGGACACGGTTAACGGCGGACCTGCCGCGCAGTTTAATCAGGAAACGATTGCCGAGTTTCAGGTGCTGACGACCGGCTACAAAGCCGAGTTCGGACAGGCATCGGGCGCGATAGTCAACGTCATCACGAAAAGCGGCGGCAACGGTTTTCACGGTGTCGGCTCGCTCTTTCATCGCAACGACGCTTTCAACGCGGTGAATTCTTTGGACCAGACGAAGACGGACGCTTCGCCGCTCCGCCGCTTCGATTACAGTCTGGCACTCGGCGGTCCGATTATTAAAGACAGGGTTTTCTTTTTCGGCTCGTCCGAGCGAATCACGGAGAATCGCCAACTGGATTTCACATTCCCGAACACCGGAGACGTGCTGGTCAACGGGCTACTGCGTAGTCAGGAAACCCCGTTCGATACTCCGTCGCGCACGTTTGAAACCAGAAACTTCTTTAAACTCAACGAGCAGCTCGGAGGGCATCAATTGACCCAGGAAGTGAATTATACGAACGGCAGAGTCAAAAACTTTCTGCCGCTCTCGGCGTCATCGAGTTTGCCGTCGGCGCGCAACGACTCCGGCGCGCGTCGTCTGCTGCTGGCGGTCGGCGACACGGTTTTGCTTGGCGATCAGGGCAACCCGTATATTTTGACGCTGCGCGGCGCGTTCCGCGGCGAGAAGAACGATACTTTTCCCTCGCAGTCGGTTCTTGGCGGAGCGACGACCTTCAATCCGTTCAGCCCGACCTGCACGATAGCCACCTGCACTGTTTTGGGTAATTTGCCGTCGGTGATGTTCGGTAACTCCCGAACGCCTGCTAATCTGGATCAGAAATATACTTCGTTCACCGCCAACTTAAACAAACGCTTGGGCGACCACGATTTGAAATTCGGGTTTAATTTTCTGCGGACGAAGGTTGACGGTGTTGACACGCGGATTCTGCAAAACCAACTGTTTGCGGCAACCGGCGACTTTGCGACCTTCGGAGCCGCCGCCGCCGGTATTCGATTACTCGCCGATGCCGGCGGAGTTAATTCTGCGGCTGACGAACTTCATCTGCGGAATAATTATACGGCACTGTTCGCGCAGGACGATTGGAAAATACGCGATAACCTGACGGTCAATCTCGGACTGCGCTGGGAATACGACTCGGAGTTCGCCATCAAGAAAAACTTCGCGCCGCGTCTTGGTGTCGCCTGGTCGGTTACGCCGAAAACCGTCGTCCGCGCCAATTTCGGCGTTTATTACGACCAGTTCCGTTTGGGACTGGCGCGAAATGTTCCTTCATTCGGCGGCACCGACCAAAGAGTCGTCCAGTCTTTGATATTTCCGCGCCTGCTTTACGGCTCGCCGTCTTTCGTTTCCAGCATCGCTTTCCTGAGCGGTCTGCCCGGCGGCTGCTTTTCAAACAATTTGCTCGGCAACCTGACCGATGCCCAAATCATCGCCGCCGGAACGACCTGTCCGTTAGCTCCGACCGCTCCGCTGATTGGAGTGGACAGACTCAACCGCGTAAGAGCGGTGGGTCGCTCGCCGATTCCGGCTAACACGGTCGTTACCGCCTTCAACGTGCAGGCGTTAACGGGACTGACACCGCAGCAGTATGCGGATCAGGCGAGTGCCGCCATCGCGCAGCCGGCGGGATATTTCGTCTTCGGTTCGACCGGCTTTTTAAGCAATGTCATTATTCCGGCGCAGCTTCGTCCGACCGCCATTGACGAAAACTTTCAAATTCCGCATACGCTTGGCTTTAACGTCGGCGTGCAGCGCGAGCTGACGAAAGATATAGTCGTTGAAGTAGATTATTTTCACCGTGAAATTCGCAATCTGCTCGGTGTCAGAACCAGCAATCTTCCCTTTGAGGCGCGCGTTCTCGGTCGCCGATTTACGGCTCCTTTCACGCAGGGACCGATTCGGACTTTCGGTTCTTTTTATGAAGGCAAATACGACGCGCTGATCGTAAATTTCAATAAACGCTTCAGCCGCCGCTACCAAATCGGTGCCAATTACACTTTCGCCAAGGCGACCGACAATTCGCGCGGCGTTGATTTACAACCCTCGGACAGCTTCATCGGCATCGTGCCGGTCGTTACCGAACCGACGACGGGCAGAACGAACGCCAGCGGTTCGTTCACCCGCGCCAACGGCATATTCGTCGAGCAAGCCGGAGTATTTCTGAACGGACTCGACCGCGATAAAGGACCGTCCGATTTAGCCGTCAAGCATATTTTCCAAATCAACGGCGTAGTCGAATTGCCGTATCAGATTCAGGTCAGCGGCATCTTCCGGGCGCAGAGCGGCTTTCGTTTCAGCCAAACTTCGGCGACTTTAAGCGACCCGGACGGCGACGGGTCGTCTAACGGCATTGACAGCAACGCCGGGCGCAACGCTTTTACCGCACCCGCCTTCGTCAATTTCGACGTGCGTTTTGCCAAACGCTTTAACATCACCGAACGAGTCAAAGCGCAGGTTTTGTTCGAGTTCTTCAATTTGTTGAACCGCCAGAACCCGGCGGCGGTCGGTCAGCTACAGAATGTTACCAATCAGCCGTTCGGCGCGACGACGCAGGTCTTGCCCGGACGCGAAGGGCAAATCGGTTTCAGAATCGAGTTTTAAATGCAGAAGCCCGCACGAAGTAAGGGCGCAAAACATACTTACTTCGTGCGTGTTTCCGCAAAGCTATTAATGATGACTGCCGCCGAAAAATCCGACATAGTTATCCGCGACGTTTCCGGTCAGGCGGAGATTCGCGCGGTCGAAGAGCTTCAGAAGGAAGTTTGGGGAATATCCGATCTCGACGTTGTGCCGACAACGCAGTTCGTCGCCGCGCAAGCGGCGGGCGGCGTTCTGCTCGGCGCGTTCGACGGTGAAATTTTGGTCGGCTTCGTTTATGGCTTTCCGGGCTACGAACACGGATTGGCGACGCATCATTCGCATATGCTCGCCGTCAAACCTGAATATCGCAACTACAATCTGGGGGCAAAACTGAAACTGGCGCAGCGGGAATATGTTCTAAAACAAGGGATTACAGTAATGTCTTGGACGTTTGACCCGCTCCAAAGCCCGAATGCTTATTTCAATTTCAACAAACTGGGCGTGATTTCGGATCGTTATTTTATAAATTTCTACGGCGAAGAAGCGGCGAGTTTTCTGCATCGCAACGGCACAGACCGTTTGTGGGTCACGTGGCTGCTTTCAAGCCGCCGCGTGAAGGAGCGAATCGGCGGGACGAACGATGATGCGCCGGAATTCGATGACGCATTTCCGCTGGTTCAAATCGAAAAAGATAATTCGCCCTGTCTGAATGATTCGGCTGACGGCTTATCCGGCGAGTTTGTTTTGATAGAAATTCCGGCGGACATTGGCGAATTAGAGCAACAAAGCAGCGAATTAGCGGCGGTGTGGCGCACGGCGACGCGGGCGGCATTCACCAAAGCATTCTCGTCAGGCTATGTAGTTGAAAATTTTTATCGCCGGAGTCGAGACGGTCGGCAAATTTCAACCTATTATTTGAGCCGCAAGAGTTTCGACGAATTCGTTTAATAAAAGTTTTATGAGTATGAAAATAAATCGGCGAGAACTTTTATCGCTTGGAGCAAAGGCAACGATGGCTTTGACTGCCGGCAAATTTCTGGTGACGGAATCACTCGCGGCAGAAATACCGCCCGCGACGCTAGACACCAAGTTTAAAAACGCTTTTATCGCTTTAGACGGATTTGTCGGGCAATATATGCACGAGATTAATTCGCCCGGAATGATTCTGGTTTTGAGCGACCGTGCCAAAGTTCAGCGCGTTTCAACTTACGGTTTAAGCGATCTCGAACGAAAATTTCCCGTCGTGCCGAATCAGCTTTTTCACATCGGCTCGATCAGCAAATCGTTCACGGCGATTGCCGTTTTGCAGCTTCGTGAAGAAGGGAAAATAGATTTGGACAAGCCGATTCTGGATTATCTGCCGTGGCTTAAAATTGAAACCAAATACGCGCCCGTTACCGTCCATCATCTGCTCACGCATACTTCCGGTCTGCCGGGTAATGTCCCGATTTTTCTCTCGGATTCGACGGCGAAACATAAACAGGGTTACGCTCCGGGCGAATATTTTCACTACTGCAATCTGGGATTCGATATTTTAGGTCGCCTTGTCAATCAGATTGACGGGCAAACATACGGCGAGTCAATCAGCAGACGCATTTTTCAGCCGCTCGAAATGAATGCGACCGAACCGACAATTAACAGCGACGAACGCGACCGGACGGCGAAAAATTATATGGCTTATCACGACGAGCGTCCTTCCCGGCGCGACGGAAAATTAGCCGAAGCACCACAATTAATCTTTGAGAAAGGTTCGGGCAGCATAGCTTCGACGGCGGGCGATATGGGACTTTACATCAAGATGCTGGTGAACGGCGGAAAGGGCGCGAAAGGGCGTGTTCTCTCGGAAGACGGCTTTAAACTTTTTACCAAACCCTTTATTAAAGCCGAAGAATTTAGCCCGACGGCAAGCTATGGCTACGGCATCGCCGTTGACAGTTTGGACGGGCATACGATTTTGCGGCACACGGGCGGAATGGTTTCGTTTATGTCGGCGTTGCAGGTTGATTTAGACGAAGGTGTCGGAGCGTTCGCTTCGATCAACGCGCAGCAGGGTTATCGCCCGAATCCGGTGGCTAAGTATGCACTTCAAACAATGCGTGCCGCGAATGAAAATAAACCGATGCCTCCGCGCCCGAAGCCGAATCCGCTCACCCGAATCGAAAAAGCGGCGGATTACGCCGGAGTTTTTACGGCTCCCGACGGGCGGAAACTAGAATTCACGAGCGCGGGCGCGGGTGATGCTCTGTTTGTGCTTTATAAAGGCAAGCGTTTGCAAATAGAAACCACTGCGAGCGGCGGATTTTTGATTCCGCATCCTGATTTCGAGCATTTTCTGATTAGTTTCAATCGGGAAAAAGGCAAAGACACGCCCGTTACCGAAGTGTCTTATGGCGCGGATTGGTATGCGAACGACAAATATACGGGCGAGCGGAATTTTGTTTTATCGAAAGAGTGGAGTGCATTTGTCGGACATTACCGAAACGACAGCCCGTGGGTCGGAAGTATAAAAATCGTGCCGCTTAAAGGCAAACTTCGGATAGCCGATGTTGCGCCGCTGGAAGCGATTGATGCGAATACTTTCAGGCTCACCGATGAACCCGAAAGTCCTGAATGGATTGCTTTTCTCGATGTTGTCAACGGCAAAGCGATGCACCTTAAATTCTCCGGCGAGGATTATTGGCGCGTCGAAGCAAAATAATTTTATTTGAAAAAGTAAGTTGTAAGACAAAATTAAAGAAAAGTATGAAACCACAGATTTACACAGATAAACACGGATAAGAAAAGATTTAAAACACAGGATTTATTTTCATCAAAAAAATCTGTGTCCATCTGTGTATATCTGTGGTTTCAAATTCTTATAAATTAATTCTGTGTCGCTATTTAAAACTTGGTGATTGTTATGAACGAACCCAAAATGCAAAACAAAAACAAATTAACCCGCCGCGAAATGCTGAAAAAATCGTTTGCCGCGAGTGCCGCCGTCATCGCTGCGCCGATGCTCAATTTTGGGCGGTTTCAGCTTTTTGCGAACACCGCGACCGAGTATTCGACGCGGGCGATTGATTTGGTCGGGCAATCTACGGTCGTGGATATGCTTTCGGTGTTGACGCTCGATTTTACTAAATTAGCCAAATGGATGAATGATCCCGAAAGTTTTACGGCAGCAGATTTTCAGCCGTTCAAAGATTCGGGCATCAATATTATTCATCCAGCTTTCGGATTGGGCGGAACGAACGCTTACGAAACGACGCTCAAGTTTTTTGCTTCGTTGAATGCGTTTATCGCCGACCGCGCCGAATATTTTATGCGGATTGACAGCGCAGGCGATTTAGAGCGCGTGAAGAAGTCAGGCAAACTCGGCATTATTCTCGGCGTGCAGAACTCTGAACAGTTCCGCAACCCGGACGACGTTGATTTTTTTCGAGGACTCGGACAGCGCGTCTCGCAACTGACTTACAATGCCCGCAACCTGATCGGTAACGGCTCGACCGAACGGCGCGATGAAGGCATTTCTGATTTCGGCGTTTCGATTATCGAACGGATGAACAAAGTCGGGATGGCGATTGACGTTTCGCATTGCGGCGACAGAACGACGCTCGACGCTTTTGAGATTTCCAAAAAACCCGTTCTGATTACGCATTCCAATGTCCGTTCGCTCGCGGGCGGACATCCACGCGACAAAAGCGATGAAGCAATCAAAAAAGTCGGCGCAACTGGAAGCGTGATGGGCATTACGGGTGTGCGAATGTTTGTCAAAGCAGACGAACCGACGACCATTGAAGATTATCTTAATCATTTTGATCACGTTCGCAGTTTAATCGGCTCGGAACATATCGGAGTCGGCAGCGACATAGACCTTTACGGCTACGATGCGATGCCGCCGGAATTAAATAAGCAGCTTCGCGCCGGCTACAAGGGAAGCTACGGATTCCGCGAAAAAATTGACATCGAAGGTATCAATCATCCGAAACGAATGTTCGATTTAACGGAAGGTTTAATCCGCCGCAAATACAGTGACGCGGGTATTCAGGGAATCTTGGGCGGAAATTTCGCACGGGTTTTGAAACAAATCTGGTAAAGCAATTATTTTGAGGGAAATTTTATGAAATTTAAGTTAAGCAAACATCGTTTTTTTAGTCTGATTTTAATACTTTTCATCAGTTCGGTTTTGGCATTTGGACAGGATGCGCCGTTGTCGGGATTAGATGATTATGTCAACAAAGCCATTAAAGACTGGGACGTTCCGGGCGTAGCTATCGCAATTGTTAAAGATGATAAAGTTATTTTCGTTAAAGGCTTCGGCGTGCGCGAAATTGGAAAAACTGATGCCGTCACGCCAAATACGATTTTTGCTATCGGCTCATCGTCAAAGGCTTTTACTACGGCGGCACTCTCAATGTTAGTGGACGAAGGCAAATTGAAATGGAATGATCCGGTTAGTAAATATCTACCAAATTTTCAGCTATTTGATCCGTATGTGACCCGCGAAATGACCGTCAGAGATTTAGTTTCGCATCGTATCGGGCTTGAACGCGGAGACAGGCTTTGGTATGCGACTGATTACGACCGAAATGAGGTTTTGCAGCGGATTCGTTTTCTGAAACCTTCGTCGAGTATGCGTTCTAAGTTTGGTTATCAAAACATAATGTATTTAGCCGCCGGACAAATTATTCCGGCGATTACAGGCAAAAGCTGGGATGATTTTATCAAGGAAAGAATCTTTACTCCGCTGGGAATGAAATCTTCGGACACCACTATCAGAACTCTGAAAAATTTTTCGGATGTTGCCGCGCCGCACGTTAAAATTGACGATAAAGTCAAATCTGTCCCGTATCGTTTGATTGACAATATCGGTCCCGCCGGTTCGATAAATTCCAATGCGCTCGATGTTGCCCAATGGCTTAGATTACAAATCAATGTGGGAAAATTTGGTGATAAACAGCTTGTCAGTGCCGCTAATATCAAAGAAATGCACTCTCAGCAAACGATAATTCCACTCGAAGGTTTATACACTTCAATTTATTCCGAAGCACATTTTCTCAGCTACGGAATGGGTTGGTTTTTAAGCGATTATCGCGGACGAAAAATGGTTGAACACGGCGGCGCGATTGATGGAATGCGGTCGGCAGTTTCGATGATTCCCGAAGAAAAATTAGGCGTGGTGGTTCTGGGAAATATGAACGGCTCAATTTTACCGCAAATGCTGGCAAATCGAATATTCGATATGTATTTAGTTCCCGGAAAAGAAAAAGATTGGAGTGGTGAGGTGCTGAAAGTAATAAAAACTGCTGAAGCGCAAGGAAAAGCTGCTGCTCAAAAGGTTGAAGCCGACCACATTAAAAACACTTCGCCGTCTTTGAGCCTTGATAAATACGCCGGTAATTACACGGACGAAATGTATGGCGATTTCAAAATTACGCTGGAAAACGGCAAACTCAAAGCGCAATACGGTTCATATTTCAACGGAACTTTGGAGCATTGGCACTTCGATACTTTCCTCGTCAAATGGAAGGATGAAGTGCAGGGACAAGGTTTTATCAACTTCAAACTTAATTCGCAAGGCAAAATCGAAACAGTAAGTATTGATGGTTTGGCGGATTTCAAGCGTCAGCCAGATAAATAAAAACTAAAATCGCCGATAAGTAAAATTTTGGCATATCTTTTCAAAGGAATTTAAAATGTTTAAGAAATTCAAATCAATAAAAATTCGGTTGGCAGTAATTATCCTGAGTTTGATTATTACTCAAAATTTTGCGGCTCAGGATTTAACGGCAAAATTTGATGAATATATGAACGCCGCCGTTAAAGTCAACAATTTCAGCGGTTCGGTTCTCGTAGCGCGGAACGGTCAGCCGATTTTGAGCAAAGGTTACGGGATGGCGAATATTGAACTGAATGTGCCAAATTCGCCCGAAACTGTTTTTCGTTTGGGTTCGGTCACAAAACAATTTACGGCAATGGCGATAATGATGCTTGCTGAAAAAGGTAAATTGAATGTCAATGATGCGGCTTGCAAATATTTAACGGATTGTCCGACGGCGTGGCAGACGTTCACGATTAAAAATCTTTTGACGCATACGGCGGGCGTTCCGAATTATACGGACTTTCCGACTTTCGCTAAAACTACGGTTTCGCCGATGACGACCGCTGAAATGATTGCTTTGCTGAGAGACAAACCACTCGAATTTGTTCCGGGCGAAAAATTCGCTTATAGCAATTCGGGTTATTACTTGCTCGGCGTGATTATCGAAAAAGTTTCGGGCAAAACTTACGCCGACTTTTTGCAGGAAAATATTTTTACTCCTTTGGGAATGAAGCAGACGGGCTATGATGTTTCCGCCCGAATAATCAAAAATCGCGCGGCGGGTTATGCGCGGCAGGGCGGCGCATTCGTCAACGCTTCGTATATGGATATGACGATTCCGTATGCGGCTGGAGCTATGTATTCGAAAACAGGCGATTTGCTTTTGTGGGATCAGGCACTTTACACGGAAAAACTTGTTTCGCTCAAAACGCTCAATGAAATTTTTACTCCGTTCAAAAACGGTTACGGTTACGGTTGGGGCATTGGCAAACAATTTGAACATCGTGAAATTTCGCACGGCGGCGGTATTTACGGATTTGCGACGGAAATTTCGCGTTTTCCCGACGATAAATTAACCGTTGTTGTTTTGAGCAACGTGCAGGGCGCGCCCGCCGGAAAAGTAGCCAACGATTTGGCGGCAATCGTTTTCGGCGCGAAATATGAAATTCCGAAAGAGCGCAAGGAAATCGCGGTTGACGCGAAGATTCTGGAAAAATACGTCGGCGATTATCAGCTTGCCGCGCCGAAAATCGTTTTGAGTTTCTCGCTCGAAAATGGGCGATTGTTCGGACTACTCGCCGGTCAGACGAAATTCGCGCTGTCCGCCGAATCGGAAACCGTATTTTTCTCGAAGGATGCGCCCGTTCAAATCACATTCACGAAAGACGCAAACGGACAAACGACGGGAATGATATTCAAACAGGGCGCAGCCGAAATTCCGGCGCAGAAGATTAAATGACCGCCGAATAAAAAATTAAGAAGATTTGCCCGCGAATCTGCGCGAATAGACGCGAATAATTGTTATTTCTATCTTTATTCGGATAATTCGCGTTCATTCGTGGGCGGAAAAAAGAATTTAGGTAATTGATTAGGTCTTTGATTTTATGAATTGCCGTCTGCTTTAGCTGACGGATTATGTTGGCTAAAGACGGCGGCTTTAGCCGAATTTAAGAAAAAAATCAATCATCCTTAGAGCTTTAGCTAAAGCTCTAAGGAATTTATTTAATTTTTGTTATTCGGCTAAAGCCTGTTTCTACTCTTAAAGTTTGCCGTCAGCTAAAGCAGACGGCAATTCATAAACCTAAACAGTTACGAATTTAGCTGCTAACCGGGAATTCGGGTTACAAAAAAATGGATCGAAATATATGAAAAAATTAACGGCTTTAATACTGTTCGGCTTTTTGTTGGTGTCGCTGGTCAGCGGGCAAAATCCGACTGCGCCGCTGACCTCCGAAGTGGTCAAACAAACAACCGTCAATAATCCTTCGACGGGCGGCAAGGAATTGACGGCGGCGGATGTCGAAGCATTTTTAGACGGAATCGTGCCGCAGCAGCTTGCACAGGATGACATTGCGGGCGCAACCGTTTCCGTTGTCAAAGACGGGAAAATTTTATTCAGCAAAGGTTACGGTTATGCGGATGTGGCGGGTAAAAAGCCCGTTCTGCCGAATGAAACTTTGTTTCGCCCCGGTTCGGTTTCAAAATTATTCACCTGGACGGCGGTGATGCAGCTTGTCGAACAGGGCAAACTCGATCTCGACAAAGATGTTAATGAATATCTCGATTTCAAAATTCCCGAAGCCTTCGGAAAACCGATTACATTGAAAAATGTGTTAACGCATACCGCCGGGTTTGAAGAGCAAATCAAGGATTTATTCACTTTTGAAACAAACAATCCGAATCTCGGCGACTATTTAAAGACACATATCCCGACGCGGGTGTATGCGCCCGGAACCGTTCCGGCTTATTCCAATTACGCGACGGCACTCGCCGGATATATCGTTGAGCGCGTGTCGGGTCGCCCGTTTAATGAATATATCGAAGAAAATATTTTTAAGCCGTTGAAAATGAATCATTCGACTTTCGCGCAACCTCTTCCGTCTGCACTTGCGACGAATATGTCCGGCGGCTATGAATTGGCATCGGGTGAAGCGAAACCGTTTGAAATAATCAGTCCTTTTCCGGCTGGAAGTCTGAGCAGCACCGCCGAAGATATGGCGCAATTTATGCTGGCGCATCTGCAAAACGGACAGCTCGGCGATGCGCAAATTTTGAAACCGGAAACAGTGAAGTTGATGCACGGCAAATTATTCAGCCTCGATCCGGCGGCAAACGCGATGGCGCACGGCTTTTATGAGGAAAACAGTCACGGATTACGCATCATCGGACACGCCGGAGATACGGTTTTCTTTCACAGCGATCTGCATTTGATTGAAGAAAAAGGTGTCGGATTTTTTATTTCGTATAACAGCGGCGGGCGCAGTCAAACCGGCGGTCGTATATCAGTCTGGCACGCTTTTCTCGACCGATATTATCCGTTTGCGCCGTCAAACGAACCGGCTTTGGATAGTGCCAAACAAGATGCTCAAACGGTTGCCGGAAATTATATCAGCAGCCGCGTGAGCGAAACATCATTTTTCAAATCGCTTTCGTTAATCGGACTGGCAAAAGTTATTCCGAATGAAGACGGCACGATTCAAGTCTCGATTTTATTAAACCAAAACGGCAAACCGAAAAAATGGCGTGAAGTTGCGCCGATGACATTTCGAGAGGTTGACGGTCAGGACACACTAATTTTCAAGCCGGACGAAAACGGACGAATGCAGATAGTTTTGCCGTATCCGTTTATGATTTTAAGACGAGTCGGATTGTGGGAAAACGGCGGTCTGATGATGCTTGCGGCAGGCGTTTCGCTGGGAATAATGCTGCTGACGCTCGTTTTATGGTTTGTCGCGTGGTGGGTGCGGAAACATTACGGCAAAAAACTCGAATTATCTCCGGCAGATTGGTGGCTGCGGGTAATTGTGCGAATCGTCTTTGCCTTAAATTTAATTTTTATTGTTTCTCTGCTCGGCTTTTTAACCTACGCATTAGCACACTTGGAAATGTTCAGCGACAAAGGCAATAAATGGATTTGGCTGATTCAAATAATCGGGCTTATTGCCTCGCTCGGCTCGCTCATCGTTTTCTATAACGCCGTCCGCACTTGGCTCAGTAAGAATTTTGGAATTTGGAGTAAAATTCAGGCGACAATTTTTGCGCTGGCGTGTCTCGGCATTCTCTGGTTTGTCTTCGCCGGACACCTGTTGAGTTTTAAGTCAACTTATTAACTTTGATGTTACGCAAAGTTATTTCAAAAGTCGCCAAAGGTGACAAACATTATAGCGTAGGGAGCAATGAGTGAAACGAATGAATCCCTACGTCAGCTGCATTATTCAACCGCTAGCTGAAAGTGAGCAACAAATGACGCTGCGAAATGTTCGACACTTTCAGCGTCGGAACATCTATTACTAAACACCTATGGTTACGACGAAACGCCTTCACCATAGGCTTTATTATTAGTCGCTTTCAGCGACAAAATATAAATTGCGTAACATCAGTTATCAAAATAAACCATGAAACTGCAATTAGAAAAAATCGAACTGCGCGAAATCGAACTGCCGCTCAAAACCCGGTTTGAAACGAGCTTCGGCACGACGACGAAGCGGCGCGTGATAATCGTTCGCGTTTTTGACCGCGACGGCGCGAGCGGCTACGGCGAATGCGTGGCGATGGAGCATCCGTTTTACAACCACGAAACCGTTGACACGGCGTGGTCAATCATCTCCAAATTCGTCGCGCCGATGTTGGCGAAGGCTGGCGTTTCGTGCGCCGCCGAAGTCGGCGACGCATTGGCGGCGATTCAACATAATCGAATGGCAATCGGCGCAGTCGAAACCGCCGTCTGGGATTTGGAAGCGAAAAAAGCGAACGTGCCGCTGTGGAAACATCTCGGCGGCACAAGGGCGGAAATCAACTGCGGCGTTTCAATCGGACTGCAAAAATCACCGGAAATCCTGCTCGAAAAAGTCGCCTGTGAACTAGAAAGCGGTTATCAAAGAATCAAACTGAAAATCAAACCGGGACAGGACATTGAATTCGTTCAAGCCGTGCGCTCGCGTTATCCTGATATTTTATTGTCGGTTGACGCTAATTCGGCTTACGAACTCGAACGCGACATCGAAATTTTCGAGCAGCTCGACGAATGTAATCTTCTAATGATCGAACAGCCGCTCGCCGCCGGAGATTTAGTTGACCACGCCAAGTTGCAAAAACGTCTAAAAACGCCGATTTGTCTCGACGAGTCAATCACCTGTTTGAGAGATGCCAAACACGCCATCGAACTCGAAGCGTGCCGGATTATCAACATCAAATTGGGTCGTGTCGGCGGACACGCCGAGGCGCGAAAGATTCAAGCCTTTGCCGCCGCGCACAACATTCCCGTCTGGTGCGGCGGAATGCTCGAATCCGGCATCGGCAGAGCGCACAATATCGCAATGTCAACGCTTGCAGGTTTTACATTGCCCGGCGACGTTTCCGCTTCCGCCAGATATTGGGAAGAAGATATTATTGAGCCGCCCGTTCTTGTCAGTCCAAAGGGGACAATTAATGCGCCGATAAATTCAGGAATTGGCTACGAAGTTAAAGAAAACCTAATCGAAAAACTCGCGGTAAGGCGAGAAACTTTTCGTTTAAATTAAACCGCGATTATTGATTTATTGAAAACAGTAACTTGCGCTCAAACTTCTAGTTCTGATGACGGCGTTTAAATTTTAAAGGACATAAACACACGGCTAAATTCAATTTACCGCCGCTTGACTACAAGAAACAAAATGGAGTTGTGAAAATGAAATATGGTTTGATTTGTTTGGCACTTTTGCTTTTCGGCGTTGTCGCTGCGGTCGAGGCGCAGGAAAAAAAGATGAAAATATACATTTCCGCAGATATGGAAGGCGTTGTCGGAGCAGTGACGGCGGAGCAGTTGAGTCCGACAGGTTTTGAATATCAACGCTTTCGGGAATTTATGACGCAGGAAGTCAACGCCGCTATTGAAGGTGCTATTGAAGCTGGTGCAACGGAAATCGTTGTCAGCGATTCGCACGGCAACGCCCAGAATTTGCTGATTGAAAAACTGCCGAAAAATATTTTGCTTGTCCGCGGTTTTCCGCGTCCGCTGGTGATGATGCAGGGCATTGACGCAACTTTCGACGGCGCAATTTTTCTCGGCTATCACGCTAGCACGACCAATCCGCAAGGCGTGCGGGCGCACACAATGTCTAGCGCGCGGCTGGCTGATGTCCGACTGAATAATATCTCAATGTCAGAAGGCGGCATTAATGCGGCGATTGCCGGACATTTCAATGTGCCGATAATTATGGTTTCGGGCGATGACGCGGCGGTCAAAGAAGTTTCCGACCTGCTGGGCGACATTGAAGGCGCAGTTGTGAAATGGAACTACGGCTTTCATTCGGCAATAACTATGATGCCGGAAGCCGCTTACGCTCTGATTCGTGAGAAAGCCAAAAAAGCGGTCGGTCGAATCAAAATATTCAAGCCGTATAAACTCAAAACGCCCGTCCAATTGGATGTGCGCTTCAAAAATTACCGCCCGGCGGAACTCTTGAGCTATCTGTCAATCGTCGAACGCACCGACGCGCACAGCATCAGATTTATGGGTAAAGATATGATTGAGGTGTCGAAGTTTATGGAATTTATCACAACCTACGAGCCAGGATTAGATCCTTAAGCATCTTTACAATAGTTTATTCGGCGACTTCCTCTCTTTGACACAATATGTTGAATTTTTATCGCTGAATTTTTTTTCAAGGAACATTAATAAACGTGCCGTTAGTTTGCGTATTTACTCCAAACCTTTTGACCGATGCTCAGTTTACACACCAAAGAAAAATCACGTTCAAGAAGTTAATTTGTTTTATACCAATATTAACGGGAAATTTTGCGATGGAATCAAACTTTAAACAAAATTATCTCAACACCAACGAAAAGCTAAAACTTGTTAAAATCCTTAACATTCAAAACAACCAGCAAACTTTTATTTAACTTTTCGCTTTTATTTTTACTCACGCCCCTATCCTTACTGCCCCTTGGCTTAGTTTTTGGGAATTACCGCTGGCAATTCGTTACTCAGCATTAACAAAAACTTTCAAAAATTTTGCTGCAAAGCAGTGCTATTGGATTGCGGTTCTGTCGAAATATTGTTTCTTCTCTTTCAAAAATTAGTCTATACCCAAAAGAATTTGGTTTGCGAAAAATTGGAAAGCTAAGTTGTTGATTTTATTGAACTATCAAAATTACATTTTCGCAATCCATTTTCTAACGGGTATAGTCATCACTTTATTTCTGATTGACAGTAATATTTCCAGAGAAACAGTTAAAACCGTTGAAACTTGGGAACTCTTTTGTGGTTGGTTGTAAGGATTGTTTCACTTTGGCTAATTTTCACGAATTTTATCAGTCTTTAATCATAATCAATAATTTATACGAAAAATATCTTTATTTTTACCTAACATGGCTTCAATCGAAAGAACAGCTTATCCACGTCTTAAACAAAGGCTGACTAAAACTGAATTACAAGATTTTTACACTCCAACTTTGGAAGAAAAACTCTTTGTCCGCGAAAACGCTCGTAATGAAGAACCGCAAATTCATTTATTGGTGCAGTTAAAGACTTTCCAACGGCTCGGCTATTTTCCTAATTTGGAAGATGTGCCAGATTCCGTGGTTAAACATCTGCGGTCTGCTTTGAGGTTTAAGGACGAGATTTTTCCGTTGGTAATTCCGCGCACTCTATATCGGCATCAAGCGGCTATCCGTCAATTTTTGGAAGTCAAAAGCTATGATAAAAACGCCCGCAAGTTGATAGTCAAAGCTGTTTATAATGCGGCTCAAGTAATGGATAATCCGGCTGATTTAATCAATGTCGCTATCGAAGATTTGATTAAGGAACGCTACGAACTACCGGCTTACAGCACGATTGATCGTTTGGTTGGGAGAATCAGAAGTTTGATCAATCGCCGTCTGTTTCTAACAATTTTACGCCGGATGCATTCACCTCAACCGCCGAGGAACGCGCCCGCGA
>JANMAA010000189.1:0-20976 GCA_031359215.1 Acidobacteriota bacterium | reverse complement strand
CGAGATGTTATGGAAGAAGATCAAATACGAATGGCTCTCGTGGGAAGCCTACACTTCAGCCAAAAACTTGTGTGGAGAACTGGATCAAGTCCTTTCACAAATCGGTTCAAAGTATTACATTACTTTTGCTTAGGTGTTTAGTTTTTATCAACCAAACTGAAAATCGAACTCGCCGCTGTCGAAACTTTGCGTCTGATTCCGCCAAAAATGCTTGACGAAATATTATTGATGCGGCTGAAAAGATGCCATTGCGTCATATCGTCAAACAGCGAATAAAAAACGGGAACGGCAAGTAGTGTCAGGAGCAGACACAAACTTTGTCCGCCGACGACCAACACGCCGATTGAACGATTCGTTCCCGAACCCGCGCCGCTGGAAACGACGAGCGGGAGCATTCCGGCAACGAGCGCAATCGTCGTCATCAAAATCGGGCGCAAGCGGTCGCGGTTTGCCTGAATGATCGCGTCATAACGCGACATTCCGCGTTCACGAAGCTGATTCGTATGGTCAATCTGCAAAATCGCATTCTTCTTAACCACGCCGAAAAGCAGCAGTAAACCTAAACCCGAAAAGATGTTGACGGTTTGTCCGGTTGCCAGCAAGCTGACGATACCGAACGGAATCGAAAGCGGCAGCGTCAGCAAAATCGTGACCGGATGAAGGAACGATTCAAACTGCGCCGCCAGCACGATATACATAAAAATAAACGACAGCGCAATCGCCAAGGCAAAGTAAAATAATGATTTACCGAGTTCCTTCGATTGACCGACGTAGCCCGTTTTGTAACCCGCCGGTAAATTCAAAGTTTTGACGAAAGTATCGAGTTCCGACGTAATTGATGTCGCCGAACCGCCCGGTTTGGTATTGGCAACGAGCGTGACCTGACGTTGCCTGTTAAGACGATCAACTGAACTCGGTCCCGTTCCCAATTTAGTTTTGACTAACCGATCGAGCGAAACGAGTCCGAGTTTTGACGACGGCACGGACAACCGCGTTAAGCCTTCGACATCCGTGCGGAAATTGTTGATAGCACGGACGCGAACTTCGTATTGGTCAGTTCCTTCGTTATACGTCGTCGCTTCCTGTCCCGCCACCAAAATATTCAACGCTTGCGAAACGTCGCCGATGCGAACGCCGAGATCAGCCGCCGTGTCGCGGTCAATTTGAAGCTGAACTTCGGGTTTGCCGGCGATCAAGGTCGAATCAACGTCAACCGCGTCGGGAATTGATTTCAACTTTTCGAGAATTTTAGCGGAAACTTCTTCGAGAACTTTCAGGTCGGGTCCCGAAACCAAAAACTGCACGTTGGCGTTGCGCTGACCGCCGCCGGAAAATGCCGCGACGGGCTGCACCGCCGTTCGCAATTCCTTCGGATAATTTTGTAAAAGTGCGCGGGCATCGGTCATCAGTTGTTCCTGCGATTTCGCGCGCTTGCTGATGTCCGATAATTTGACGTAAATCGAACCGCTATTGACGACTTGCTGTTGACCGCCGCCAATCGTGATTAGCGTGTCGGTGACACCCGCCATTTTGCGAACGTCGGTCGCAATGCGTTCCATCAAAACCGTCGAGGCTTGCAGCGAACTACCTTCGGGAGCGCGAACCGCGATCTCGAACTGCGATTGATCGTCAACCGGCAAAAAGTTTTTGCCGACACCACCCCAAATTTTCTTGTTGAAATCAAGTTTTGAAAAGAAACCGCTTTTGGAAAAATCAATACTTGGAATACCAACAAACAATGGCATTATACTCAAAAAAACTAACACGCAAAGCGTCACGATTACCCAGCGATGTCCCATCGAAAACTTCAAAAGCCAAGTGTAAGTCGCGTCAATTCGCGCGTAAAACCACGAATCTTTACTGGCTTGTCCTTTGTCTTTTGTTTTTCGGTCTTTGTTTGCCGCGATTTCCTCGTCATTCATCAACATTCCGTCGCCGTGTATTTCGAGTTCTTCCGGCTCAGGATTCGGAGCTTTAGGCTTTGGAGCTTTAATCAGACGCGCCGCGAGCATCGGCGTTAAGGTGAACGAAACGATCAAAGAAACGGCAACCGCAAACGAAGCCGTCAAACCGAACGACGACATAAAACGCCCGACGATGCCTTGCATAAAGCCGATCGGCACGAAAACCGCCATCAGCGAAAGCGTCGTTGCCAAAACCGCCAAACCGATCTCGCGTGTTCCTTCAATCGCTGCCTGAAACGGATTCATTCCCTTTTCTTCAACGTAGCGGTAAATATTTTCAAGCACGACAATCGCGTCGTCAATCACGATCCCGACCATCAAAGTCAGCGATAGCATCGTGATCGAATTGAGCGTGTAACCCATCGCATACATCAGCGCAAAGGTCGAAATAATCGAAGTCGGAATCGCAAGGGCGGCAATAAATGTCGTGCGAATATTCCACAAAAACAGAAAAACAACGATCGCCGCCAAAATTCCGCCGACGATCAGATGCTCCTCGATGGAATGCAGACTGTTCTCGATAAATATCGAGTTATCGCCGATAATTTCGACTTTGTAGTTGCCCGGAAGCGTTTTTTGAATATCAATGATGCGGCTTTTAATTTCCTTTGCCACCGCCACCGTATTTTGCCCCGATTGCTTTGAAACGATCAGCGTAACGGCGGGTTGACCGTTAAGAAGTGCCTGCGTCCGAATTTCTTCCGCGCCGTCTTCGACGTAGCCTAAATCCTTGATCTTGACCGAATAAGTTCCGCGTGTCGCCACGACGATGTTAGCAAATTCTTCCGGCTTTTTGATTTTTCCGAGTGTGCGAACGCTCGTTTCCGTCTGTCCTTCGTCTAATCTTCCGCTCGGAAATTCGATATTTTGAATTTTCAAAGCGGTTGAAACTTCGCCCGCCGTAATGTTGTAAGAACGCAATTTGTCGGGATCGATCCAAACATTTATCTGCCGTTCGCGTCCGCCGATAATCGTAATCTGACCGACACCATTGACCGATTCGAGCCGCCGTTTAATTTTTTTATCAGCCGTGTCGGTGACATCGCGCAAACTTTCGGGCGCGGAAACGACAATTCGCAAAACCGGCGCGGCATCCGTATCGAGCTTTTGCACGGTCGGTTGTTCGGCAGTATCAGGCAGATTAGGAATTACCGTTTGGACACGATTTTCCGCTTCCTGCGCGGCGACGTTGACATCTTTTTCAAGCACGAATTGGATAAAAACCTGCGAAATCCCTTCAATCGAAGTCGAACGCAATTCGTCAATTCCGCTGATATTATTAACCGCTTCCTCGATCTTATCCGTAACTTCCGTTTCGACTTCCTGCGGCGACGCGCCCGGATTGATGACCGTGATCGTGATTGTCGGAAAATCAATCTTCGGAAAAAGATCAACGCCGAGCGAAAAGAAAGAAAACACGCCGACCGTCACGAGCGATAAGATCAACATCGTCGCAAACACCGGACGCTTAACACAAATTTCTGCTAACCATTGCATAATTCTAAGTTTTGAGTTTCAAATCACTTTTTTGAAACCTGAAAATAATAATTATTGATGAACGATTACGCCATCATCTAACTTTTCTACATTACTTGTTGCCACCGTTTCGCCTTCTTGAACACCTTGTTTAATCTCGATTAGATCATTTTCAAGCAGTCCGAGTCGGACTTGGCGTTCTTCGGCAACCCCATCTTTTATGACAAAAACTTTATTATCATCGCCGACGGTTTTCACTGCCGATGCCGGAATCAGAATTGCCGGTTCGGGTTTTGATTGTGTAATTCTAACCGTCGCAAACTGTCCGGGTTTTAACAATCCGTTGACATTTTCAACTTCTGCTTCCACCGTCAAAACACGCGAAGTAGCATTAATATTCGGTGCAATTCTAACAACCGTGCCGGCAAAATTTCGGTCGGGATACGCGCTGACCTGTGCTGAAACGCCTTGTCCGACAGCGATCTTGCCGATTGATTGTTCAGGAACGTCAATTTTCAAACGCAGAACCGATGTTCGTAAAATCGTCGCAACCTTCTGATTTGTCGAAACAAATTCACCGACATCAGCAACTCTTTCCGAAATATAGCCGCTGATCGGCGCGTAAATTACTGCGTCGGAGATAGCTTTTCGAGCCGTTTCGGTTTGTGTTTGGGCAGTCACTACGGCGGCTTGGGCATTGCCGACGGCGGTTCGCGCCGTGTTTACTTGCGCCCGCGCGGTGTCAATCGCTTTCACGGCAACGGCGGCATTGGAACGCGCTTCGGTAAGTTGTCCGAGAAGTGCGTCGCGTTGTGATTTTCGCTGGTCGTAAATCGTCCGGGCAATATCGCCGGTTTCTAATAATCTTTCTGCCCGCCGCAATTCTTTTTCGGCTAATTCGAGTTGTGCATTTATCGAACGAACTTGCGAAAAAGTTTCGATGTCAAAAGTTTCGCCGTCTTTAACATTCAAACGCGCCTGCGTTTGACGCAAATTAGCAATCGCTTGATCGACATTCGCTTGGGCTTGACGGACTTGGGTGGCTGCTTGGGCAACTTGCGCGTTTGCTTGTTCAAGCCGAATCCGTGCATCGCGGTCATCTAACTGCACTAAAACAGAACCTTTTTGCACATAACTGCCGATGTCGAAATTGACCACCACGATTTTACCGCCAATTGCAGGCGCAACATCGGTTTGTGCATCACTTGCTAAACTTCCCGTCGCTTCAAAATATGCCGGTATATTCTGTAAAATCGCCTGCGCCGTCGTTACGTCAACAGTTGTTGGTGCAGCATTGACGTTGGCATTATTGACATTCTCAGCTTTTGAATTGCCGCAAGCCGAGAAGATCAGGCTTGATAACGTCATTAAAATTGCAAATATTATAAATTTATTAAATTTCATTCTTCTTTTCGTGTGAAATTATTTTTTCACGCCATCAAGTAAAATCGTTACAAATTCGTGCGCCGCTTCTTCGTTGGAAATATCTAAAAGCCGCCGCGATTTGTCCCACAAAATATTATTTAAGGAATGATGAATCAACATTCCGAGAAAAGCCCGAACTATAATGCGCGGATTAATTTCTCGCATTGCGCCGTCCTCTTGCCGCTTACGAATATACGAACCGATAAAGTCATACATCCGCGAAATAAAGCGGTCAAAAAACATCTCTGAAAGTTCGTGTCCTTCTAAAGCCGAATGAAACAAAAGCCGCATCAAATCAGGGTCTTCTTGTTGATGTCGAAGTGCTTTCACGGCAAGTGTGTGAAAAACTTTGTAATCATCATTTTCGTCAATCGCCAATTTCTGCGCTTCATCTTCCCATGGCAGAGTTTTCATTCCGTCTTCGCACGCCTTATAGTCTAAAATTGCGTGGTAAAGTTCATCCTTAGTCGCAAAATGGCGAAAGACCATTGCTTCCGAAACACCTGCCGCGTTGGCAATTTCTTTGGTCGTCGTTCCGTTAAAACCTCTGTTCGAAAAAAGTCCGATGGCAACCTGTAAAATCTGCGCCCGCCTTTCGTCTCCTGACATCCGTGTTGCCGTCGTTTCAATAATTTTTTCCAATATATCACTCCTCTTTTTAAGAAAGTAAGCACTTACTTACTTTCTAAATTCTCATTTTTTTGTTAAAGTTGTCAAGTAGCATAAGTCGGAACAATTTTTATTAAAAAATCGTAACAACTTAGACAGGTAAAAATTCATCTGTAAGGTGAGAAGTGATTAAAATTTTTGCGGTTAGTTTATAAAAAAGGAGAGAGAAAAATGTCAGAAAACGAAACACGAGAACAAGGTTTAATTCCGGTCAGTCCGGCTAACGGAGAAGATAAAACAGCAAACGATTATATGGAAGATTTTAAGGGACAAGCCCAAGAATATCAACAAAAATTGCAAGACGCTGCGTTAAAAGCTAAAGATTATGCCAATGATAAATTTAGTCAGGCAAGCGACAAGTTAAAGGAATTACAGCAAAAAGACCCGAAAGAATTGGTCGAAGATGCAAAAGAATATGCGCGTCAGAAACCGGGTCAAACAATTCTGATCTCAGCGGCAGTCGGCTTGGTTTTAGGCTTGCTTTTTCGCAATAGAAAGTAAAAAGTAAAAAATGGCGTTGAAAATCTATTTCGGTCATATTTGCGTGGTCTGCCCAAGTTCTTTTTTGCTTGGGCAGACATTTTTTTTGAGAAACTTACATTCTCCGTCAGTGCGCGTCAGAAAGATATTTTTTGTTCATCTATCCAACTTACCAAAGTTGACGGAAACTTTTTAAACGCGCCCTCTATTTCAGAGCCGCTTTGCTGGTAGTGATAGTCCAAATATCAATGATGGGTTGATCGAATGAAATGTTTTTGGTGAATACCAACTTTGAACCGTCGTAATCGCTTAATGAAGGCATATCTTTCACTTTGCCCGCCACATTCAGAAAGCCGGCTACACGATTTAGCCCTCTATCATTTTTAAAATAACTGCTTTCGATTGCGATGCTGTCTCCTTCCAAAACCGGAGTTCCGTCTGCCGCGGTTGCCGATCTGATGATCCAAATACCGGTTCCATTGTCACGGTTCGGCGATCCGGTGGTAAAAACCGCTCCCGTTTGGTCTAAAATGTTATTAAAAACCGGCAGATGCTCAATCCAACCGCAAGCATCGAGATAACCGGCGTTCGGATTTATATTTTTCAAATGAATCCGGTCGCCGACAACCAGCGGTTCGCCGTTGCTTTTTCTGTTCGCAGAAACGATTTCCCAACTGCCCGATCCGTTATCACGGTTGGGATTTTTATGTGTTGAAACAAACATCGTTTCGGTCGGGACTCGTTCAAATTCCGGTTTAGTCCTAACCGTTCCCCACGCATCGAGATACGAACCGTCGTTAGAATTACGGTTTTGCAAGTGAACAATCAAGCCGATTTTAATTTGCGGTCTTTCCTTTACCGTGCTGCGGTTTAATGTAACATCGGCACTTGATTCGGCAGACGACTCGACAGGTTTTTTTTGTTCCAGTAAAGAACAGAACCGATTCCGACGAGTGCAACGAGCGCGATTGCGGCAATAAGAAGGGGAGACCCGATGACAGGGAGAAAGGGAGAAGGGGAGAAGGGGAGATTTTTGACACCTCCTTTTCTCTTTTTCTCCTTTTCTCCCCTTCTTTCCGCAAAATCGTCGTCAATTGTAATAACTTCTTCGCCGCGAAAATACTGAACGGTTTGTTCTTCGACGATGAACGAGTTTCCGTTATTTTCCGAGCGCGTAACTTCCGCCGTAAAACGATAGCCGAGTTTCGACACGGTTTCGATAAGCGGTTCGCCGTCCGCGCATTCACCGAGTTTGTTTCTCAGCCACGAAACATTTCGAGCCAGCGTTGATTCCTCGATATAAGTATCGGTCCAAACCGCGTCGAGCAGTTCGCTCTTTTTCGCCACGCGCCCGGCGTTTTTGACAAAATAAAATAGCAAGTCGAATTGCTTCGGCGTGAGCGAAACGGGCGCGTCAACGCACCACAAACGACGCTCCGCTACGTCGAGGCGAAACGCGCCAAAATGGTAAAGTTCCCGTGTTTGTTGAAGTTTATTGTTATCCAAAAATAATCCGAAAATAATCCGAAATTTCTCCAGACTTTTGAAACTGGGAGTTATAGAGTGGCTCTCATAACCCGTTTAATGTAATCCAAAAATAAATGGAAATCAAGCGAAAATTTGAAATGTTGGTTGCTACCAACCGCCGATACATCATTCGTCAATCGCCGTCGGTCAGACAAATCGCCTGCGCGAAATGCGGCGAACCGATGCTGACAATCGAACAAGCCGCCGGTTTGTTGGGTATCAGACAACGCCAAATTTTTCAGATTATCGAAGCGGACGCGGCGCATTTTACCGAAACCGAAGCGGGCGCATTGATGATTTGCCTGAATTCGTTAGCGGCAGTTTTAGATTGTGATTCTGAGAAAAAATTAGAGGAGATTAACGAAAGTTAAAAATTAAAGATTATGAGCAAAACATTGAGAACTAAAAGTTCCAACAATAGAATCATCAATTTTATGGTGATTCTCGGTTTATTTGTCTTTTCGATGTCCGGCTGTCAGCAGGTCAATGATATTGTCAACAGCAACAAGGCAGCGAACAGCAACACTACGGCAAATTCAAACGCCAACACAACCAGCAATGCTAACAGCAATGTGGCGGCAAACAGCAACGCCAACGCTAACACATCGGTTGTGCCGTCCAATTCTGCTGCGAATACCAACAATCAAGCGAGCAATACCGCTGCCAATACCGCTACCGATAATAAAGCGGAAGTTCCCCTAACTCCCGAAGCTAAGGCTTTTGCCTTTAGTCTTATCGGAGAGTGGGATTTTGGAGGTGATAGAAAAGTCACATTCGCCAAAGACACATATGAAGTCAAACAAGGTAATCGAATGTTGGACAAAGGTTCATATCGTGTTCTGAACGAAAACACCGTTGAAATTAATTCTGTTCAACAAAAAAATAAGTGGAATGCGACAATGAAAGTTGAAGATGGCGGTAATAAATTAGATTGGCAACAACGAGGAACGGAACATTACACATTAACTCGTGTCAAGCCTAATTAAATTCAAATTCTAAGGTTGAGTTAGTCAGGACAGAATAAAGATCAACACGGCAATTATGTCAGTCTAAAATACCAAAACGCCGACAGATCGTTGCCGATGAGAAACAGCGGTTCGATTTAACAACTTTCGAGCCGCTTTAGCAAACAAAAAACACAGCTATAAGGAGACAGATTATGACAGCAGAAGACAAACAAGGAATTACTGACAATGATGACGTAATTGGTTATTACATTATGGAAAAACCATCAAATGAATGGCACTATGGCAAGATTACTACTGACGGAGCAAATTTAAAATGGGTTAACCGTGCAAATAAATCATGGACACTTATTCCCGATTTGCAAAATAATTTGCTTAAAACCGATCAAACTAATCCATATCAAGATTTAGATCAAAATACAAAACAAAACTTCAATCTTGTAGTTGAAAATGGAATAGTGCAGGGATTCAAATTTGGTAGCGAATTTTATAAAAAATTTGTATTCGACTATTCAAGTATGATTCCCTTAACTTTCAAAGAGTTTGGTTTTTATATTGATTTAGTAGGACCTTCTATCAAAGGATCACCATATAATATTTTTTTCGATACCGGAAGTTGGGAGACCAGCGTTCCGCTTAGTCTTTTAGATGTAAGTAAAATTAAATACCTTGAAAAAGATGCAGAAGATAAGCCCATTGAGACAACAGATTGTTGGGGTAAGAAATGTTATAAGGTATCAGGTCAGCTAGGTGCTTTTAGTGCTGATGGTAAAACTGAATATCTGAAAGATGATTTTGTTTTCTTTGCCCGATTAAATGCAGACGATGATTCCATAATATGTGGAGCATTCCCAAGTCTTGACAAAGATTCCAATTTACCTTCTTTACCGTATGCTTTGGCGTTAAAGTATTCTAAAGAAAAAAATGTCGGGTTGGGTATCGTTTCAAATGCTCCTAATAAACCAATTAGCGAAGGTTGGACATCAATCAAATCTTATCTTCAATTAGGTTCTGACCCTTCTATAACCAATTTGCTCCAATGGCGAACCGATGTGCCTAATTATCCTAAAAATCCGGAGATACCCTTCTGCCCCGAAGCTGTTTCGGGCTTCAAAGTCGAAATTGAATTTCCAGATGTAATAGGGGGCTTGAAATTAACATCACCTGATATGGTCGCAACAGTTGATACCGGGTCGAGTAATCTAAGGATGCGATTAGGAGAGAATAATCCACAAAACCAGTCACCTTATAATGACTACTTTAAGCCTAACAAGTGGTATCCCGATGGAAAATCTATAAGTGGAAATGCCATTATTAAAATCTTATTCACAGATAGTAGTGGAACGGTTTCTTCATACGAATATCCGGCTACAGATAATTTTGAATTAAAATTACCTACAATGGCACTATTCGGCGACTGGGATGGAAATATCCCTTGGGAGTCTAATGATAATGACAAGCCCAAAAACCGTATGGACTTAGGCAACACAATTTACTACTTCTGCCCGGTTTATTTTTGGGATATAGACAATAAACGAGTAGGAATATTATTTAAGTAATATGAATTCGGTATGTTTTCTACTGAAACGCCTTTTTACATTTCAGTAGTGGAAACTATCCGAAGTTAAAATGCGAATCAACAGTCAAAAGACAGACAAATAACCGAATCGGTTAAATCCTTTGGTGATGAAAGAGTCGCTGATTCAAACTTAATTGTCTGTCAAACGGACAACTATCGGGAGAAAACAAAATGAAAAACACTACTTTTATCGGATTAACATTAGCCGCTTGTCTTTTGATTTCGGCATTTTTCAGTCAAACAATAACGGCACAGACTAAGCGAACTGTCAAAGCAAAGCCTGTTTTCTGCAAGGTCAAGAAAAACAACGCCGATTTCTTTATCGAGGCGACCGAGAAAACCGTCAAGTTGAAAAAAGGAACTGTTCTCAAGTGGACAATTTTCGATTTGAATCAGGGCTTGATCGTCGTCGAAACGAAAATCGGCAAAAAATGGACGCGAGGCGAAATTCTGATGGACGATACGACTAGTAATTAACCTACTCAAATCATCGAAGCGGACACGGCGCATTTTACCGAAACCGAAACGGGCGCGGTGATGACTTGCCTGCCATCATTGGCGGCGGTTTTGGATGGCGAGGCGCGGAAAAATCAAATTCCATATAATGACTCCCAAATCCCAATACTCTTCGGAGTGACTTAAAAAACAAAAGTAAAAAAGGCGAAAATAGAAAGTAAAAGAGAAATTCTGATTTTGTTGATAGTTCAACTCAGAAATTTCGTTCTTACTTTTTACTTTTGCCTTTTTACTTTTTACTTTTTACTTACGAAGGCTATTGGCGGGCGTGAACAAGACGGCGTGTTTGGTCGCCGAACAGCACGTCAATTTTTTGAGCGTCAACAACGGCGGTAACTTCGCCCTGACCGAAAGTCGAGTGCATCATCGCTTGTCCTTTTTTGTATTTTTGCGATTGGTCATATGGCGTTCCGGCTTTGCCTTTAGTGGTGTCAATCGACACTTTTTTGCCGCGCCTAAACGCGCTGACCATTCCGCACACATCGCACACCGCTTTTGTCATTTTACCTAATTTAGTTACAGATTGGGCAGTATGATTTTGTTCGGCATCACAAACCGAACACGGCATTTCCACCGTTTGACCGAGTTCAAATTTTATCTCTTTCATAAATTCTCCTTGATTTATCTAAAACGTCGCCGACCAAAAGATCGAAAAGTTTTCTTTTTAACCGACGCTGATTTTTTGGCAGGATTTTTTGCTACTGACAGACTGCCGCCAAAATCAGGCAACAAAACACGCTCGACAGTTTGCCCGGTCAATCGTTCGATTGCTCGCATCGTGTGTTCTTCGGCGGCGGTAAAAAGCGTAATTGCACGTCCTTTGTTGCCCGCCCGCCCGGTGCGACCAATGCGATGAACGTAATCTTCCGGCACTTCCGGCACGTCATAGTTTATCACATGCGACACCAAATCTACATCTATCCCGCGTGCTGCAACGTCGGTTGCGACTAAAACGCGGGTATGACCGTTTTTGAAACTTCGCAAAGCTGTTTCGCGTTGCGATTGCGAACGATTGCCGTGGATGCGCGTTGCCGAATGCGAACGCTTTTCTAAAATATGCGAAAGCCGATCTGCACCACGTTTTGTCCGCGTAAAAACAAGGACGCGCTCAAATTTTTCGCGCTCTAATAAATCTAACAAAAGCCCCGTTTTTGAAGCGGCGGCAACCGGATAAGCCGTCTGTTCAATCGTTCCGGCAGGTTTTCCTTGTTGACTAATTCCGATAACTTTCGGTTCATTCATTATCGAACTTGCGATTTTTTCGATTTCCAACGACATTGTTGCCGAGAAAAAAAGTGTCTGTCTTTCGCTCGGAATAACACTGACGATTTTTTTGATCGCCGGCAAAAATCCCATATCGAGCATTCGGTCGGCTTCGTCTAAAACGAGCGTTTCGAGATGTTTGAAATCAATTGCGCCCTGCTGCATAAAATCCATCAAGCGTCCGGGCGTGGCGACGATAATATGTGCGCCGCTTCGCAAAGCATCGGCTTGTTTTCTGTAACCCGCGCCGCCGATGATTGACACGCAACGAATTTTTTTCGGAGCGATTTGACGGCAAAAAGCCTCAGTTTGATTGGCAAGTTCGCGCGTCGGCGCAAGAATTAAAACTTTCGTTCCTTTGCCCGAATTTTCTGCCAAACTTTGAATAATCGGCAACAGGAATGCCGCTGTTTTGCCTGTGCCGGTTTCGGCGCAAGCCATAATATCCGAGCCTTCCAAAACGATTGGAATAGCTTGTTTCTGAATAGGTGTCGGCTCAAAATAGCCGAGCGACTCGCATTTACTTAACAAAGCAGACTGCAAGCCTAAATCTTTAAAACTCATAAATTGTAATAAATATAAATAGCTCAACCGAAAAATCGGGAGCGTTTTTGTAAAATTGTGTTGGCGTGATTTGTAAAAAGACAAGAAGTTTTCGGGGACAACTCTTGCCGCCGATATAATCGCATCCGATTTATGAAATAATTTTGCTCAAACCCTCGCCGAAATTGTGAAGCCGAAATTGTCGTCGATATCCTGCACGGACAAAATAATGCTCCGCTCCTTAAAATCAATCAAGGAGTCAAAGAAGTTTCCTACGAAAGTGTGCTTCAGTGTAACGGTATGCAGTAGAAGGCTTGCGTTTGGAGGTTCCGGAAAAGAACCGCTTCTAACAATAAATCTAACCAAATCTCATTCTATCCAAAACGCCGCTGTAAATTCTATTCAATTCAAACGCGCCCACCGTCAAAGAAAAAGAGAAGGAATATCTTTAATAGAATGCACTAATAAGTTGATAATAGCAAGCGTGTAAGAATGCTGAGCGATAATGATTAGATTTTGATAAATTCTACAGTGATTTATTATGCTTATTTCTCAAAAACCTTTCTGCTCCAGCCAATCGCTGGCGACATCTTTCGGCGAATGTTTGTTGCCGTCCACTTCATAATTAAGGCGGCGCATTTCTGCGGTAGAGATAGCCTTGTTCAAGGTTTCAAAGGTTTCCCGAAGCGTGTTGATTTTATCGTTTCGCGCAATAAACACGGCTTGATACGGCGGAAAATAATGTCTGTCGTCTTCAAGTTGAAATAAATCGAGCGTTGCGATCAAACCATCCGTTGAATTTCCGGCAATCAGGTCAACGGCGTTTGAGGCAAGAGCACGATAGGTCAACGCCAGATCCATTTCACGCGGCTGTTTTGAAAAATTAAAATTATACGCCCGTGAAAAACCTTCATAACCGTCTTTGCGCGACATAAAGTCCTGTCCGAAGCCGGCTTGCCAGTTTCTCGACAGCGGCACAGCATCGGAAATCGTTTTCAAATTATTTTTTCGTGCTACATCGCCGCGCACCAAAATCGCAAAATCGTTTGAAAACCCGAGCGGCGGGCTAACTGCCAGATCAAACTTTTCAGCGTATTCGCTTTTGGTTTGCCGATAAACTTCGCCCTGATCCGTAATCGGCGGATGTTTGAGAATCGCCGTGAACGCCGTGCCGGTGTATTCGGGATAAACGTCGATTTGTTTGGAAAGCAGTGCGTCGTGTGCGAGATTTCCGCTCAATTCAAAATTGCGCTCAACCGTAATGGCTTTCTTTTCGAGCATCTGCGCCAAAATCTCCGCCAAAATAATTGATTCGGTAAAATCCTTTGAGCCGACAATAATTTTACTAGAGTTTGTATTTGAAATAGCGCGATCTTGCCAAAATCCAAAACCGAGAAACAACAAAACAGTTGTAATCGCTGTGATTGCAATAAATTTTCGTGCTTTTGATGAAAACTCGTTTGAAGTGCGTTTCGGTGCAAAAACTTTCTCGATCAAGCCGAGTCCGAAATCCGCCGACAACGCCAAAATTGCCGAAGAAAGCGCACCGGCAAACAACAAATTATTGTCATTTTGCCGAAGTCCGCGAAAAATGTAAGTGCCGAGTCCGCCCGCGCCGACAGCCGCTGCAATCGTCGCTACGCCGACTGAAATCACAACCGCAACCCGAATTCCCGTCAGCATAACGGGCAAAGCAAGGGGTAATTCGACCATTTTAAGAACCTGCCAATCGGTCATTCCCATCGCCACGGCAGCCTCGCGCAGTTTTGCGTCAACGCCCAGAATTCCCGTAACCGTATTTCGAATAACCGGCAACAGCGCATACAATGCAAGCGCGATAATCGCCGTTTTCGCGCCGATTCCGCCAATAAACGGGATCGGAATCAGCAAGCCGAACAATGCCAGACTCGGCACGGTTTGCATCACATTGGCAAAACCTAAAATCGGTGTTCGCAGAACTTCTCTGCGCGTCAGCGAAATACCCAATGGCATTCCGATCAAAATAGCAAAAGCCGTCGAAACGAACACAAGAAAAATATGTTCGCGGGTTAAAGCAAATAATTCCGACCGATTTTGTTGGAGAAACTCAAAAAAAGACATTTCAAATAATTCTAAAAATTCGTATCAGTGAGTAGATTAACTTATTTTCTTTAATATATGTTCCGATAAAGTTAAAAAGTAGCAAAACTCCGCCCGTTCTTTGAAAATCCAGTTCATCAGGTCTGCAAATTGGATGAGACCTGCGACGACTGCAACGACACTTAAAAAATCCCTTGTGCTAATCTGGATTTATCCCTTACTACTTGATACCCTTTGCCTCTGCGGATAGTGTGTTCAACATAGATTCGCGCTTGTGAAATTACTTGGTTGGCTTCCTTTTCCGCCTCGCTTAACTCGTCTCCTGTAGGTTTCTTCTGCGGAGTTTGAGTTGGCTTATCCGCCCCCGGAGAAGTTTTGTCGCTTAATTTCGGCTTTTCTTTTAGCTCATTCGGGAACAACTCTTTTAAGACGGCGAGAACTTCCGGTAAAGCATTTTTCTCCACCGAATCGGCACTAAACCCGAACATTTGTCCGATCAAAATTGCCGAAGTATTGTGTCGTAATAGAGCAAAGTCATCGACAGTTTGCGAAGCGGCAACATTTCCGGCGGACGACCATCGCCTTTGACAAACGGGCGTTTGCGGCTTGGCGAGTTGCGAAGTCGGAATTCGCGGTGTTGCTCCAAAACGGGCAAGACTTTAGTAATCACTTGTGCCAAAATATCAGACGCAAGTTCAAACAATGACTTGAGAGTTATTTTGTTTTTTCGGAATAGTTGATAACGAATAGCTGATAGATGATAATTACTTGGCTTCAACTATGAGTTATCATCTGTCAGTTTTCAACTATTCCGAGTAAAACCATCATGGAAGCTGTGTTCAAACTCTGAAAATGCGCCGGAGGTGAGTGCAAGAAAGTAGCCGGAACGTCAAACGTCCGGTCAAGGCAGGTGAAAATTCGCGCCCTGCCGGGGCGCAAGACCGGCTTTGCACGTTCCGGCTACTGTCTGATTGCCGTTTCGCGGCTCAAATTCGAGTTTTCAAACAGCTACTCATCATAAATTATGAAACTCTACCAAATGAGAATATGTTAAAAATAAAAATTGCGGTGATTTTGTTCACAACGGCAATCGCAGGTGACTTTGTTATCGTGAAAACGTCGAGTCAAACACGCACTGAAACAAAGCAGGAAATTACTAAATCGACAGTTGTTATTGAAAAAGCCCGCACGAAATGCAACGTCGAGGCATATCGCGCCGGAATTGCCGACGATAAACTTAAAACTTCGGTGGTCCGCGCCAAGCCTGATAAAAACTCTTCGATCTTAAAAACCGTTACTACGAAAGATGAAGTTGTTTTCTACATTTCAGGCAGTAGCGACAATGGCTGGTTCGAGATTTCAAAGATCGAATCAGCCGGCGGTGATGTTGACGAAACCTTGTTTGAAGGTCGCGGTTGGGTTCATTCGTCGTTGGTTGATCTGAGCGTTGCTAACGGCGATGCAAAACTTTACGCCGAGCCGAAAAAGAAAAGCCGCGTATTGAAAAAATTAGTCGCCGACCAAAGCGAAGCGCGTCCGGTTGCGTGTCAGGGCAATTGGATGAAAATTAAATCAGGCAAATCAACCGGCTGGCTTTCGCCCGAAGGTCAATGCGCCAATCCATTGACGACTTGTTCATAAACAACAATCTATTGTCTATCGATCAGCGCGTATATTCGATGGTGTTCCCGTGCATCCAGCCGCTTGTGCCGTGTTCGCAGGTAACGTAATACCACGGACTGCTTTCATCTTCGCGCTTTTCGATATTAAGGCGGTCGTCAATTGGCAAAACGTCTATCTCATCCGAATTCCGGCTTGGCGAAGCACGAACATACGCATTTAAGGCAATCACGCGACCGTTAAAATCTTCGTCGTCCACACTTGTCCGGTTTGCGTGTTTTTGGCTCAGTTTTTCTATATCGAGCGGAGTCGGGGTTGTTGAATTTGTTACTTCTTTGTTGGAATTCAGGTTAGCCGATTGATTTACTTTTACTTTGGTTGTGGAATTTTTTTGATAAAAACTTTGCGCCAAAAGCAAAGTCGCTAAAACCAAACCGCCGCCGAGTATCAGTCCAAGAACGAGAAAGATCAACGAGTTTCTCGATTTTACGGGTTGTTTGACGACAATTGTTTCAACCGGCAGAGTCGGGTGAATGATCGGTTCGGTTTTTCTATTCGATAGATCAACCACCACCGGATCGTGGCGAATGATCGTTTCGGCTTCAAAATCATCGGCTTCGGAAGGCAGTGCAAAATTTTCTTCAACTAAAACCGTGCCGTCATTCAGGCAGTAAAGATTTTCATCGCCAAAAACACTGTTACATTGCGGGCATTTTTTCATAAATTGCTTTTCTCTGACATTTTCAAACGGTCTGCTATAATTATAATTTGGTTTTGCAAAAATAGTATATCAGAGAGATTTATCGGGTTGGTTAAAATGAAAATAGCAGTAGCAATGAGCGGCGGCGTGGATTCTTCAAGCGCAGCGGCTCTACTTAAAGAACAAGGACACGAACTCGTCGGCTTCACGATGCAGCTTTGGAATCAGCGGCGGGGAATCTCAACCGATGAAAACGGCGATCCGTTGCCGTCGCGGTGTTGTTCGCTCGACGATGTTTATGATGCGCGGCGTGTGGCGGAATCGCTCGGCTTCCCGTTTTATGTGCTTAATCTCGAAAAAGAGTTTGAGCGCGATGTCGTTAATCCGTTTGTGCAAAGTTATTTGGACGGCGAAACACCGATTCCGTGCGTCGCGTGTAATTCGCGCCTGAAATTCGCGTCTTTGGATAAATTGGCGCAAAGCCTCGACTGCGACAAAGTTGCGACAGGACATTTTGCGCGTGTCGAATACGACGAAGCGGCAAATCGCTATCGCCTTTTTCGCGGCAAAAATCATTGGAAAGACCAAAGCTATTTCCTTTGGGAATTGACGCAAGACCAACTCTCACGCGCATATTTCCCGTTGGGCGAAATGCTCAAATCGGAAGTGCGCGACATTGCGCGCGGCGCGAATTTGTATGTCGCCGAAAAACAGGAATCACAGGAAATCTGCTTTGTTCCCGACGGTAAATATTCGGAATTTATCGACAGATATTTGGAACACGAAAATCGTTCCGACGAATTGCCGAAAGCGGGCGATATTGTCAATGCCAAAGGCGAAAAACTTAATGAACACACGGGAATTCACCGTTACACCATCGGACAACGGCGCGGTTTAGGCATCGCGCACGAAAAGCCGCTTTACGTCTTGCAAATCGAACGCGCCAAAAACCGAATCATCGTCGGGGAAAAAGAAGAACTCGACGAATTGGAGTTTGTCGCCAAAGGCATAAATTGGGTAGCGTTCGATGAACCAAGCGAACCGGTTCGCGCTTCCGTCAAAGTTCGCTATCGCCACGATCCCGAACCCGCGACGATTTATGCTCTGCCCGAAAATCGCGCCCGCATCGTCTTTGACGAACCGCAAGCCGCCATCACGCCCGGACAGGCAACCGTTTTTTACGACGGCGAAGAAGTTGTCGGCGGCGGCTGGATTGTGAAAAGTATTTGACGGATGGAAATAGTTTCAAGTCAAATTGAAACTATTTTTTAGAATCGGCGGGGCGAAATAGATGATTTTATCGTTCAAAATCAACGACCGAACTTATAAATTTAACGCGGGTCAACCGCTTTCGATTGCGATTCCATTGGCGTTCAATGGCATCCAGCCGAATGCTTACGGCGTAGAGAAAGCGGGTTCAAATGCTTTTGAAGCCGGCGAAATCGTCGGCGATACGCGGCGCGGCGGAAGCGTCAATTTTGAACAGGTAAAATTTATCCCGCACTGCAACGGCACACACACCGAATGCGTCGGTCACATTACACACGAGCGGATTTCGGTCAATAATTGTTTGCAAGACTCGTTTAATTTGGCTGGTTTGATTTCCGTGATACCCGAAAAAGCTTCTGAAACCGGCGAAACTTACGCGGTTAAGTTGAATAAAGTCGATGAGTTAATTACACGAAAAACGCTTGAAAACGCTTTAAGAAATCTCGAATCTGAAATTTTAAATCTAAAATCCATCGTAGTTCGAACCTTGCCGAATGACGAAAGCAAACTTTCAAAAACATATTCGGATAAAATCCCACCGTTCTTTTCAACCGAAGCGATGTTATTTTTACGCGAAATCGGCATAAAACATCTCTTGTGCGATTTGCCTTCGATTGATCGCATTTTTGACGAAGGAAAGCTATCGAATCATCGAATATTTTGGAGTGTCGAACAAGGCGCATTTGAAATTAACGACAACACCTTACTTCAGCACACAATCACCGAATTGACATATATTCCTGATAAAATTACCGACGGACTTTATCTCTTAAATCTGCAAATCGCACCTTTCGCGGCGGACGCTGCGCCTAGCCGACCGATTCTTTTCAAATGTCTTTCGGATTCTATCTGATCGAAAATTTCACCGGCGCAATTGTTGCATTTGCTTCGGCATTGTAATAATCATAAACGACGGACGGCGCGTTTAGCGCGTTGATGCCGTAACGCGGACGAAATTTGAAGTTAAATTCGGTCGGAACAGAGTTTGTCCATAAATAAACAATTATTTTATCAGGTAAAATATCAAAGTTGCTAAAATCGCCGACGGCTTTCGCTTTTTCCAAGGAAGCGCGATCAACATACGCGCCCGGCGGGATTCCGATTTCGATTAAAACCATCCCGTAACGATAAGTTTTTCGTGCAATCGAAACCGCGCAATTTATGTTTTCACCGATTTTGGCTTCGGTTTTGTCAAAATTCACCTTGAAATCAAAAAAGTCGGAATCCTTCGTATCAAAATCATTCCACAAAATATAATGGGAGGTGACTATTTGAGTTTGCGTAAAATTTGAATTGCCGCTGTTTTTTATCTCGATTCGGTTTGCTGTTTCGTTTAAATACGGTGAAACATCAATTAAAATCGGATGTTCAAGCGAGTTTTCGTCAAGCGCAAACTCTTGAAGCTTCTTGCCATTGATAAAAAGTTCGGTTTTATCAGATGTTTATTGCGGTTTATTTTTGATTGATTTCTGCAATAAAATAAGTCCGTCTAAAACATTGACCGTGGTTTGT
This sequence comes from Acidobacteriota bacterium, assembly GCA_031359215.1. Lineage (GTDB taxonomy): Bacteria > Acidobacteriota > Blastocatellia > Pyrinomonadales > Pyrinomonadaceae. Next base: position 1,389 of record JANMAA010000189.1, on the reverse strand, counting down.
GTCGAAAACCAAACGCCGTATTTATCTTTATTATCGAGCAAAAAAGCCAGACCTCTTGAAAGATGCGTTTCAAATTTTTCGGCTTCATTAAGGCGCAAAAAAGCTTGAATCACGAGCGCAGTCGTTTCAATTTTCGCCGTTGTTCCCCAACCGTGAAAAGGCGTGTTCGCCGTTGTCCAAAAAAGAGTTTCTTTATCGGATTGCAACAGGGAATTTAATTTTTCGGCGATGATTTTTGACATTTCCAAATCGCCCGTTGCTATCGAGGCAAGCGCGAAATTCGCCAAAATATATGCGTCTTTGATTTCGGGCAGACGTTTTTTCAAAAACTCCAAACCCGCAACAAGATGTTTTTTTGTTTCCTCGTCTTTTTCAGATTTCAGCGCAAGCGAACGTGCAACGTAAGCCGTTGAAGAATCGGTGTCAACATAACCCGTTTTCCAACTTCCATCGGCTTGCTGCTGTTTCAAATGCCAATTCTGCGCGTTTTCGATAACTTTTTCGTCAAAACCATTTTTATCGAATTCAGCTTTTTTAGTTTTTGGCATAAAAGAATATTACCAATTTAATGCCCTAAGGAGAATAAACTATCGGGCGGTAATTAAAGGACAATCAATGCTTCACAATTTACTATTTGCCGTTAACGATTTACGATATTTGAATTATGAAAGCCAAAATCTTTTTGTCGCTGCTAAATTTGATATTTATTTCAACCGTTTTCGGACAAAATACGCAGGTAGTTTTTGATCCGACAAAAGAAACGTCCGAAGCAAAAATTAGTTCGGCTGAGGAAGTATCGGTTAAAACGGTTCTTCCAAAAGCGCGAAAAACTTGGACGGAAGATGTTTGCACGGAAGATTTCAGAATTACCGGCAAGGCAAAAGGTTCGTTCACCAAGCAAAACGCCGCGCAAACGGCATATTTATACGAATTCTGCCAGATGGGAAACGGCTTTGCCAATGATGGAATTGTGATCGTGGAAGCGGGCAGAATCGTCGCGCATTATTTATATGAAGGTGCGTGGACTTTAGACTTGACGGGTTTGGCGGATATTAACAACAACGGGATTGATGAATTAGCCGTGTCTAATTCCGGCGGAATGCACCAGGGGATTTTCGGAACAGGTTTGGACATTTTGGAAATTTCTCCGAAAGGCGTGAGAGAATTAGGTGCAACTCAGACTTCTTACAACGATTGCGGCGCGGATTTGGGAAAAAACTGCCGCGATGATAATTACAAAATTACGGTGGACAAAGGCGAAACTCCCGTATTTTATAGTCAGAAATTTGTGCAAGTTAGAAAAAAATGGAAAGCAGTTGGGAAAATCGTGAAGGCAAAGATGTTCAAACTCGATTATAAATATCGGTTGGTCAAATAATTTTATTCAAA
>JANMAA010000156.1:0-2753 GCA_031359215.1 Acidobacteriota bacterium | reverse complement strand
CAAGTAAAAAGTGTTAATATATCCATTGAAATGAGCCGAGCTTTTTTAGTTGACTAATTTTGCAAGAATCAATCTACTAAATTACTCAGTTCATTTCATCTCTGCTCTCAATTTTTCAAATATCTTTTGGCGTAGGTATTGCACGATAATAAGCGTCAATTTTTACGAGATCGGGAAATTCGACGCGGCAGGGACCGCACCATGTCGCCCAAAAATTTATTAGCAACGGTTTATTATTTTCCTTGTTCGGCAAAAGCTTTTTTAAGCCTTCACCATTTATTTTTTCAGTTGTCACCGTGGTTTGCGCGAAGACTGAAAATGTGAAAGCAAAAACCATAAATGTAAAAAGAATTCTCGAAGTTTTTGACATAATCTTTAAAGATTTATTTCGTCGGCGCAAGCCATTTTGCCAGATTTGCGGCGTATGTTTTTATATCTTCCAACTTTTCGGGGGTAAATGGTATTAGCCTTAAAAATCTAAACTTTGGGTAATGTTTCGTAAAACACATCGTCAACATAGCAATAACCCCAATCTTCACCCGGCTCAAACGATTTTACGATAGCGTGATTCGTGGCGTGAAAATGTTTGGTTGCGTGTTTGTTCGGCGACGAATCGCAACAACCGACGTGTCCGCACATTTCACATAAACGCAGATGAAGCCAGGTTGCGCCGATTTTCAAGCAATCTTCACAACCGCCCGAACCCGGCGTTACTTCTTTGATTTCGTTTAAATGTTCGCATTTTGTCATTTGTTAATCCTCTTTTTCTAACTACTCGTATCCGACACGACTTCGATTTTGCCGTGCGTTTTTCTTAACATATCGACCAAAGACGCACCTAATGTTTCCAGCAGGTTTTTCATTTTCTCGTCCGTCATTTCTTCATTATCACCCTCAAACATTTTACCGACAAATGAAACGGCGATTTCCGACGGCAGAACATTAACGAGCATAATCGTCAGCACGGCGCGGAGATGGCTTAAACAGCGGATTCCGCCGAATGAACCGGGCGAAGCGGTCATAATTGCCGCGACCTTTCCTTTGAAAACTTCGTTCATTGCGTATTTGTCCGATTTGCGCGAAACCCAATCGATCATATTTTTCAAACCGCCGGGAACCGAACCGTTATATTCGGGCGAAGCGATTAGAAAACCGTCGTGTTCGGCGAGCAATTTCTGAAGTTTTTGCGCGTTTTCGGGAAAACCATTATCAATCTGGTCGTCCGCATCATAAACCGCTAAGGGATATTCTTTCAGGTCAATGTATGTAACGTCCGCACCGGCATTTTTCGCGCCTTCAATTGCCGTTTTGACGACTCTTTTGTTGTATGAATTTTTCCGAAAACTTCCTGCGAAAGCTAAAATTTTGGGTTTTTTTGCCATAAATGTTCAATTCCTTTTCTATAAAATTTCCGATAACAAAATTTTGCCACGAATCGACGGCAAAGAGAAAGTTGCAATAATAATTTGTCTTTGGCGTTTCGACACGCATATAATCGGCAAAGTCTTTCTAAATCTAAAATTTGTAGGTGAATAAATGTCGAAAATAAAAATCTTTTTGATAGCTGCATTGCTTTTTGTATATCAAACAGGCAGTATTTCCGCGCAACAATCAGGTGCGCCGGGTGAACGGCGCGGAAGCGGAACGGTTGTTTTGAAAGCCGCGCAAGTGATTGACGGCACAGGCGCAGAGCCGATAAAAAATGGTGTAGTTGTTGTTACTGATAATAAAATCGTTGCCGTCGGCGCGAGTGGAAGCGTTACGATTCCGGGTGGTGCACGAATTATCGATCTTGGAGATGCGACGCTTTTACCCGGTTTTATCGACGCGCATACACACATCATCGGACGCACGTTAGGCGATCCCGAAGGACAAAATGCTTCCGTTCACGATTATGATTCTTTCGGCGCGGTTCTTGCCGTCGGCAATGCCGAAAGAACTTTGCTCGGAGGATTTACGACGATTCGCAATGTCGGTGCGCCGAATTTTGACGATTTGGCAATTCGTAAAGCGATTAACGAAGGCTGGATTCCGGGACCTAGAGTTTTGACGGCGGCGCACTCTATCGGAATTACGGGCGGACATTGCGACGAAAACGGCTTTAAACCCGGACTTGCCGACGGCGATTATAAGATCGGCATCGCGGATGGTGCGGAAGCCGTGCGTGCCGCCGTGCGTTATCAGGTCAAATATGGCGCGGATTTGATAAAAACTTGTGCGACGGGCGGTGTTTTGTCCGAAGGCGATGCGGTTGGCGCGACGCAATATACTTATGAAGAATTAAAAGCGATGGTTGACGAGGCGACAAAACTCGAACGCAAAGTTGCCGCGCACGCGCACGGCACGGAAGGAATAAAAATAGCCGTTCGCGCCGGAGTTTCTTCAATCGAACACGGTTCATTTCTAGACGAAGAAGGCGCGAAAATGATGGCGGAAAAGGGAACTGTTTTAGTTCCGACGCTGATGGCTGGCGAAACAGTTGAAAAACTGGCGAAAAGCGGCGTGTTAAAAGGTTTACGGGCGGAAAAAGCTCTTTCTGCCGCCGCCGCAATGCGTAATGCTATCAAACTCGCGGTTGCCAATCGCGTAATTATTGCACTCGGCACGGATGCCGGAGTAATTCAGCACGGCACGAACGGACACGAATTTACACTGATGGTCGAATGGGGCGGAATGCGTCCGATGGATTCTATCATTGCCGGAACTTTGAGCGGTGCAAAATTGCTTGGCTTGGATAAAACAATCGGTTCGCT
>JANMAA010000216.1:0-31879 GCA_031359215.1 Acidobacteriota bacterium | reverse complement strand
AGAGAATTTGAACAATGCGCTTGAACAAGACCATAGCGGCGGACTATTGGATAATTTGATGGGTTATCTCGGCGGCGGGTTATCGCAACCGTCCGAAGCAAGCAGAGAAACCGACGGTTCGGGGATTTTAGGTCATATCTTCGGGCAAAAACAAAGCACGGTTGCACAGGAAGTAAGCCAACAGTCAGGCTTGGACATCGGACAAGTGGCTAAACTTTTGATTACGCTGGCACCGATTGTGATGGCTTTTTTAGGCAGACAAAAACAGCAACAAGGTCTCGGTGCCGACGGTCTTTCATCACTTCTGCAAGGACAGCAGCAACAAATGCAAAGTTCGGGAAATCCGATGATGGATATGGTAACGAGCTTTTTAGACAAAGATCACGATGGCAGCGCAATGGACGATTTAGCTTCGATGGCGGCAAATTATTTCAGAAAATAGACTTTAATTTTCAAACAAAAAGAGAGCGCATTAGCAAAATAATGCGCTCTCTTTTATTAAATATGGTACACCCGGCAAGATTCGAACTTGCGACCCTCTGATTCGAAGTCAGATACTCTATCCAGCTGAGCTACGGGTGCTTAAGCATTTGCGAATTATAAATTTGGAAATAAAACGCACTTGCAGAATTAAAATATCACAAATCAATCGTTATTCGTAATGTGAAATTCGTAATTATTTTTGAAACTCACTGCGAATAAATTTTACTAAATTCTTAATTTCGGCATCGTTGAGTTTGCCTTTGAAAGCGGGCATTCCATCTTCTTTGGCACCATTTTCGATAACGTCGATAAACTCTTTGTCGTCTTCGTTTTTCATCTTTTCAGTCGTCAAATCCGGAGCTTTTATCTTTGTGCCTTCAATATCGGTTACGCCGCCTGTGCCGTCTTCTTTATGACAGCGGACACATTTTTCCGTGTAAATCTTTTTTGTCGCGGCAATTTCGTCCGTCTTAGCGTTCGTTTGCGCGTTCATATTAACGATTGTCGTGTTGACTGCCGGCATATTTGCCTGTGAATCCGGAAGTGTTGATTTGTTTTCCGCGCAGGCGAAAATAAACAAGGTTAATGCCGATAAAATAAAGCCTAGTTTCAAAAATTTCATATTAAGTTTCCTCAGTAAGATTTGCTGACAAATCGCTGAAAGTTTAACTCATAAACTTACTCGATGCAACAGATGGAAAATCTTCCCCAAACTGTTTTTTGCTTTTGGAATAAAAGAACTATGCAAACTTTTTGTAAGCCGGCGCATCTATTTTGTTAGTTTTTTAGGATAAAACGGTAAATAAAAATGAAAAGAACGAGAATAATTTTATTTGGGATGATGGTTTTGTGTTTTATGGCGATTGGTGCAGCTGCCCAAGAAACAAATATCGTCAAAATTCAGAAAAGTCAGGCGGAAATCGATCGCATCGTTACGGCTTTTACGAAAAAAGAAACTGAGTTTCGGAGAGCATTGACGGAATATGTTTTTTATCGGGACGCAACCATTCAGACAATCGGGATGGGTGGGCAAGTTACCGGCGTTTACCGGCGCGATTCGTTTATGGCGTTAAACGAGCAAGGTGTAAGATCGGAAAAAATCAACTATTTTCCGATTCCTACTATAACCGAAATTACTATTACACCCGAAGATATAGATAACTTAGGAAGTATTAACCCATTTGCTCTCGAACCTTCAAAAGTTGCGCTTTACAATTTTACATTAGTCGGAAAGGAGCGAATTGACGAACTTGATTTGTATGTTTTTGATGTTGCGCCAAAAGTTATGCCCGATCCGAAAAAAGCTAAGGATTTGCTTTTTCTTGGCAGAATTTGGGTTGATGACCGCGATTTGCAAATCGTTAAATCCAAGGGCAAAGCCGTTCCCGAAGGTAAAAATACCAGATACCCGGTCGTCGAAACGTGGCGCGAAAATGTCGGCGGAAAATATTGGTTTCCTTCGTATGCGAGTTCCGACGACGAACTGGTTTTCGACAGCGGTCAGGCAGTCAAGTTGAAAATGCGGGTTAAGTATAAAGATTATACGCAAGGAAAATCCGAAGTAAGAATTTTGGATGATACGGACGAAGCTCCGTTACCGACTCCAACCCCGACTCCGACACCTAAGAAACCTTAATGACGGAGAAAAAACAGCAAAATCACGAAAGAAAATTCAATTTTCTTTCGTGATTTTGCTGTTTTGAAGGCATTTTTCACACTTTATTTGCCAATTCTTCCGCAATTGCGCCGCGCACTTTATTCAATAGTTCGGGCAAATCTTTTTCGGTTAAATATTTCGTTTCAACCGGCGGCAGAAGAATTATTTCCATTGTGCCGGGATTAACAACACCGGTTTTCTTGCCCATTATGTAATCGGTGTTTTTGAAAACGACCGGAATAATCGCCGCACCGGTTTGCAGTGCGAGATGAAATGCGCCTTTCTTAAACGGCAAAAGTTCACCCGGCATCGCGCGCGTTCCCTCGGCAAAAAGCCCGAACGAATAGCCGCTTTCAACTAATTCACGCGCCCTGTCAATCGTCTGTCGGGCGCGTTCGGGGTTTGAACGGTCAATCGTCAGAAAATTTATAAAACTTATTCCCTGTCCCAAAACCGGAACTTTCAGGATTTCCTTTTTGGCTATGAGTCCTAATTTTTTTCCGGCGTAAGCAAAAAGTGCTGTCGTATCGAGATATGAATGATGATTTGCGACGAAAATATAAGATTCATCTGCTTGCAAATTTTCCTTGCCAAAAACCTCGACTTTTGCGCCCGAACCGCGAATCCACGTTTTCGCGCCCCACATACAAAACGGGTAAAGCCGGATTTGACGGTTAATAATGCGGAGAAAGATCATAATCGGCAAAGCGATGAAAAGAAGCAACATTCCTGCCAAAGACAAACTCCACCAGTAGCGCAATTTGCCAACAAGCCGAGATTTGCTAGACTCTTTGACAGGAAACGTCAGTTTTTCATTTTTTTCAATCGCTTCAATCAAGGAAATGTTTTGCATGATTATAAGTCTAAAGTCCAAAGCCCAAAGCCCAAAGTCTAAGTTTCAAAGTTCAAAATTCAAAGTTCAAGGTTCAAGGTTTAATTATCCGTCATTAATTTTCGATTGTCGAAAAAACCTTTATTTTGCCTTGTTTTTTCTGCTTACTATTTACTGCTTTCTGCCGACTGTTTTCGCGCAGATTCCATCGCCGAAATCGGTTTTGGGGTTTCAGCCGACCGATGATAAAACGATTGCCGATTGGTCGCAGATCACAAATTATTTTCAAAAACTCGACGCGGCAAGCGATTTAGTTAAAGTTCAGGAAATCGGTAAAACTACGCTCGGCAAGCCTTTAATCGTCGCATTTATTTCATCTAAAGAAACTATCAAAAATCTTGAAAGGTATCGTCGAATCAATGCGACACTGGCAAATCCTCAACTACCACCCGATAAAGGCGATATTAACGAGGCTGGTGAATTAATAAAACAAGGCAAGACGATTGTTTCGATTTCGTGTTCGATTCACTCAACCGAAATCGTCGCGTCGCAGATGTCAATGAATCTCGCTTACGAACTTGCGACGGCGACTGACAACAACACCAAAGAAATTCTAAACAACACGATTTTATTATTGATTCCTTCGTCAAATCCCGATGGCATTGATATTGTCGCCGATTGGTATCGCAAAACTCTCGGCACAAAATTCGAAGGCACAACGCCGCCCGAACTATATCATCATTACGCCGGACACGACGATAACCGCGATTGGTTTATGATGAATTTGAAGGAAACACAGGCGATCACCAAGTTTTTTTGGCAGGAATGGTTTCCGCAGATTGTTTATGACATTCATCAGCAAGGTCAAACGGCTTCGCGTTTTATTACGCCGCCGTTTTTCGATCCGCCGAATCCGCGTGTTTCGCCTTCGATTTTGCGCGAAGTCGGGCTGATCGGCTACAAAATGGCGGCTGATTTGCAAGCCGCAAATATTGCGGGTGTGGCAACAAATTCGACTTACGATACTTGGTGGCACGGTGGATTTCGTTCCGCGCCTTATTATCACAACTCAATCGGGATTTTGACCGAAGCCGCGAGTGCGGATTTGATGTCGCCGATTACGGTTATGAAAGAGCAGTTACAAAACAACCGTAGTGCGCGAGGCTTGCCTTCGTTGCTGGAAACGGCAACGAATTTTCCCGATATTTGGGAAGGCGGTTTGTGGCGACCTGCCGACATTGCGCGAATCGAGATGATTGCATCACGCGGTTTGCTGGAAATGGCGGCGAAATTCCGCGAGCGTTATCTGCAAAATTTTTATGAGTTGGGCAAGGCGAATTTAGAACCGAAAAAGGGCGAACCGCAAGCGTTTATCATCTATGCCGGACAACCGAATACCGAAACTGTTTCGCGTTTTCTCGAAATTTTGATGCAGCAAGGAATGGAAGTTCAGGAAATGACGCACGAACTCGAAATTACACAAGCGAAAAACAGCAATGATTTTCACGAAATACCGCTTGGAAGTTTTTTGGTTTTCGTCAACCAGTCGCAAAAAAATAATGTGTTGAGTCTTTTTGAAAAGCAAGTTTATCCCGAAAGATTAAAGGCAAACGGCGAAGCGGAAGTTCCCTACGATGTCGCCGGTTGGACGTTGCCGCTGCAAATGGGAATTGATTATACGACGGCTTGGAACATCAAAAATCCCGACAGTAAGTTTTTTCGAAAAGTTACAAACATCAATCAAGCGCGGCAGGTTTTGAATCTAAAACCAAACAATGAATCTTTTGCCAAATTGCCGAATCCACTCAAAACAAACCCGAAAATCGGACTTTATAAGGGTTTCACCGGTTCGATGGATGAAGGTTGGACGAGGCTTGTGCTCGATATTTTTCAGATTCCTTTTTCGTCAATTTCCGATAAAGATTTTCGTGGCGGAAATCTGAATTACAATGTCATAATTTTGCCTGCCGACAATGAAAACGCCATCGTCAAAGGATTGTCAAAGATGCGCTATGCCGAAGAATTCACCGGTGGAATCGGCGAAGAAGGCATTGAGAATTTGAAAAAGTTTGTCGAAAAAGGCGGCAAATTGATTTGCTTTGATGACAGTTGCGAACTCGTCATAAAGCAATTTAATCTGCCGTTGAAAAACGCTCTTGACGGTTTGAAGCGAAACGAGTTTTATAATCCCGGTTCAATTGTTCAGTTGAATGTTGATGTAACAAATCCGCTTGCCAAAGGTTTGAGAAAAGAAACGTCCGCCTATTTTACCAACAGTTCGGCGTTTGAAATTACGGACACGAACAAAGTTAGGTCAATCGCCAAATATGCCGAAAAAGATGTTTTGCTTTCAGGTTGGGTTTTGGGCGAAAAGTATATGAACCGCAAAACGGCGTTGGCGGAAACCGATTACGGCAAAGGAAAAATCATTCTTTTCGCTTTTCGCCCGCAACATCGAGGACAATCTTGGGCGACATTTCCATTTATTTTTAACGCGTTGGAAAATTGATTTTCTCTTCGGGGCATTAAATTATTTGGCGGCTTGCAAAATTTTTACCGATATGTTGAAAATATAAATAAGCAATGTTGAAAACTTTTATCAACCCGATCCAAAATCATTTCCATCATTGGCACGAAAACAAACGCGCCTACTAATCTTACTTTATAAAAATCGTAAAATCTGTCATTGTGCGTGAACTTTGAAAAAAGTTTATTGCCTATTTTTGTTTTAAAATGAACACAGTCAAACTAAAAATTGCATTACAAAAATCTGGGCGTTTGAGCGAAGATTCGCTCTCTTTGCTCAGAAATTGCGGCATCAATTTCAGCAACGGTTTGGGCAAGCTGAGAAGCACGGCGAATAATTTTCCGCTCGAAATTTTCTTTTTGCGCGACGATGATATTCCGCAGTATATCGAAGACGGTGTAGCAGACATCGGCATTGTCGGTGAAAATGTTTTGGCGGAAGAAAAAAGCCGCGTCAAAGCGGTTGAAAAACTCGGTTTCGGCAAATGCCGTTTGGCTTTAGCCGTGCCGAAGGCATTTGATTTTCAATCGGTTGCGGATTTTGCCGGAAAGCGGATTGCAACAAGTTATCCTAATATTCTGCGCGAATTTTTTGACGAGAAAAATATAGAAGCGGAAATTCACACCATCAGCGGTTCGGTTGAAATTGCGCCGGGAATTGGGCTTGCCGATGCGATTTGCGACCTCGTTAGCTCGGGAAGCACGCTTTTTACCAATGGATTAAAGGAAGTCGAAACCGTTCTGCAATCTGAAGCGGTTCTAGTTTCGCGTCCGAATTTAGGTACGAATCTGCAAAAAGTTTTAGACAAATTGCTTTTTCGCATTAAATCCGTCAATGCCGCGAAACAAAACAAATACATTTTGCTCAACGCGCCGAATGAAAAACTAATGGAAATTATTGCGTTGTTGCCGGGTATAAAAAGCCCGACGGTAATGCCGCTGGCGGAAAAAAATTGGAGTTCGGTTCATTCGGTTATCAATGAAAATGATTTTTGGGAAGTGGTGGAAAATTTGCGTGATTGTGGCGCAGAAGGAATTTTAGTTTTATCCATCGACCAAATGATAAGTTAAAAGATATGAAAATAATTCGTTATCCGAAAAAAGAAGATTGGAAGTCAATTTTAGCGCGTCCGGTTTTTGAAACCAAAAGTTTGGAACGCCACGTTGAAAATATCTTAAATGGTGTCAAAAAAGACGGCGACGAAGCCGTGCGGCATTTTACGAAGGTTCTCGATAAAGTTGAACTCGATGATTTTGCCGTCAGCGAAGACGAATTTGCCGAAGCCGACACGCAGATTTCCGCTGAATTGAAAAGTGCTATTCAAACGGCTAAAGCAAATATAGAGAAATTTCACGCTGCACAAAGCCAAAAATCTGAAATTATCGAAACGACAAGAGGTGTTTTTTGCTGGCGAAAATCGGTGGCAATCGAAAAAGTCGGGCTTTATATTCCGGCGGGAACTGCGCCGCTTTTTTCGACGGTTTTGATGCTCGCTGTTCCTGCCAAATTAGCCGGTTGTCGTGAAATAATTTTATGCTCGCCGCCCGATTCGGAAGGTAAAATCAACCCGGCGATTCTTTATACGGCAAAACTTTGCGGCGCAACAAAAGTGTTCAAAATCGGCGGTGTGCAAGCAATCGGGGCGATGGCTTACGGCACCGAAACCGTTACGCAGGTTTATAAAATTTTCGGTCCAGGCAACCAGTTCGTAACCGAAGCCAAACAACAAATTTCTAAAATCGGAACAGCGATCGATATGCCGGCAGGACCTTCGGAAGTCGCGGTTTTAGCTGATGAAACCTGTTACCCGTCATTTGTCGCGGCGGATTTGTTGTCGCAAGCCGAACACGGCGTTGACAGTCAGGTTTTGCTTGTAACGACCAGCCAAAAAGTAATTGATGAAACTTTGATCGAAATCGAAAAGCAGCTCGCGCAATTGCCGCGCCGCGCAATTGCCGAAAAATCGTTGGAAAACTCAAAAGCTATTTTGGCTGGAGATGAGAACGAAGCAATTGAAATTTTAAACGAATACGCTGCCGAACACCTCGTTATTGCTACTGAAAATGCTGATGAAACGGCGGAAAAAATTATTAATGCAGGTTCGGTTTTTATCGGAAATCTTTCGTGCGAATCGGCGGGCGATTATGCTTCGGGAACAAATCATACTTTGCCGACTAACGGTTTTGCTAAAGCCTTCAGCGGAGTATCGCTTGATAGTTTTGTTAAACAGATCACCTTTCAAAAATTAACGGCGGACGGCATTAAAAACCTTGGCAGAACAATCGAATGTATGGCGGAAGCCGAAGGCTTGGAAGCACATAAAAACGCTATTTCGGTTCGATTGAAGGAAGTTATGAGTTAGGTTTTCGGTCTTCGGTCTTTGGCTTTCGGTTTTTTGTAAATTTGCATAAAAATAAACCGAAGACCAAAATCCGAAGACCGCAAATATTATGTTTAAGTTAGAAAATCTGGTTCGTGAAAACATAAAACGCCTTATGCCGTATTCGTCTGCCCGCACGGAGTTTAGCGGCGCGGCGCGGATTTTTCTCGATGCTAATGAAAACAGTTTCGGTTCGCCTTTGCCGAGAAATTACAATCGTTATCCCGACCCGTTACAAACTGAAATCAAGAAAATTATTACCAAGAAACAAAACATCAAACCGGCTGAAATTTTTATCGGTAACGGTAGCGATGAAGCGATCGATCTTTTAGTCAGAATTTTTTGCGAACCGCGAAAAGACAACATTTTGATTTGTCCGCCGACTTACGGAATGTATCGAGTTTCAGCCGAAATCAACGATGTAGCAATTAAATGTGCCAATTTGACGAAAGATTTTCAACTTGATTTTTCGGCGATTAAGAAAGTGACTGATAACAACACAAAACTACTTTTTGTCTGTTCACCGAATAATCCGACGGGCAATTCTTTGAATGGAATTTCAAAATTAGTCAAAGAATTTAACGGAATCGTCGTGGTTGATGAAGCCTACATTCATTTTTCAAGTGGAAATTCTTTGGTGTCCGGGATAAATAATTTTCCTAACCTAGTTGTGCTGCAAACATTTTCAAAAGCGTGGGGTTTAGCCGGTTTGCGCGTCGGTTTGGCGTTTGCAAATGAAGAAATAATTAAACTTTTCAACAAAGTAAAGCCGCCGTATAACATTAGTCAAATTGCTCAGGAAGCGATTTTAGAGGCTCTGGAAAATGAAACTGATGTTGAAAAAGTAATTGCGGAGATTGTAACAGAACGCGAAAAACTTGCTAAAAATTTACAGAAACTTTCTTTTGTGGAAAGAATTTATCCGTCGGATGCTAATTTTTTGTTGGTCAAAACAACGGGTGCAAATGCGATTTATCAATTTCTTTTAGATGAAAAAATTGTTATCAGAAATAGAAATAACGTCGAACTTTGCGAAGGCTGTTTGCGGATCACTATCGGAACGCCCGAAGAAAACGAGAGTTTGATCGAGGCGTTAAAAAAATTATGAAAAAAGTTTTATTTATAGACCGCGACGGAACTTTAATTGCCGAACCGCCGGATTTTCAGATTGACAGTTTTGCCAAACTGAAGTTTCTGCCGCAAGTCATTACTTATTTGGGAAAAATCGCCCGCGAAACAGATTACGAACTTGTGATGATAACCAATCAAGATGGGCTTGGCACGGATTCTTTTCCCGAAGATACGTTTTATCCGGTTCATAATTTTATGCTTGAAACTTTGGCAAATGAAGAAATTCATTTTGCGGAAATTTTGATCGACCGGAGTTTCGCACACGAAAATAAACCGACGCGCAAACCGAATACGGGACTTTTGGGAAAATATCTGGATGGTGATTATGATTTGGCAAACTCCTTTGTCATCGGCGATAGAGAAACTGATGTTCAACTCGCCGCAAATTTAAATGCGAAAGCGATTTTTATCAAAAACGAAAATTTTACCGCATCTGAAACTAATAAAAATGTTTCGCTCACGGCAAACGATTGGCGTGAGATTTACGCATTTCTAAAACTTCCGCCGCGCCGTATTTCGCACATACGAAAAACAAAGGAAACCGATATTTCGATTGAATTGAATTTGGATGGAAGCGGAAAAGCGGACATCTCGACAGGCATTTTTTTCTTTGACCATCTGCTCGAACAGATTGCGAGGCACGGTTCGATTGATTTGCAAATCGTCGCCAAAGGCGATTTGGAAGTTGATGAACATCACACGATCGAAGACGTAGCGATAACTTTGGGCGAAGCCTTTGCGCTCTGTTTAGCGGATAAACGCGGATTGGAGCGTTACGGTTTTTGCTTGCCGATGGACGATTGTTTAGCGCAGGTCGCGGTTGATTTCGGCGGACGCAACTGGATTGTTTGGGAAACAGATTTTAAGCGCGAAATGATCGGCAAAATGCCGACCGAAATGTTTTTTCATTTTTTCAAATCTTTTACCGACAAGGCACAGTGTAATTTGAATATTCAAGCGACCGGAACGAACGAACATCATAAAATTGAAGCGATCTTCAAAGCCTTTGCCAAGGCGATAAAAATGGCGGTTAAAAGAAACATTGACGATATGAGTTTGCCAAGCACAAAAGGAAGTTTATGAAGGTCGCAATTGTGAAATACAACGCGGGAAATATTCAGTCGGTAACGAATGCCTTAAATCGGTTGGGTGTCGAATCGATTGTAACTGACGATGCAAAAACTTTACAGACAGCCGATAAAGTTATTTTTCCGGGCGTGGGCGAAGCATCAAGCGCGATGAATTATTTACGGGAGCGAAAACTGGAAAAGGTTATCAAATCTCTTATTCAGCCGGTTTTGGGGATTTGTCTGGGAATGCAATTAATGTGCGAATTTTCCGAAGAAAATGACACGAAATGTTTGGGAATTTTGCCTTACAAAGTAAGAAAATTTATAGCCGATGATTTGAAAGTTCCGCAAATTGGTTGGAACAATGTGTTTGGCTTAAAAACGCATTTGTTTGACGATATTGAGGAAAATTCATATTTTTATTTTGTCCATAGCTTTTATGTCGAAAGCGGCGCGGCAACAATCGGAACTTGTGATTACGACTTAAACTTTAGCGCGGCGATAAACCACAAAAATTTTTATGCTGTGCAGTTTCACGCGGAAAAATCCGGCGCAGTCGGCGCAAGGGTTTTGGAAAATTTTTTGAAGATGTAAACAGAAATTCAATCTGTATAACCATTTATGATCGAGATAATTCCCGCTATTGATTTGATTGACGGAAAATGTGTGCGGTTGTCGCAAGGCGATTTTGCAAACAAGAAAATTTATCACGAAAATCCATTGGACGCGGCGAAAGAATTTGTCGCAGCCGGTTTAAAACGTCTGCATATCGTTGATTTGGACGGCGCGAAAAGCGGTAAAGTTACAAATTTAAAAACTCTCGAAACGATTGCCGCTAATACGAATTTAACGATTGATTTCGGCGGCGGCATCAAAACCGACGAAGACATCGAGAGCGTTTTCAACGCCGGTGCGAAAATGATAAGTATCGGAAGCATCGCGGTCAAAAACAGTGTGAAATTTTTCGAATGGTTAAAAAAATACGGAAGCGAAAAATTTTTGCTCGGCGCGGATGTAAAAAACGGAAAGCTGGCGATAAATGGTTGGCAAACTGCTACCGAATTGAAGATTTTGCCGTTTTTGAAAAGCTATTGTGAGCAAGGCGTAACGCAGGTTTTTTGCACGGACATCAGTAAAGACGGACTTTTGCAAGGAACGTCAAACGAACTTTACGAGCAGATTTTAGAACAATTACCGAAATTGAATTTGATTGCCAGCGGCGGCGTGAGTTCAGTTGAAGATATTTTAGAACTCGAAAAAATCGGTTGTTCGGGCGTGATTGTCGGCAAAGCGATTTATGAAGGCAGAATTAATCTGAAAGATTTTGTCCGCGAAAATATTTAGAAGATGTTAGCTAAAAGAATAATTCCGTGTCTTGATGTCAAAAACGGAAGAACCGTCAAAGGGATAAATTTTCAAAATCTGCAAGATGCTGGTGATGCGGTGGAACTCGCTCAAATTTATTCGGAACAAGGCGCGGATGAACTCGTCTTTCTCGACATTACGGCGACCAACGAAAAACGGCAGACTCTAAGCGAACTCGTGCGAAAAGTGGCGGCGGAAATAAATATTCCGTTTACAGTCGGCGGCGGAATCAATTCGGTTGAAGATATTGAAGTTTTACTCAACGCGGGCGCGGACAAAGTTTCGATAAATACTTCCGCCGTCAAAAATCCGCAAATTTTGTCGGATGCCGCCAAGAACTTCGGTTCACAATGTATAGTTTTAGCGATCGATGCGGGCATTGTTGAAAATGAATGGAAAGTTTTCTTAAACGGCGGACGAATTGAAACCGATCTGAATGCAATTGAATGGGCAAAACGCGGCGTGGAACTCGGTGCCGGGGAAATTTTACTGACTTCGATGAATGCCGACGGCACGAAAAAAGGGTTTGAGATTGAATTGACGCAAATAGTTTCAGAATCTGTCAATGTTCCCGTCATTGCTTCGGGCGGCGCGGGAAACTTAACGCATTTTGTCGAGATTTTCCGCGAAGGAAAAGCCGATGCCGCACTTGCCGCTAGTATTTTTCACTTTCGGGAAATTGAAATTCCGACGCTGAAGAATTACTTGAGAAAGCATAATATTGAAGTCAGAATTTGAAAAGAAAATTATGCTAAAAATTAACACCGAATCTAAAAAGATAGATTTTGAAAAATCGGCTGGCGGCTTAGTGCCGGTAATCGTTCAAGATGCACAAACAAAAAAGGTTTTGATGCTCGGCTATATGAATTCCGAAGCATTTGAAAAAACCGGCGAAACGCAAAAAGTTACGTTTTTTTCGCGTTCTCGACAGAGGCTTTGGACAAAAGGCGAAACGAGCGGGAATTTTCTAAATGTCAAAGAAATTTTAATTGACTGTGATGCCGACACGATTTTAATCAAAGCTACGCCGACCGGCGCAGTTTGTCATTCAGGTGCAGACACTTGTTTTGATGAAATAAACGAGGACGAAAACTTTCTTTTCGAGCTTGAAAAAATTGTAACGGAAATAAAGAAAAATCCCGTCGAAAATTCTCACACCTCAAAACTGTTTTCAAAAGGCATTAACAAAATTGCCCAAAAAGTCGGTGAAGAAGCGGTCGAACTTATCATCGAAGCAAAAGACAACGATGCTGAACTTTTCAAAGCCGAAGCCGCTGACTTGCTCTATCATTTGATCGTTCTTTTTGTCGAAAAAGATATTGAATTGGAATCTGTTTTGGAAACCCTTAAAAAAAGAAGGAAGTGAGCTAAAATTATGCCGATGCTAACCGGCATAAAAAATATTTTTATTTCACATTTATGCAATTAGTCTTTATTATAGAGTTATGAATTTACGCAGTTTTTTGTTCATTCTTTGCTTAACACTTCTTTCAGTTTCAGAAATTTTAGCCACCGAAACCGCAAACTTTTATCTGGCAAACGAACCCGTTGTTCGCATCGGCTTACAAACAAATGCGCGTTATGTTTCGGTAACGACGACCGATGAGCAGCTTGTTGCCGTCAGCCCGGATGAACAGCCGTTGTTTTTAGGCACAACTCGTGTCAGCGTTTCGGCGCGTTCATATCGTCCGCCGGAAATCGAGATTTATCATTTCGAGTTGACGAATATCACCACGCAACCTGAAGCCAATGATCTGGCAAAAGACGTGGCGGAAGCAACCGGCGAAAAATCTTCCGTTGCGCCTGATTTATCAACAAATACTTGGCGTGTTCGACTGGACAAAACCTTTGAAACTATTGAAGAAGCGAACGATTTTAAGGCGGATTTAAGCGACAAAGGCTTTGAAGCCGAAATTATAACGGAAAAATTTACACAGCCTTCGGACGAAGCGATTACGCTGTCTAAACAAATTGCCAAAAACTCGAAATCGGAAGTCCGCAGTTTGATAAAACCGACCGGCGCAAGCAGTCCGGTTATTACTGCGGCAGACGCGGATATAAACGCTAATCTACGCGAAGTCATCGTTTCGGGTGCAAGCGCGTCATCGAAATTCTCTTCACTCAAATCGGTTGCTTTCGGTTCGGTAAATGAACGTGCCGTTCCGGTTCGTGTCAACGGCAAGGCATATCGCGGACGCATCGAAGTTTTTGTCAATTCGCGCGGCGGTCTGACGGTTGTCAATGCCGTATCTTTGGAAGATTATCTGCTCGGCGTTGTGCCGAATGAACTTTCTCTCCCGCAAATCGAAGCGCAAAAGGCGCAGGCAATCGCCGCGCGAACTTACGCCGTCGCCAATATCGGACAATTTGGAACGCAGGGTTTTGATTTGCTTCCGACAGTTCGTTCACAGGTTTATCGAGGCTTTTCTTCTGAAAGCAAAATGGGAACGCAAGCTGTTTTGCAGACACGCGGAATCGTCGCTACTTACAAAGGCAAACCGATAAACGCTCTTTATACTTCAACTTGCGGCGGACGCACGGAAAATTCGGAAAATATTTTCGAGTTTAATGAACCGTATTTGCGCGGCGTGGAATGTTCGCTCGAAGGTCATCGGCATTTTGCACCTTTTCTAATAAAGACTTCGCGTGAACCTGCGCTTATCAGGGATGAGGCAAATGCCGAACTCGTCCGCACGGCTTCGCTGTTCGCCGTCAACGGTTTCGTGATGGCAACGCCGCGTTTTGACGATGATTATTTTGAAGATTTACCAAGCGAAACCGAATTCCGCAGTTGGATAAATCAACTTGCCGTTCGTTTCGCTAAACCTTTTCCGACGGTTACTAAAGATTCGGCAAAACCCGCTGAATTTGCGCGAATTTTAGCGCAGATGATTTATGAGCCGAATTACGCCGACACGCTTTTGAGCGAAGCCGACATCAATTATCAACTTTCTTTTCTTGACGCTCAAGAAGTTCCGAAAGCAGCACGGGCGGATATGGCAATCCTGTTGCGCGACGGTTATTTGACTATTTATCCCGATTTGACGATCAAGCCGAAAAAGCCGTTTTCACGCTCAAAACTCATTCGCCTGATTTCACAAATTTATGCCAAAAAGAAATGGACACCGGGCTTGCAAAGCGGCACGGCAAAATCCACCGAAGACGGCAAATTGATCTTGAAATCCGGCAGGACTGAAAAGCAGATGCCGGTAAATCCGAATGTTTTTCTGTTTCGACAATTCGGCGATGCGTTTTATCAAGTCAAGGAAGTCGCGCTTGTCGGCGGCGAAAGCGTCAATTTTCAAACAAATGGTTTGGGCGAAGTCATTTATCTCGAAGTTATGCCGACAACCACAACCGCTACGGCTGAACGCGATTCGAGTTTTACTTTGTGGAGCAAAACGCTCTCCGCATCGGCAGTGCAATCGCGCCTTTCGCGCTACGTTCGCGGCATCGGAACATTGCTCGATATTCGCATCGCTCAACAAGGTTTTTCGCGCCGCGCCGTTGATTTGGAGATCGTCGGCACAAACGGCGTATTTCATCTCAAAGGCGGAAAAATCCGCTCTGCTTTACGCTTGAACGAACAACTTTTCGCCCTCAACAAACGCTACGGCGCAAACGGTCAAGCCATCAGCTACAATTTCACCGGACGCGGTTGGGGACACGGCGTTGGAATGTGTCAATATGGTGCTTACGGTCTGGCAAAAATGGGTATAAAATATGACGAGATTCTAAAACATTATTACACGGGAATTGATTTAACAAAGGCTTATTAATAAAAAATTATGGCAAGAAAAAGAAAAGAATTTCAAGAAGTGCCTTCATACGATAAATTAATGATTCCTGTCCTTGACGCTTTAGTTAGCTTGGGTGGTTCTGGAACAATTGAAGAAATAAACGAAAAAGTTTATGAGCAAGAAAATTTCTCGGAAGAAACTTTACAAATACCGCACAAAGTAGATGGCTCTCAAAGCGAATTGGATTATAGATTAGCTTGGGCGAGAACTTATCTGAAAAAGTTTGGTGTGTTGGAAAATTCCGCTCGTGGAGTTTGGAATTTAGATGAATCTAAATTAAACACGCAAATAAATACAGATGAAGTTGTCAGATACGTTAGACAACTACATAAAAAAAATTCAGATAGAAAAAATCAAGATGACAATTCACTTAATGGACTTGAAAAGGAAGTTGAAGAAAACCTTGAATGGAAAGAGCAACTTTTGAATACTATCTTGAAAATTACTCCAAATGCTTTTGAGAAATTGACTCAAAGGTTATTGCGCGAAAGTGGTTTTGTTGAAGTTGAGGTAACTGGCAGAAGCGGTGACGGCGGAATTGACGGAAAAGGAATTGCGCGAATGAGTGGACTTCTTAGTTTTCACGTCATTTTTCAATGTAAAAGATATAAAGGTTCAATTACGCCGAGCCAAATCAGAGATTTTCGCGGAGCAATGCAAGGTAGAGCCGACAAAGGAATTTTTATAACAACAGGAAATTTCACACGCGAGGCACGGAAAGAAGCAACACGCGACGGTGCGCCTCCAATAGATTTGATTGATGGCGAAATGCTTTGTGAAAAATTGAAAGAATTTTCACTTGGCGTAAAAACGAAAATTGTTGAGGAAATTGAAATAGACGAACTTTTTTTTAACAAATTCTAAATATTACTTAAAAATTATGCCTGAATTTCCCGACATCGAACACGACGGCGACGTTTTAACTGAGAGCGAAACGCGGCTTGAAAAACCGCCGCTTTATAAAGTTATTTTGCATAACGACGATTTTACGACGATGGAATTTGTCGTTTTTATTTTGAGCCACGTTTTTTTGCGTTCAGATGCGGAAGCATTTTCGATTATGCTTAAAGTCCATAACGAAGGCATCGGAATCGCGGGCGTTTATACTTATGAGATTGCCAATAT
Source organism: Acidobacteriota bacterium (assembly GCA_031359215.1). Classification (GTDB taxonomy): domain Bacteria; phylum Acidobacteriota; class Blastocatellia; order Pyrinomonadales; family Pyrinomonadaceae. Next base: position 15,509 of record JANMAA010000216.1, on the reverse strand, counting down.
GAAAGCTGAAAAAGCGATGAATTTAGCAAAAGCGCACGAATATCCTTTTCTTTGCACCGTCGAAGAAGATTAAATAGTGAAAAACTAAAAGTGAAAATTGAGAATTTCTTTCACTTTTAGTTTTTCACTAACCTGTCTCGTGCGGCAACGGCTTGTTTGTAGGTGTCGCTGGCTGTGTCGCTTAGTTTTATGGCGGCTTCGTAAAGTTTTACGGCGTATTCTTTATCGCCGTCAAATTCATAAATTCGTGCTAATGCCAAGTATGTGAGAGAAAGCAATTTTGCGTCGGTATTAATCTTTTCAGCCGAACGGAGAACATTTTCATACGCTGTTTTCGCTTCCAATAAGCCATCGTTGCGCGTGTCAACATCGGTTGCAGATTCGGTGGAAAGACTTATGACACGACCCAGCGCGTAGTAAATTCGCGGCGATTCGTTCGGATTTGTCTTCAAAAGCTGCTTTAATTGCGTGGCGGCTGACTGGTAATTTTTGGCTTGCGTAACGGTTTCAATTTCCTGAAGTTTTTTGGTTAGGGGATTTTCCGCAATCGTCGGAATATTATTTGCATTGGCTTTGCGTTCTTCACGCGCCGTTATTGCCCGTTTTCGCGCGTCGGCGAATTGCGCTAAACGATTAGCTTCTTTGGTCGTATCGAGCGATAAGATCATATCGCGCAGCGAACCTTCAATATCAAAACCCGAATCTTCCAAACCCTTTAATTGATCGGCAAAATAAAACGATAAGACCGCACCTTTTTCGTAGGCTTCGGACAGCGAAAGGGCAGTTTCATCGGCTACGGAATCTTTAAACTTTTTGAGTTCGGCGGAAACTGCTAATTTTTCTTTGTCCGTTTTCATTCGGTCAATTTTTTGGCGGGCTTGCGCGGTAGCAATTTTTGTTTTTTCAAATTCGATTTGACGGGCATCAATCGCCGCGATCAGTGAACGCAAAACAGTGATATAAATGTCGGGTGAAATATTCGGATTTTGCTTTCGCCGCTCATCGAGAAGTGCTTTAATTCCTTCGCGCAAGGTGGAAATGTCTTTGGCGTTTTTCAAAACCATCGGGTCAAGCACGAATTGCAAAAAACCGCGCCGCACTTCCGAAGAACTCAAATCGGTAGATGGCGGCACAATCGCAAAATATTCGTCGCCGACGTTCAAAAAATTAATTGTTCCGGTCGCCGCCAACATCTCAGGAACGATGAAAAAACGGCGTGAGCGTTCACGAATTTCGGTTTTCTGAAAAGCCTTTTTACCCTTAGCGTTTTTTGTTTCGGTTTTTATTCGTTCAATATAACTTGTCTGCGGTCTCGTGTGCAGATAATCGAGCAAGTCGCCGACCATTATTTTTGCCGAACTTCGCATTTCATCACCCGTCTGCTGATATATTTTGACGTAATCGTTGAGTTTCGTATTTATGGATGAACGCCGATAAAATTCACGCACAAGCGGTGTGTAATCTAAAACTTCCAGCAAATCTCCCGGCAAATCGGTTGCGCGCGTCGGTTCGGCTAAATCAGGAACAGGCGTTAAAGTATATGCCATCGAAATAAACGGCGCGATTATTTCCGATGCCGTTGCCTTCGGATGCCGTTTTTTGTATTGGTCAACAAACTGTTTCAGTTTTTGGCGCAACTCGGGATTCAAATCCTGTAAATCCGCCTTTAATTGCTGGCGAAATTCCGCACCTTTTTCGGTCAGAGGCGTTTCAATGCCCGCTGCTTCGAGCGAAGCGAGAACAACTATCACACGCTTGTCAGGCTCTATTTTTACGCCATACTCAGACAAGTCAAAATTAGGATTTTGAGCCATTACATTGACAGAAAAAATTGCGACAATAATAAATAATAAAACTTTTCTCATTATGTTTTTGATAAATCAACTACTAAACAGAAGCAAAACGCACAGCTAAAATGTGAAATCAAAACTATAAAAATCTTTGCCAGTTTTGCCTCTTTACGGTCTTTAAAGATGCTTTTCGGAGAATTATAGATGCCTTTGCTGTCGTCTTCTGCATTGTCTTTACAAACTCAGTAGCACAATCGCCAACTCCGTATTATCAGCCAAAACTTGGGTTTTGATCAAACCGTTTCCGGTTAATCGGTCGAGATATTCAATCGGAACTAAGACTAATACTTTGTTTATGTTTTCCGGTTTCATCTCTTCAATAATCTCGCTAACTTCATAAAAACGCCGCAATTTTCCATCCTGAGTTCGCACGAGTCTGTTGTGCGCGTAAAATTCGGCGTTATGTGAAATAGTATTAAAATTCAAAACTTTTTCGGTAGTGTAGCCTTGTGTGTTAGCCGTTTCGATCAGATTTTTCACCGTTTCACGTCTGGTAAAATCATTTATAAAAAATTGCAAAATCAAAATTACAACGGCGAAAGTTGCAAAGGCAAGAGTCTGCACGAAGATTTTACGCTTTTCGGATTTCTGAACAAAACGCCAAACATATTCCGCCGTCAAAATTATTGCGGCAGGCAGCGCAGGCAAAATATAACCCGGCAGTTTTGAACCCGAAAATGAAAAAAATACCAACGGAACAAGCAACCACGCAAATGCAAAAGTCGAGAGCCGAGAGTTGGGAGTCGAGAATGTTTCTTCACTTTGAACTTTAAACTTTGAACTTTGAACTTTGAAGAAACTCCAAATCGAAGCCAGAAAAAACGGTAGCCAGGGAATCGTCATCAACGGCAAAACCAAAAAGAAAAAATAAAACGGTTGCGGATGTTGATATTTATTTGACGTGAAGCGTTGAAAGTGATGCTGAATAAAAAACTCGTCAATAAACGACTGACCATGCGCCCAATACATCGGCAGATACCAAACGGATGCGACGACAATTGAAATAGTCGTTCCCCAAAACAGACTTAGAATAAATAGTTTGCCCGGTAATTTGCGCGATAAAAGAAAGTAAAAAGCTATAATCGCAAACGGAAAAACAATGCCGACCAAACCTTTGGCAAGCAGCGCAACACCGATGAAAAAGTAAAAAGTAAAAAGTAAAAAGTAAAAAGCAGAACCCGATTTTTTTTCCGATCGATCAAAGATAAAAAACGTAACGAGTGCCGCCGTTATCGGAAAAGTCAGAATAATATCGAAGCTCGCACCGCGTGAAAAAGCCAGCAAACCGATGGACGAAGCAGCGATTAACGCCAGCCAATTTGCTAATTCGGTCTTTGGTCTTTGGTCTTTGGTCTTTGATGCTGAGTTTGAAACAAATTTGCCTAAAATCCATAAACTCAAAATTGTTCCGAGTCCGAACAACGCCGAACCGAAACGTGCTGCAAACTCCGAAACGCCGAAAAGTTTATAAGAAATTATTTGCAGCCAATAAAGCAGTGCGGGTTTTTCAAACCAATTGAAACCGCCGAGTGTTGGCGTTATCCAGTCACCGCGTTCAAACATTTCCCGCGCAACCTGGGCGTAACGCGATTCGTCGGGACCGAGAAGCGGAATCGAAAGACCGAAAAAATAAACGATAATAATTACAAATACAAAAAACAGCCAAATAAAATTGGTTTTCGGTCTTTGGTTTTCGGTCTTTGTTATTTCTCGCATCTTGTCGGAAAATGTAAAGTATCGCTGAAATAACTTTTACAATCAATTATGGAAGAAACTCAAAATATAAAAACCGCAGTTATCGGAGTCGGTTCTCTCGGACAACACCACGCCCGAAATTTTGCCGAATTATCAAATAAAGGCAAAGGTGAATTCATTGGCGTGTGCGATGTTAATGAAGAAAACGCACGAAATATTGCCGAAAAAAACGATTGTGGTTATTTCACCGATTGGCGTGACCTTTTGAATAAAGTTGAAGCAGTTTCAATCGTTACACCAACCGAAACGCATTGCGAAATTGCCTGCGCTTTTCTCGAAAAAGGCGTTCACGTCCTGGTTGAAAAACCGATTGCGCGGACTTTGGCGGAAGCCGATAAAATGATTGCAGCCGCTGAAAAATCGGGCGCAAAATTGATGGTCGGGCATCTCGAACGCTACAATCCGGCGATGGTCGCGCTTCGTCCGCACGTTACCAAACCGCTTTATTTCGAGATTCACCGCGTTTCGCCTTTTCCGAACCGCGCACTTGATGTTGATGTCGTTTTGGACGTGATGATTCACGATTTGGACGCGATAAGCTGGCTGGTCGGTGAATCGGTGAAGGTTTCCGAAATCCGCGCTGTCGGTATTCCCGTTATTTCCGACAAAGTTGATGCCGCAAACGCCCGCATCGAATTTGAAAACGGTGCAGTTGCAAACATAACCGCTTCACGAATCGGCACGGAAAAGATTCGCAAAACCAGATTTTATCAAACAAATTCGTATGTAGTTTTAGATTACGCGACCAAATTTGCATCTATCACGAGTCTTGCGCCAAATGCGATTCATCCACTTTTGGGAATTTCGGTCAATCGACTTGAAATCAACGATGTCGAACCGCTTCACGCCGAAATCGAGGCGTTTCTCGATTCGGTTTTACAGGACGAAACGCCGCCGGTTACTGCTCAAGACGGGCGACGCGCGTTGGATTTGGCATTGGGCGTTTTGGATAAAATCGAAGCGCACCGAAGCCGATTGAATATGTAAACAATTTAAGCAAAACAATAAAATTAGTTGGTTTCTCATTTTTTCGGCAGGTATGATTATCCATTATTAGGGAAATAAAACTTCGGTTGACGACAATTGGAAGGCAAGGTAAACTTTTTCCTCAATACTTATACGAAAAAATATAATTGGAGAACGAAATGGCATCGTAAAATATTAAATCTAAAGAAAATTGTCGTTGGGATATTGTCAGTCTCGGAGAAGTAATGCTCCGACTAGATCCGGGCGATAAAAGAATTCATGCGACTCGTTCGTTTGAACTTTGGGAAGGCGGCGGTAAATACAATGTTGCCCGCGGACTCAAAAGATGCTTCGGACTCATTGCCTCTGTTGTAACCGCATTTGCCGATAACCCTGTCGGAAAATTGGTTCACGATTTAATATATCAAGGCGGAGTTGATCAATCGCACGTAAAATGGGTGAAATATGACGGCGTTGGGCGAACCGTTCGCAATGGAATGAATTTTACCGAAAGAGGTTTCGGAGTTCGTGCCGTATTGGGTTGTTCCGACCGCGGAAATACGGCAGTTTCACAACTAAAAAAAGGCGACATCGATTGGGAAAAAATATTCGGCGAAGAAGGCGCAAGATGGTTTCACACGGGCGGAATTTTTTGTGCGTTGTCCGAATCTACACCCGAAGTTGCCAAAGAAGCAATGGAGATCGCCAAAAAACACGGGACGATCATTTCCTACGATCTTAATTATCGTGACTCGCTATGGAAATCGATCGGCGGACAGGCAAAAGCGCAGGAAGTTAATCGTGACTTGGGGAAATATGTTGATGTAATGATCGGTAACGAAGAAGATTTTACGGCGTGCCTAGGTTTTGAGGTTGAAGGACAGGACGAAAATCATTCAAAACTCGATGTCGGCAATTTTGAAAAAATGATTCGCAAAGCAGTTTCGGACTTCCCGAATTTTGCCGTTGCCGCAACGACTTTGAGAAACGCGAAAACCGCATCCGTCAATGATTGGGGCGCGGTTTGCTTTACGAACGATACGCTTTATCAGGCACCGATGCGTGAAAATCTGGAAATATTCGACCGCGTCGGCGGCGGAGATTCTTTTGCATCCGGTTTGATCTACGGATTCTTAAGCGGCGAAGATGCACAATTTGCCGTAAATTGCGGAGCGGCGCACGGAGCATTAGCAATGACGGTTCCGGGCGCGATCAAAGTTATCGAAAAAGTAGCTGATAAGTTTGGCGACGAAGTTGTTTTAGGTGCAGGCACGGTTTTAGACCCTGAAACTGCCCGGATTTGCATACTTGCGGGCGCGACGTTTGTTGTCAGTCCGGCATTGAATCTCAAAACCATCGAACTCTGCCAACGCTATTCCGTGCCGATTATGCCGGGCGCATTGACTCCGACCGAAGTTATCACGGCGTGGCAAGCAGGTGCGTCTTTTGTCAAAGTTTTCCGTGCAGCGCGATGGGCGGTTCGAGTTACATTAAAGGATTAAAAGCACCGTTACCACAGGTCGAACTCGTTCCGACAGGCGGAGTCAATCTAAAAACGGCAGCCGATTTTATCAAAGCCGGATCGAGCGCACTCGGAATTGGCGCGGATTTAGTAGATTTAAAAGCAATTCGCGCAAGAGATGCTCATATTGTCACCGAAAGAGCCAAAGAATTTGCTCAAATAGTTAAAGATACCAGAGCAGCAATGTAAGAAGTATTGGTAGATAACTAAAAGTGATACTGAAATACTGCTTTTGAACCAAATTGTTTCAAGAAATATTTTGAAACAATTTGCGGATTAAGCAAGTTTTGCTTTAACGGTTTCGCTGACCAATTTGCCGTCAGCCGATTTGCCGGCGAGTTTGGCTTGCGCGGCTTTCATTACCATTCCCATTTCTTTTATCGAAGATGCGCCGGTTTCGGCAATCGCTTCGTCAACGGCTTTTTCGATCTCTTCTTTTGAAGCGGCTTGCGGCAGATAATCTTCGAGAACAGCGAGTTCGGTTTTTTCCTTTTCGGCGAGTTCCGTGCGACCGTTGGCGGTAAATTGTTCGATGGAATCTTTGCGCTGTTTGACGAGCGTTTGCAGGATTTTCGTTACTTCTTCATCGGTCAGAACCGTGCCGATACCGCGTTTGTTTTCCTCGTTCATCACGGCGGATTTCGCCATTCGCAAGGTCGAAAGTTTGTTGGCATCCTTCGCCTTCATTGCCGTCGTTAAATCGCTGATAATTTTGTCTTTTAAACTCATAAATGTTAAGTCCAAAGTCTAATGTCCAAAGCCTAAAGTTTCAAGTCCAGAGTATAATGTCTAATTTTTTTTAGTCGAAATTAGCTAACGGATTTTTCTCGTCGGCGTTTAACTATGGTAATCTGTCATTTCTTTTTTCTGCCGTTCATATTTAGACTTTTGGTTTAGGACTTTGGACTTTAAACTATGAAACTACGCTGGCAATTCGGCATCATCGCCGGAATTTTTTTGGTTGTTTTTATGCTTTACCCGCAATTCAAGATGTTATATTTGCGCGGTGACGATTGGCAGGGAAATTATGCCTATAACGACATTGACGAAGCGGCTTATGCCTCGTATCTGCGTGCTTTGATCGACGGCAGACCGCGCAAAAACGATCCTTACACCGGACGCGACGATGCGCCTGACAATCCGCAACCGGAATCTCTCTTTTCGATTCAATTTGCCGCGCCCTATACAGTGGCAATTCCGGCGCGGGTGCTTGGTATTTCTACGCCCTGGGCAATGACGTTGACCGGGGCTTTTGCCGGATTCTGTGCGGCTTTGGTATTGTTCTGGCTGATCGGGAAAATAACCGGGGATTCGTGGTTGGCGATGGCTGGAGCTTTGGTTGTATTGTGCGGCGGCGCGTTGGCGGCGGGCGAGGGTGCGATCGGCGGAATTTTGGAAATCGGGCAGACATATCCGTATTTTCCTGCGTTTCGACGCTATATTCCCGCCGTTTCATTCCCGTTCTTTTTCGCTTTGTGCGCGTTGGTTTGGCTGCTTGTAACAACGGCTGATCTGCGAAAACGAATTGTTTATTGTGTTTTGGCATCGGGTTGTTTTGCGTTTACGGTTTTTTCCTATTTTTATCATTGGACAACTGCGGTTGCGTGGCTGATTTGCGTCGTCGGTTTATGGTTGATCGTGCGTCCTGAAGGTTTTTGGAAAGATTTCAAAGCATTTATCGCGCTCGGTGCAGCGTGTCTTTTTTCACTGATTCCTTACGCGGTTTTTCTGTCACATCGCTCGCAAACAATGGACGATGTGCAGCTTCTCGTCTATACTCACGCGCCCGATCCGGCGCGATTTCCCGAATATATCAGTCTAGTCGTTTTGATAATGCTGGCTGCCGGAATTTTATTAAAGATTATCGAATTAAAGGAACGCCCGACGCTTTTTGCCGCGTCGTTTGCACTTGTGCCGATTGTCGTTTTTAATCAGCAGATAATCACCGGACGCTCATTACAACCGATTCATTACCAGGTTTTTATCGGAAATTATGTCGCGGCTTTGGCTCTGGTCGTAACTTTCGGGATTTTGTGGCGTAAAGTTTCTCTCGATAAACCGCTAGTTTCCAAAATTGCTTTATCGTTCATCGCTTTGCTGGCTATATTCTGGGGATTTGTCGAATGTCATTACACAGTTGGAGTAATAGATGATTTGAATATAGTGCGTGATAAAGTAATGCCGGTGGCGCAGCGTTTGGAAGAATTGGCAAAAAGTGAAACGAATCCTCATCAATCCACCGCTTTGGTTTTCGGTATGATCGAAGGTGACGATTTGCCTTCAATCGCGCCGCAAAATGTTCTGTGGGCGCGTCATCAGCACGTTTTCGCCGGACTTTCGTGGCAGGAAAGCAAGGAGCGTTATTATCAATATCTTTACTACTCGAACTTCGACGAAAGTTCCCTCGAAAATAACTTAAGAAACGGTGATTTTGTATCGATGATTGCGCTTTTCGGTTGGAGCAGACACACCAACCGGCTCAGTTCGGCGGCACAACCCCTGACATATCAGGAAATTACCGAAGAAGCCCGCAGATACGGCGAATATCGCAAAAATTTTAACGCAAAAACGGCGGCAAACCCGGCACTTTCCTACATCATTGTCGCGCCCGATTGGGGTGTAGATTTTACAAACGTGGACATTTGGTATGAACGCGGCAGCGGAGAAAAAATCGGTGAATATACGCTCTATAAAGTGAAGCTGAAAAATGTCTATTAAACTTATCGCATAAGTTGAAAAAATTCTTGTTAATAATCGGGTCAAATGCCATAATTCGCCTATCGATAAAATCTTAACAGGTGGAAAAAAGTGTCAAACGGAGCAAATCCAAAACAATTAATAAAAATCTATTTCCAACGATTTTTGTTGCTTGTTTTGCTCGCAATTATTTTTTTTCTACCTTTATCTATTCAAGCAGAACGTCTGCCATTTAAAATTTATACGACCGAAAACGGTCTGCCGCAAAATCTCGCCAATCGTGTCGTGCGCGATTCGCACGGCTTTTTGTGGTTTTGCACGGAAGACGGTTTGAGCCGATTTGACGGGCAGAATTTTGTCAACTTTGACACGGCTGACGGCTTACCGCATCCGCAAATCAATCATATTTTAGAAGCTCGTGACGGGATATTTTGGCTGGCAACTAATGGCGGAGGCGTAGCTTATTTTGATTCCGCTCCGAAAAAACCATTTACCGATTCTGCCGATTCCCGATCTTTCAAAAAGATAGCGATTGCCGGTTCACCGGAAAAAAGCCTTGACCCGAATCGGGTTAATTATCTTTTCCAAGACCGACAGGAAACGATTTGGGCTGGAACTTTTGTCGGATTGTTTCGCCTTGAAAAAAATGATAAGGGTTTCAATTTTCAATCTGTCGCTTTGCCTTTGCACAATTCACCGGTTTCAGTGCGCGGTTTTAGCGAAAATTCAAACGGGGATTTATGGATGTGGTCAATGAACGGCGTTTTTCGCCGCAAAGCGGACGGACAAATCACTCATTTTTCAATTCACCCGACTGCCGGCTATGATCCGATTCGCGGTATAGTTTTTGACGACCAAGGCAGAATTTGGATCGCCCATGAACAAGCCGGATTGTTTGTTTTGGACGAAAATCAATTGTCGAAACTCGAAACCGCAAGTCCGAAAGAAACTTACTCACCTACTGAACTCAAACCGGCAATAACGGCTTGGTTCGGCAAGGATAAAGGCTTGGTGAACGATCAAATCTATTCGCTTTTCCAATCGTCCGACAAACATTTATGGATCGGCACATCAACCGGATTGAGCGAATTTGACGGCATAAACTTCCGCAATTACACGACTGCCCAAGGTTTGCCCGAAACTCCGTATAATTGGCTTGCCGAAGATATTGACGGCAATCTGTGGGCGACGACCAATCAGGGCGCGATAAAATTTACGAGGCACGGTTTTGTTACTTTTCAGCAGACTGAAGGAATCGGCGTTCGCGGCGTTCGTTCATTGTGGGAAAATTCCTCCGGCGAACTGCAAGCGTTAACACCGGACGGCAAATTCCATCAACTCGCCGGAGAAAATTTTGTTACCGTCGAATCGCATCTGCCAAATGGAACAACTTTTGATTTTCCGCAAAATGTCATTCAAGACAGTTTCGGCGAAAGGTGGGCGGCAACTAAAAACGGGCTTTTTCACTTTCCTAAAATTACCGAATTATCGGATTTACAAAAAGCCGTGCCGCAGAAAATAGAAGGTCTGCCGGGTGATTTCGTGATGCACGTCTATGAAGATTTGCAGCACGATATTTGGATCAGCTTTAACAATACAGAAAACAAATTAGCGCGATTGGAAAGGGCAACGAATTCATTGCAGATTTTCGGTCAGGAAGAAAACTTCCCGGCGAATTTTACCGCTTCGGCTTTTGCCCAAGATTCATCGGGCGCAATTTGGATCGGAAGCACCGGCGGCGGTGTTGTGCGTTATCGAAATAAACGGTTCGATTTTTTTACGCCCGACGACGGCGTTCCGGCAGGACAGATACAGGATTTATTTTTTGACGGGAAATCCCGATTATGGATTGCTACGAGAGGCGGAGGAGTCGGCAAAGTAACCGAAGTTAATAGCGAAAAGCCGGTTTTTTCGATTCTCACGATCAAAGACGGGATCGCCAGCGATAACGTAACCTGTATTACCGAAGATGCAGACGGCAACATTTATCTTGGCACCGGACGCGGACTTAACCGGATTGATACGATTACGGGTCGAGTCGGACTTTATACCACGGTTGACGGTTTGAATGACAGCAAAATCGAAATCGCCCTGCGCGACCGAAATAATGTATTGTGGTTCGGCACGGCAAACAGTCTGGCGCGCTTTACTCCGCCTTCCCTTTCTGCTGATATTGCTTCGTCGCCGGTATTTATTACCAGACTTCAAGTCGCCGGAAACAATGTGCCGCTTTCCGCAATCGGACAAACGGAAGTCGCCGAATTTGAAATCGGCGCGGGAAATAATCAGGTTTTGATTGAATTTTCGGGGATTAGTTTTAATGCCGGACAAACTCTCCAGTTTCAGCATAAATTTGTCGGAACTGAGGAAAATTGGAGTGCGCCGTCAAAGTCACGGACAGTCAATTTTGCCAATCTCGCACCCGGCAGTTATCAATTCTTCGTGCAGACCGTAGCTCCTGACGGCAGCCTGAGTCAAAAACCCGCTGTCGTCAGTTTCAAAATTCTTGCCCCGTTTTATCTGCGGTGGTGGTTTGTTCTCGGTTTAATTGCCTTAGTTTCCTTTATTGTTTACACCGTTTATCGCAACCGTCTGAAACGCCTCGTGGAACTTGAACGAGTGCGGACGCGCATCGCTACCGATTTGCATGATGACATAGGCGCGAATTTGACACGTATTGTATTGTTGAGCGAAGTTGCCAATCAACAGTCAGCAAACGGTGATCGAAAAAATCTTTTGCCTTCGATTGCCGACATTGCCCGTGAAAGCGTAGATTCGATGAATGACATCGTTTGGGCAATCAGTCCACAACACGACCGTCTGCTTGATTTAACACGCCGAATGCGCCAACACGCCGAAGAAATTTTTACCTACCGCGAAATTGATTTGGAATTTAAAGCACCGTCGCCTGAAACGGATTTAAAGTTGAGCGTCGGTGTGCGGCGTGATTTACTGCTGATTTTCAAAGAAGCTGTCAACAATGCGGCACGTCATTCGGGTTGTTCAAAAGTGGAAATTGATTTTCGGGTGGAAAATTCGGCTTTGAGTTTGCGCGTTGCCGACAACGGGCGCGGTTTTGACAATCCGCAGGAAAGCGACGGACAAGGTTTGCGAAGTATGTTACGCCGCGCCGAAGGTCTTGGCGGTAAATTTAAGATAGATTCACAGCCAGGAAACGGAACGAATATTGAATTTGAATTAACTTTACAAAAAACAAAACAAACTTAAAAGCAACCTACCCAAACAAGTAGGCGACACGATAAATTTTTCGCGGTAATATAGCAATCCGACAATGATTTCCGCCACAACTTTTAATGTTCAGACTTCCGATTCGCCGCCATTGCGCGTCGCGTTGATTGAGGACTTGCGCGATGTCCGCGAAGGTTTGACCGCTTTGATAAACGGCACGGCGGGTTTTCGGTGCGTTGCCGCTTACGGAACGATGGAAGTTGCATTGGCACGAATTGAAAGAGAAAAGCCGGACATTATTTTAACCGATTTAGGTTTGCCCGGAATGAGTGGCATTGAAGGCATCGAAAGATTACGCCAAATTTTTGCAGACGTGCCGATTATTGCGCTGACGATTTACGACAACGACGAACAGATTTTCAATGCTCTGTGCAACGGCGCAAACGGTTATCTGCTAAAAAACACGCCGCCGGCGCGTCTGCTCGAATCTTTGCAGGAAGCTGTCGAAGGCGGTGCGCCGATGTCGCCAAACATAGCGAATCGTGTCGTGCGTCTGTTCCGCGAATTTCGCCCGCCCGAACACGCCGATTATCATTTAACGCCGCAGGAAATTTTACTTCTTAAATTGCTCATCGAAGGACATCACAAAAAAACTGCCGCCCGTGAAATGCAAATTTCGTTTCACACTGTCTCATTTCACCTGAAAAACATCTACGAAAAACTCCAAGTTCATTCAAAAACCGAAGCCGTTGCTAAAGCCTTGCGCGAAAAAATAGTTTGAGAATTTTCATTACCCTACACATATATGTAGTTATTTGTCCATCAAAATTCTGTTAAAACTTTCTCTGACTGAAAAATATTTTGTTTGAAAGGAGAAAAACAATGGCAACTCGGATCATCTCTTTTACAGAAGGAATGAAAATCGGACTTGGATACAACCAACTAACCGGTGATCGCCTGCCTACGCCTGCTGTTGTAGGACCTTCGATTACGGCAATACAAGGCGCAGGCGGTCAACGGGTCACGAGCGATTGCATTACCATTACAGATGTTGAAACTTTGCACAAATCCATCGGAATTACAGCAGAAGCTGGAGGCAGTTATTATGGTTTCTCAGCAAATGCTAAAACTGAATATACCAATACGTTCGATTTTTCGAGTTTTTCCACTTACGTTATTGTAAGAGTAAGTGTCAAGGATGTAACTGAAAGTATTGACTCTCCTGTTTTCTCGCCTGATGCAAACGAGTTGCTTGTTGTTGGTAATAAAGACCGCTTTCGCCAGCGTTTTGGTGATAGCTTCATCTCAGGTGTATTAAAAGGCGGTGAATTTTTTGCAATCTATCAAGTTACTGGTTCAGAAGAGAGCGAGAAAGAAAGTGTCGCCGTCAAAGTGAGGGCTGCCTATAATGCCGGACCGACCGCGTCAGCTCATCTGAGTACAGATATTAATACTGCTACATCTCAAAGCAAATCTCATTTAGAAGTTAGTTGTCATGTTTTCCGCGAGGGAATTATCAGCACAGCGGATTTAACTCTTGAAGATATATTAGTGACGGCAAAACAATTTCCGATTGGTGTATCGGGAGATAAGGCTTTTCCATACGCTGTTTTGCTACAAGATTACGAAGGATTAAAAAATCCTAATGATAACTTTGTTTATGTTGACATACAAAACAAGCAAGATGTGTTGGAAGATTTGGCGAAGAAGCGATTCGAGTTTTTGGCACTGCGGGACGACCTCAAATATATTCTCAAACATAGTAATGATTTTCAGAATGCCGATGGGACATCAGTTGATCGGGAAAAACTGATCAAAGATTTTGACGAAGTTGTGGATGCGATCAACACAATGCAGAAAGAGGCAAGCATTTGCACACGCAATCCCGGGGAATGCGTGTTCTCAAAGTTTGAGGCTGCCAAGTTCGTTGTCCCAATATTATCTAAAGGGTCAGAGGACGTTCTTGTCACCAAGGGAGAAGCGATAGCAAATATGGATCCGTTAGCCATCGCACTCCGCAGTAGTTTGCCGGACGCTGCCAGTCGGCGCGGATTCAATATCGGAATGGCAGTCGCTGAAGGGCATACACTGCCGGGACCCGGCAAAGATAGTTTTGGTCGAACACTGCGACCGGAGGAACAATCTGGATATGCCAAAGGGGTTCGATTTTCCGTAGATCGGAACAGAAATTTAGAATTTGCGACTAAAGGAGCGGCAATTGCGAATGTGGATGCTGTCGTTGCAAAAGCCCGAACCGCCATTCCATCAGCATTTTATTCACTAGGATTCGATATTGCTGCCGGGATTTTTGCAGACGAGCCTCTAGGAAAAGGTCACACCCTTGAGGGACCTGGTTCTCAGGCAATTCGAGACGGACTAAACGACGACGGACAAAAAGGATTCAGAGCCGCCGTGGATCTGTATTTAGTTCAGAAGCATAAGACTTGAGGTGATTCCGTCCATTTTGTGGATTTGTGTTAAGAAAATGTGAAATGTTGGTAATTGAAATTTAAAAGGTAATTCTGCCTTTGATTAACCCGCCTTACTGCATTTATTGCGGAATAGGCTTTAAATAAGGAGAAATAAAATGAGTCAATTTTCAGATAATTGGGTACAGTGTATGCACAGCAATGGATTGCCCGTTCCGAGTGTTGAAGATGCCAATGAAGCACTTGAATATGTGCATAAAATTCATTCGGCGTTGGAAAATGCCAGCGGCGGCGAGGCGGAAGTAACTATCGGAACTTTAATTGCACTTGGCGCATTCGCCGGAGTTGACGAAGTTGTATTGATAGCACTCGGAGATGTTGCACAGGTTGCTGCCGCCCTATATCTCAGCGCGTGTATCGGCTGTATTGCTTCGGTTGCCTTCGACGATCTGAAAAAACTTTTTGCCGAAAATGAACTTCCCGACTTTGTAGTTGCGGAACTGGACAGTCAAGGCGTTGATCTGGTCGGCTAAAATATTTTCTTTCAAAGTCATATTTTTGGAGGTATTTCAATGTCAAATCAACCACAGTTTTTAACGCTGATCAATATTGAATGTATAACTACGAATGATTTAACGGGAAATGATGAATTAATCGGTCGTTTCGGCGATCTTTCGGCGGCAGATTTTCAGATTGGTCAATTTAATTCCAATCCGGGACAAAAAATTGATCTGAATATTCAGAGAATTATTCCTGTCGGTATGACAAATCTCTCAATTATTGAGAAGGATTTAACCGGCGATGATCTAATTGGGACAATTGATCTAACTGAACAAATGAGTGTAGAAAATGAAGTAACAATGACAAATGATTCTGCCGAATACACTTTGCGCTACATAGTTGCCGAAGGTAATTGAGCAAAAAGTGTAATCGCCAATCTTGCGGGTTGGGTTGACATAATAGACCTTATGCTTAATAAAAGATAAGTTTCTTTGGAAAGATTCAAACAATTGTAGTTTATCAGAATATGCTTGATTACAATTATTTGCGAAATAATGAGCGAGTCTTTTTAGCGACGACCAGTGTCACCGTTTTTGAGTT
>JANMAA010000103.1:0-46009 GCA_031359215.1 Acidobacteriota bacterium | reverse complement strand
CCGCGTGAACGCCGGACGACGCGCGATGCTCAATTCTTTTTTATCAACGGGCGGTTTGTCCGCGATAAAATTCTTGCCGGAGGTTTGCTCGAAGGGTTTCGCGCCGTTTTGCCGCACGGAGTTTATCCGGTTGCCTTTCTTTTTCTGGAAATTCCGCTTGAAGAACTTGATGTTAATGTGCATCCGTCAAAAACCGAAGTCCGTTTTCGCCGTTCGCAAGCCGTCAAAGAAGTTATCGCCGAAGCGATTCGCGGCGCGTTAAGCAATGCTGGAATTGTTCCAAGTCAAGAAACAATTCCTGTAATTCGAGAATCGGCACAAACTCCGGCGTTTTCAGAACAATCTGCATTAACAAACGATTTGACCATTCCGAAAAATCGAATAATCGAACAACCGAAAATCGAATTTCAAAGTTCAGATGATAAATTTTCGAATTTCCCTTCAGTTGAAAATGTTGAAAGCATTGTCGAATATGCCGAAAATGTTGCGGAAGTAAATATCGAGACCGAAGATTTACCCGAAACTGAAATTTTCTCCAATGATTTTGAACAAGCCGCGCAAAATCGTTCGACGGAATTTCTGCATCAGCCTCAAACCGTTGAATCACAAAGCGTAAATAGCGAAAGAAGTGAGAATTATACAGAACTTCCGCCTGTAAATTCCGCCGTGAAAGTAGTTAAAGAAGTTGGCGTAGAAAGTCTTTCTTCCTCAAAAATTCGCCCGATTGCCCAACTTCACAACAGCTATATTATCGCCGTTGACGATGAGGGAATGCTTCTGATCGATCAGCACGTTGCTCACGAACGGATTTTATTCGACAAATTTCGTCAAAAAGAAACTGAGCGCAAAATCGAGTCGCAAAATCTACTCTTGCCGGAAACTTTCGACTTAACGCCCGCGCAAGCCGTCGCATTTGATCTGGTAGCGGACGAACTCGAAAATGTCGGCTTTGCGCTGATGCGTCTTTCCGGTAGAACCATCGCCGTCAAAGCCGTGCCGACTGATCTACCGCCGTCGGAAGTGCGTAATTTGTTGGCGGAAATCCTCGATTCAGTTGATAGCGTCAAGCGCGGCAATGCGCGTGAAACTTTGCGCGACGACATTGCCGCATCGCTCGCTTGCAAAGCCGCCGTCAAGATCAATATGAAACTTACACCCGAAAAAATGCAATGGCTGATCGATAGATTGCTAATAACTTCATCGCCGACAACCTGTCCGCACGGTCGCCCGGTGATTTTGCGCCTGACAATGAAGGACATCGAGCGCGGTTTTCACCGAACTTAAATTTAGTATCGTAATTTTGGTGCAAAAGATTAAGAACCCCAAAGCATTTCGGAAGTTACATTTTAAGGCTTGCAGAAATGAAAATAATTTTGTAGGATTTTTGTTTGTGATGATTTTAATAAATCACACAAGCCGGTGTAGCTCAGTTGGTAGAGCGTCTGATTTGTAATCAGGATGTCGGCGGTTCAAATCCGTTCACCGGCTCCAATAATATTTAGTATGGCTAAAGCGATTTCTTTCAAATCGCTTTTTTTCTTTTTCAGATTAGAGTTTGGCAGAAGTGTTTTGTTTGATAAATTTTATTTGTTTGAGTTTGACATCGATTCTGCCTATGCTGCTGTTGAT
The DNA here is from genome assembly GCA_031359215.1 of Acidobacteriota bacterium. GTDB lineage: Bacteria > Acidobacteriota > Blastocatellia > Pyrinomonadales > Pyrinomonadaceae. Next base: position 44,380 of record JANMAA010000103.1, on the reverse strand, counting down.
TTGCGAACGGATAGGTATGCGGCGCGGGTCGTCGGTAATCCAAATAATCATACTGCCGTCTTTTTCAATTAAACGGTTTGCGCCGAAAACTTCCGGTTCGACGCGAAAACACCAGATTTTTCCTAAAATACTTTTTTGTCGTTCACGGGCGGTAACGCGGACAGGAATTTTATAAACCAAGCCTGAATCCGTGATGTTTAGCTCAAAATTCTTGCCGACGGCAAGCGGCATACTTCGCAACATATAAATTCCCGTAACCAAATCCTGCGTGTTTTTTTCAATTGGCATAGCGACCGTGCGCGGCGGACGCGCCAAGTCTTGCGGATCGGTTTCGACGTAGATTACTTTTTTGTCCTTGTAATCAAAAATGGCTTGGCTGTCACGGACACGATCGCCTTGTTCGTCGTGTTTGACGGTTTTTAGAATCTGAAATTTTTCGCCGTCAACCGTTGATTCTATAGTTTGATAAAACTTGAAACGAAAGAGTTTGATGAGCGTTCCTTTTGATGTGGCTTCGGATTTGACCAAGTAATTTTTGCTGTCGGGAACATTTTCGACGGTGAAATTAAGATTGGCGACATCGATGCCGCGAAAAAGCAATCTACTGAATTTACCTTCGTAACTAAGACTTTCACCAACTTTGAAAATTTCAGCTTTAGGCGTTGTTTGCGAAAAAACAGTTCCGCAAGCGACAAAAAAAATTATTAAAAATACGTTGATAAATTTCTTGATTATCATAACTTTATCTTAGAAAAATCGCTTTCACTACCAAAACCGACCACGCAAAAAGCAATCCCAGAGCGGCACGATATTCACGATAACGCAGATATAAAGCCATATCGAATTTTTCACCGGACGCTTTGTAATCTGTCGGAAGCGGAAAAAAAAGCGAGACTTTGGCGGCATAATTTTTATATTCTTCACCGAAAAGCCGCGTCAAATCCTCAGATTCGACGCGCATCACAGGAAAATAGATGCCTAAATACAAAATCGCAAAAACGATGCCGATCCACCACACGCCCGACGCGATCGCAAACCCCAAACCCAAAAAGAAACTTCCCAAATAAAGCGGATTTCGCGTATAAGCGTAAGGACCCGAAACTGCCAAATTCTGATTTTTGCGAATATGTCCCGAAGCCCAAGCACGAATCAAAAGTCCGCCAAGGGCGATGATTCCGCCGATCGTTAAAGCAATTGGTTCAGGGTTCGCAAAAATCAGAAATATGATGCCGAACAAAAATCCGAGCGGCACACGCATTCTTTGTAATAATCTTTTATTTTTTTGCTTCATTTTTCTATCAAAAACAAGAGTTCCTGATTTCCTTTTTCGATTTCCCGCGTCCATTCATTTGTCCAACGCATCGCCGCCATCACGTTTTTTTTGTAATCAACCTTAACGAAATCAAGCATTTTACCCGATTGCGACAAAATTTCAAAAAGTTCTTCGGCGGTTGCCTTGCCATTTGAATTGTAAGATAAAATTATGTATCGCGCATTTGTCATTGCAAGCAATTTTTCAATCGCTTCGACTGCCATAAACTTTCCCGAATCACTTTTTCTAAACTCTTCAAAAGCCGAACCCGCCAAAGTATCAGATGTGTCATTTCGACGTTTGGCTTTCCCGAAAATTTGCGGTTGGTCGTTCAAAACAATTGTCGTCCACAAATGATAATAAGCCGCATAACGCACCCTCGACGGCGGCATCTTTTCGTTGTTTGAACCATACGGCGGATCAAAATAAGCTAGATCGGCTTCGACTTTTTCAACCGTTTTGAAAATATTGTCATTAAAAACTTCGTGTTCTTCTTTAGATTCAAAAAGTTTCGGAACTTTCAATTTCAGTTTGCTAAATGAACGCGGCGACCATTCGTTTAAGTATGACGAAAAATGTCCGAGTGTGCTGTCAACTTTGTCCAAAGCTAATATCAAACTCGTCAAAACAACCGCTTTTTCGACTTCGTTTAGATGTAAATTATCAATTTCATCACGAATCGCGTCGAGTTTACGCGTGTTGTGAATCTGCCAAGGTTTTTTGAAACCGTCGGCTTCGGAAGAATTCTTACCTTTTAGAACACCACCGTAATTTTCTGAAAACCAGCCGTCTTTTTCCGGCAAGGCATTCAGATGATCGATAATTTCTTGATAAAACTTGTCATTTCTTTTATTTTTCAAATAACACAAACCGAAAATTTTAGACCAAGCGGCAATGTCGTTTGAGATAACTTTATAATCGAGACGGGCAAATGCCTGTGAAACGCGCGTCGTTCCGGCGAAACCGTCAAACACGGTTTTCGGCTTAACTTTGTCGGCGAGTTGCAAAATATAAGGTAGAAGTTTCAACTTTGAACCCGCATATTTCACTCCTTCGGTTTCAGGACAAATCAATTTTTGAGAAACGGCTAAAGTCATTCGGCTTTGGCTAATTCTAATCTTTTTTGCGCCGCTTGCAAAACGGTTTCGACTTCGATGTCCATACAAATCCAATTGTTGCAAGTCCGGCGATGGCAATCTATGCGGCAGCCGATGTCGTTGCGTTCGACGCAAATGTCGTTTTGGCGCGGACTCCCGTTGCGCCACCATTCGGTCGGACCGAAAATACCGACGACGGGCGCGTTTGCCGCAACTGCGATGTGCGTTGGCGCGGTGTCGCCGCCGATGTAGATTTTGGTGCGCTTGGCTAATTCGTAAAAGCCTTTCAAACTCGGTTGAGCCGCCAAAATTTTGCCCGATTTACTTTTTCGCAAAACCTTTTCCGCCAATTCGAGTTCATCCGGCGCAGTCGTTACAACAGAAGTTAAACCGTTTTCTTCCCAAAGTCTGTCAGCTAATAAACCAAACTTTTCCGCGTGCCAAAGTTTTGTAACCCAACCGCCCGCCGGATTTAATATCGCAAAATTTTCGCCGCTTTGTTCGATAATTTTCACCGCTTCCGTTTTGTGATTTTCGTCGGTAAAAATTGGAAACTCGAAATTATCTTTCGGAACGAAAATATTTAACGCCTGTTCAGCAAGTTTGAGATTTTTGATGATAATATGCAGTTTTTTTTCGATTTCGACGGTATCGGTCAGCAAAAAACGGCTGGCAGGTTCGCGCAAGTTTTGTTTGGCAAATCCGTAACGGCGTTTTGATTTGGTGAGTTTGGCAATTGTCGCGGATTTGAGAAGTCCTTGAAAATCAATCGCCACATCAAATGAATAGCGGCGAAGTTGACGAAGTTGGCGACTGGCGTTGGGCAAAATTTCGCCGATTACTTTTCCGCCGCGCAAAGATCGTGTGTCGAGTATGATAAGATTATCCAAAAATGTATTTCCGCGCAAGATTTCCGCCGCTTCCCGTTCAACTGCCCAAGCTATTTCCGCATCAGGCAAAGCCCGTCTGATCGCGGCAAGAACCGGCAAAGTATGAACGACATCGCCGATACTGCTGAGTTTGACAACGAGAATTTTCATTGCTATTAGATTAAAGCGTCGGGGCAAAAATCGTGAAATACCATTTATTGAAAGACTCGATTATCTGAGTGCAGTCTTCAGCCTTTTTTGCTTTTTCTTAAAATACTTTAGCAAATTTTACCTAAAATGAGTTATTTTATATTTTAGGGCTTGATGTAAAAGCCTGCACCGTTGAATTTATGAGTGAATCAAGCCGCGCTAAACGAGACTTGCGTCCGGCGTTAGTATTTCTCACCGGAGAATTACTAGCCGTCCCAATTCCGCTTGAGCGTGATGAAGTCATTTTAGGACGCGCCCTTGAAGCCGATGTTCGCGTTAATGATATTCAGGTTTCCCGCCAACACGCCCGCGTCAACACCGTTTTCGATGCCGAAAATCAAACTGTTAAGTATATTTTAGCCGATCTTCATTCACGCAACGGCACTTTTCTTAATGGCGACAAAGTCGTGCAGGATGTTCTGCAACACGGCGATAAGATCACTATCGGCGAACATATTTTGCGCTTTGAATTGCTTGACGAAATTGACCGCGAATATCAAAGCCAAATTCGCCGCCTGATCTCGCACGACGATTTAACCGGTTTACTTTCGAGCAGGTCTTTTTTTTCCGAACTTCGCCTCGAAGTCACCCGCGCTTCGCAAGAAAATCATTCATTTTGCGTGTTAATGATGGATATTGATTACTTCAAAAACGTCAACGACACTTATGGACATCTGACAGGCAGTAAAACATTGGAGGAAATCGGATGTTGTATAACGCAGAATTTGCGTGTCGGTGATGTTGCGGCGCGATTTGGCGGTGAAGAATTTGCCGCTTTTTTGCTTGACGCTGAAATTTCCCAGGGAATTGTCGCGGCTGAACGAATTCGGACAGCCATCGAAGAAAAGGAGTTTAGTGTCATTCGGCAAGGCAAACCGTCGGAATTTCACCATGTTACCATCAGCATCGGCATATCTTATTTCCCGTCCGATTCGACCGATCCGATTGAACTTATCGAAATGGCGGACTCCGCGCTCTACCGCGCAAAACGCGAAGGAAGAAACCGCGTCTGTGTTTATAAAGATGTAAGTTTTGAAGACACGCTCCGCCCGTTACCGGCACGCCGCGATTAATTTTTGATAGGTTTCAACTTAATTTCTTTTCCCCTTTAGAATCTCTTACTAAATTAACTAAAACCGAAAAATCTTTCCCCGCGTATACGAAATTTCAATATAGAACATCATATAAAATAAGATTTAATCTTTTAATTTATCTTATTTGAATACTTTTTCGTTCTGTTTTTGCAGACCTCAAATTCTTCTAAACTCAATATTTACAATTTTTAAGAGACCTTTGCGAAAAGAAAATTCGCAAAGGTCTCTCACTTGCTTCGATATGTAACGGAGAGGTTAAAAACATAGCTTTTGAAAACTTTCATTTTTTTGTGAATAAAAAGCATTTGAACTTAACCATTTCAAAAATCCATTTCTATAGGAGCAATATAATGTTAAAAAATTTCAAGTTTTTGTTTTCGATTAACGCATTGATGCTTGGTTTAGCTGTTTTCAGTTTTGCCCAAGAAAGGTTCGGTTCAATCGAGGGTGTCGTGAAAGACGCGACGGGCGCAGTGATTCCCGGTGCAAGCATTAAAATTGACGGTAATGCTTTTAGTCGGACTATTACTGCCGATGACGAAGGATTTTACCGGGTTTTAGCGGTTCCGCCCGGTGTTTATACCATAACGGCAAGTTCGAGTAATTTCTCAACCAGCGAACCGACCAAAGCAACTATCGTGCTTGGGAAGGCAACGCCGGTTGATTTTTCATTACAGCCTTCGGGCGTGAGCGCAACCGTTAATGTTACGGGAGATGTGGCGGTGATCGACACGACATCAAGCCGTGTGCAGGACAATCTGAGCGTCGAAAAAATCAATCAATTGCCGAAAGGAACGAACTTTTCTTCGGTTTTGGCAACGGCATCTTCGGTTCGTAAAGAAACCAAAGGTGCGGGTTATCAGATCGATGGTTCAAGCGGTGCGGAAAATACGTTTATCGTTGACGGTCAGGAAGTTACCAACTTTCGGACAGGTCAATTAAACAGTAATAACGATTTACCGTTCGGGTTGATTCAGGAAGTCCAGATTAAGTCAGGCGGTTTTGAAGCCGAACACGGCGGCGCAACCGGCGGCGTGATCACTCTAGTTACAAAACGCGGCGGAAATGATTTCAACGGCGACATCGGAACTTCATTCAATTCCAGCCGACTTGAACCGCGAAGCCTTTTTATCGATAATTCTACGCCGAATTATTCAGGACTCAGCCCGACCGAGAATGCTAATTCCTTGCAGCGCAGCATCTTGAATCAAGATAAAGATACGCTGACTTATTTTAATCCTCCGGGCGATAATTATACATTTTTCTTCCCGTCGGCTTCGCTTGGCGGTCCGATTCTTAAAGATCGGCTCTGGTTTTTCGGAAGCTACAATATTCAAAATTTTGATATAACGCGGGATGTTGCTTATCCGGGCGGCATTACAAATCAATCGTATCGGCGCAGTGAAAGACGCGACTATGGCTTTTTACGCCTCGACGGACAGATTGGCAATAAGTTGAATTTAACAGGAAGTTATACATACAATCCGTTGCGCGTTCACGGTGATTTGCCTGATTTTACCGGACTTGCCACATCATTGCCGAGCAACGGAACGATATTCGGCAGTGAATTTATTGATACGCAAGGCGGTCGGCGGTCAAGTTCGATCTACAATTTTGCCGGAACTTATACACCGACCAATAATTGGATACTTTCCGCCCGTTACGGACAAAGCTATCTGAACGAAAAACTCGGCAGCTACGGCATTCCGACGATTGATCGGGTTCGTTGTATCAACGGAAATACGACTGTTCCGGGAATTACTCCGGCGGGAACCTGTGTTGCCGGTTTTTCCAATGTTCCCAATATTCTGGGAGTTGATAGAGATATTTCCAGACGCACGACTTTTGACGCTGATGCCAGTTCTATTTTCAACGGTTTCGGTCGCCATAGCTTAAAATTCGGCTATCAATTAAATCGTCTGAATAACGATGTGGCGAACGGTTATTCAAATATCGGCGGACAAGGCGAGATTCGTCTTTTCTACGGTTCGACATCGAGAGGTGTCGGCGGCGCACCGGGCGACATCGGTTATGGCTACATTCAATATTTCGGCACCAACGGAAATAGTTCGAGTCAAAGTCAAGCTCTTTATGTGCAGGACAGTTGGACAATCGGACGCTTAACGGTTAATCCCGGCTTCCGTATCGAAAAAGAAGACGTTCCTTCTTTCACTGCCACCGGAATTCCGATTATTTTCGGTTGGGGCGACAAACCTGCGCCGCGTATCGGTTTTGCTTTGGACGTTTTCGGCAACGGCAAATCAAAACTTTACGGCGGTTACGGATTGTTCTATGACCGTTTCAAATATGAATTACCGCGAGGTTCTTTCGGCGGCGACATACTAAGACGGATCTATGTTCCGCTGCGCGCTACCAATCCTAATTACACTTTTTACACCAGACAATACATCCTGGCAAATCAAGTCTTGGATGTTGATTTGCGTGTTCCTTCAAATGATCCGAGCGACAACCGGATTGATCCGAATTTACAGGCAGCGCGTGAAAGTTCGCTCGATGTCGGATTTGAACATCAACTTTCGCAAGACTTTACGTTAGGCGTTCGCTACACGCATAAACAGGTTGACCGCGCGATTGAAGACATCGGCGTTTTCGATGCTAATCAAAACGAACTTTTCTTTATCGGAAATCCGGGTTTTGGCATTACGGCACAACCGTTTTTCCCCGGCGTTCCGGCAACACCAAAAGCCGAACGTAAATATGACGGGCTTGAATTAAAATTAGGCAAACGGCTTTCAAACAATTATTTCTTCAATGCCAGCTACACCTATAGCCGTCTTTTCGGTAACTATTCGGGTTTGGCAAGTGCCGATGAAAACGGACGTTCCAGCCCGAATGTCAACCGATTTTTCGACATTCCGTTTCTCGGTTTTACCGCCGACGGTGCGCCGGATAACGGCAGATTGGCAACCGACAGACCTCACGTTTTCAAGTTGAATGCGGGTTACAATTTCGATTGGCGCGGCAGCAAAGTCAATACCACGGAATTGAAAGCCTTTTTCCTTGGTGAAAGCGGCACTCCTATTTCTTCGAGAGTCAGCTTTTACGCGGCAAACACATTCTTGTTCGGACGCGGTGATTTAGGTCGCACCGACACTTTTACGCAAACCGATTTTGCCATCAGCCATAAATACAAATTCGGGCGCGATGCAAAATATGCGGTAGCATTTGATGTTGATGTTTTGAATCTGCTCAATCAAAATGCCGTAACAAACAGATTCCCGACAATCTTTACGGGCGATTTGGCGGCGGGTGCGATTAGGCAGTTCTTTCCGGGCGTAACTGACGAAACGACCTTTATTCGCCGGATTTTCAACGGCGGATTATCTGCCACCGTGCAGGAATTGAATCGTCGCGGAAATGCCGGTTTATCAACTTGCGGAGCAAACGGCACAAGCAGTTGTGCCGCTTTCAAAACTGACGCACGGTTTAATCAGCCGTCTGATTTCCAACTGCCGCGTTCGGTTCGGTTCGGTTTCCGCTTTATCTTCTAAAAGATTGATAAAGTTTAACTTCGGAAACTGTTTGAAGACTCATTAAGTTAATAAACCCAGCCCCCGATAAAATAATTTTTTGAGTTTTCAAACAGTTTCTAAACCTGCTTTTTGATAGAGCAGGTTTTCTTCGTTTTTGTTATGAAAAAATTATTACTGAAAAATACATTTGTAATCTTTCTCTTATTTTTTTTCTGCTTCTTGTGGGCTGAGAACTTATTTGCCCAAAATTCAATCAACGGCGTGGTTTTTGACAATAATCGAAAACCCGTCGCCAGAATCGAAGTCGAATTGCTGGACGAATTTGAACGCCTTATAAAATCTACCAAGACCACTAACTCGGGTTTGTATTTTTTTCAAGGACTTCGCGCCGGAGTTTATTATATTCAGGTCAGAGTTGACGGCACGAACTTCAGATCGGTCAAAGAAAGATTACAAATCGGTCAAGGAAACCGGACAAACCGGACAACCGGCTCGATTTCGGGCAGCGAAATTTTGCAGGTCAATTTTAATTTAGAAACTTTCCGCCAAAATGAAAATCAAACGCCGGTAATCAATGAGGTCGTTTTCGCCCAAAATATTCCACCCGAAGCCGGAAAATATTTTGAAAACGCACTGAAAAAACTAAAAGATAATAAACCGGACGAAGCGATTGTCGAACTCGAAAACGCCATTAAAATATTTCCCGAATATTTTCTCGCGCTTGAAAAACTCGGTTATGAATATCTTGCCAAAAACAAATTTGCCGTAGCCGAAAATATATTTGCTAAAGCCTTTGAAGTTAATCCGAAAAGTTTTTCGGCAAAATCGGGTGCGGGAATCGCCCAATTCAAACTCGGTAAAAAGTCGGAAGCCGCCCAAACACTTGAAGAAGCGGTAATAATAAATCCGTCGTCCGCAAATTCGTTTCTTTTTTTGGGGAAAATATACCGTGAACTGAAAGAATTCGATAAAGCCGAAAGCAATTCCAAAAAAGCCGAAAATTTGAGCAAAAACAAATTAGCCGACGTTCACTGGGAATTAGCGTTGCTCTATTATTACAATTTGAATCGCTTCGAAGACGCGGCGGACGAACTTGAAGCATTTCTCAAAGTAAGTCCGAATGCAGAGAATAAAAAACAGATTGAAAAACTAATAAAAATGTTGCGGGAGAAAGCCAAACAAAAAATTTAATGATCCGAAGCCGGAAAATTCAATCTTTGCAATAACTTTTTGTAGCGTGGTTCATCGTGCAAAAGTTCTAATTGCATATCCACTTTCAGCCAAACCAGCCAAATGTCATTGGCATCAAACGCCTTTTCGAGTTGTGTTAAGGCTTTGTCGGTTTCGCCGAGTCCGAGATGAATGTAGGCACGCATATATGGAGAAACATATCTTTTGCGTGCCATATCATCAATTTGCCTAAGCATTTCACGCGCTTTTGAATTTTGTCCGGCGATACCATAACAATAACCCATCATCGCCATTGTTTGCTGAATCGGCTCGGCGACAATAACTTTTTCAAATTCGCTGATTCCCTTTTCTATTTCGCCGGCGTGAAATAAACTCAAAGCTAAGTAATATCGGGCGCGTTTGTAGTTGGGATCAACATCCAGAACCATTCGGAACTGCTTGATTGCCTGCTCGAATTCTCTTTTGTAAAGCAATGGAACGCCGCGCACGACTCCAAGATAAAGCGAATTCGTATCGAGCATCTGGGCATATTCGATCTGCTTCAGAGATTCGTCAAATCTTCCCATTGCCGTTAAAAACCAGCTATACCAATGAGGAGCCGAAGCAAAATTCGGTTTTAGTTTAATGGCAAGTTGATAGAGTTCTTCAGCTTGCAGCCAATCTTTGGTTATAAAACAATAATCCGCTTTGGTAGAATATGCTTCCGCTAAGTTCGGTTCAATTTCGAGAGCTTTGTCTAACGCCTGACGAATCGGCGGCAAAGCTATTTCGGGTGAAAGAAAAAGATGGTGACATAACAGCAGATAAGAATCCGCAAGACAAGTATAACCAAGCGCAAAATTCGGTTCGGCGGCGACCATTTCTTTTGCTCCATTCAAACTTTTCAACAATCCTTCTTCGGTGCGCGTTTCCCAAAAAAATCGATATTTAATATACGTTTGATAAGTGTCGAGATTATTCGGCGTATTCTTAAAAGACAACCCGTTATTTAATTTCGACGCTAATTCTATTGCGGTTTGTTTGGCGATCTGATCCTGTAATTCAAAAAAATCCGTAGATCGAGCCTCGATCTTGCTTGCCCATACGGTATCTCCGGTTTTAACTTCGTGCAACTGGAAATTAGCGCGAACTTTATCACCCGACATTTGAATTGTTCCGCTCAATATATTGTCAACCGCTAATTCCTGACCGATGGTAATAACATCTTTAAGCGTTTCCGCATATTTTATTACTGAATCGGTCGGTCGGATTGAAATCGCCTGATTTGTATTAAGCTGCGTAATCAAAGAGTCGGCAATAGCCAATCCGAGATGTTCCTTGTCGGTATCATTAGGTAATAGAAATTTTAAAGGCAATACGGCGAGTGATTTAATGTGACCGCTCGTTAAATATCCGTTTTGAGATTCTAATTTTTCCGGCTCGTTATCGCTAACTTTCAAAACTTTAGCGACAAATTTATAGCCCTGTCCGGGAACGGTTACGATAAAACGATGATCGTGGAGTTTTTCCCCGAATATTTTGCGTAAAATAAATATATTTTGCGTCAAATTCCCTTCTTCGACAAAACTCTCACACCAAATTTTGTCCATCAATTCTTCTTTTGTCAGCAATTGACCGTGACGTTCAACCAAGGTCAGAAGAGTTTCAAAAACTTTTGATTTTAGTGGAATCGGCTGTTTATCTTGCAAGAGTAACCGTTCTGAGGGTAACAGAATATAATTCTCGAACTCATACTGCGAAATTCGGGTGGTCATAAAAAAGTTTGAATAAAAACGGTTAAATCAGCCAAACAAGGTTAGATGGCGGCAAAAACTGACCGGTTGTTCTAACTAGGCTAACAATCCGTAAATTTTCGCTTTTTAACTTTAAAACAGGATAGACAGACATGTTTACGCAACGAAGTCTGAATTTGTTCCAAAATTAATAAAAATCTCGAAAAAGACGCTTCTTAAAATAATTAAACACCGCGAAATAGAGATTTATGACAGTTTTTGCAGCATAGACATAAAAAAAACGGTAGATTTGAACTACCGTTTTTGTGCTAATTTCTACTTTGAAAATCGAGTTATCAAACAAATCCAGCTAATGTTGAAGAGTTCGCGTCGTTAGTTTTTTCAGATATTTAACCAACTTTACATTTATTTCCCAATCATTATTTTCATCGGCAAATAATTTTATGCCGGATTGTTGAATGCAGTCCGGCGGCAATTCACGGCTTTGCCACAAAATCATAACCCGCTCGCCAAACAAGGCTCCGGCAACGCTGATTTCGGCAATGCGGTCACAGCGCAAAACTGATTTCCCTTTTTGTTTAGCCACATCTTTTTCACCAAGCAGAAAAATTGCCGCTTGACATTGCTTCATCGAAATCACTTGCGTGAGCGGTAAAAGATCATTTGATAAAGGTTTAGCTGTATAAGTCAGGTTGGAAAAATCCGCCAACTCCAGCGCGGAAGCTAAATTTTTAACAACGGCGGATGAATCTTCAGCCGAAATGTAAACACAATTAACTTCCTTCTGCTCATTTTTATTAACTTCGTAAGTATTTCGATAGTTTATCGGCAAAGGTTTATTTTTATCGTTCGCGGCTAAGAACGATTTTATTTGTTCGAGGTTGACGTTCAGACGCGCCGGTTGTCCGCGCTTGCCAATGATTGCGATACCGATTTCAGCAGCGTGACAAAGACTAAAAAAACTGACGATCACCGCTTCGATATTATCTTCATTATCGGAACTCAGATTGATTGTTGCTTGCGATTTTCGCCAAAAATCAGCCACGTCAAAATATGTAGCTAATTCTAGTTTTTGATAATAAATCCATTCGATAGCCTTAAAATATGCGGGAATCGAACGCAAAATCCGCCGATTGATTTCACACTCGGCATCTGTATTTTTTGCGAGATTTTCGCCCAATTCCGTTAGCCGCAATCGTTCTTCGTCGCGCTTGATAATCCCCCAAAATTCATAAGCGGCAATTTTGCGGGCATCAAAAACACGGCGCGGTTCGGCATTCATAATTTCTACGACCGATACGCCGTTCGGTTTATATTTGAGAAATTTTACTGCTTCGCGCAAGTCGGTGGCAGTTGCCAGAATCGGTAAATCTACTTCGCCCCGCGTTGTTCCCCCGACCTCGAATCGTTCGGCTTTATATTCCGCACGTCTAACATCTAAAGAGGTTAAACCAGCCTTTGTATTGGAGTCTAACGGCAGTGGAAATTTGGTATAATAGCTGAGTTTGTTCGTTCGTAAATCCATATTATTTTACTTCCTGTTAGATTTCTTTAAGCAATTTGCTACCCGATGCCGTAACGCCTCAATTTAGAATTAAGAGTCGTATAATTAACTCCGAGCATTCGCGCCGCCACCCGCTGATTATTATTTGTCAAAAAAAGTGCGTGCCGGATCATATCGATCTCGAATCTTTTTGTTTGTTCATACAAATTAAAATCTTCGCCTAAATTGAGTCGTTCAGTTTCATTAACAGCTTCCAACTCTTCAAGAAGTTTATTTAATAACTGCTTAACGATACTCATCCGCGGTGTCGTTGAATACTGCCATAATTTCCGCTCCATATATGCTAAATTCGGATTTTGTCTGGTATACATCTTTTTAACCTCAAAAGTATGATTTCATCTATCTATATTTCATTTTTTATACTAATCGGGCAGGATTTGTCTTTAATAAAAATTTAATTTTCTCAATTTTTATTATTTAACCCATCAATAGCAAAAGCCCGTCAGTTATTGACAGGCTTTTGCTATTGAATATATTGGTGGAGTCGAGGGGGATCGAACCCCTGACCTCATGACTGCCAGTCATGCGCTCTCCCAGCTGAGCTACGACCCCAAATCAATTACGAATTATAGATTAGGAAAAGACAGTTAGCAAATCGACTCTTGATTTCAAATCAAAGTTTACTTTATTTTCCGGTAAATACCGGCTTTCGCTTTTCTAAAAAGGCTGAAACGCCTTCTTCTTTGTCGGCAGTTGAAAAGCAAATTGCAAATAAGTCAATTTCGCGGCGCAAGCCTTCGTCCAGATTAGAACGCGAGGCGAGTTTGACGGCTTCTTTTGCCATCTGCAAGGCAACGGGCGATTTTTCGGCGATTTTGTTTGCCATTTCAAACGTCTTGGCTTCGAGGTCTTCCGCCGAATAAACGTGATTGACCAAGCCGATTTGCAGTGCGGTTTCAGCGTTAATCATATCGCCGGTCAAAATTATTTCCATTGATTTTCCTTCGCCAACCAAATGCGTCAGACGTTGTGTTCCGCCGCCGCCGGGAATAATTCCGAGATTAATTTCAGGTTGCCCGAATCGGGCTTTTTCGCTTGCCAGACGAATATCGCACGCCAAGGCGAGTTCGCAGCCTCCGCCCAAACAAAATCCGTTAATCATAGCAATTACGGGTTTCGGAAAAGAATCTATCGAATTGAAAAATGTTTTTTCGTGAAACACATCGCGTTGCGTAACTGAGGTTTTTCCGGCAAATTCACTGATGTCCGCACCAGCAATGAAAGATTTTTCACCCGCGCCGGTAATAACTAAGACTCTAACTTCATCATCCTTTCGCAGATTTTCAAGCGCATTAACGCCTTCTTGGTGAACTTTGGAGCTCAAAGCATTGAGTTTATCAGGACGATTGATTGTTAAGATGGCGACGCCTTCGCGTTTTTCAACTAAAATAGTTTCGTAATGTGACATAGTTCGTTAATAATAAACGGCTAATGAGTAATTGAAGTTTGATTCCGACAATTAATCATTAGCCATTAGTAACCGGCAAAATTTATTCTTCTTCGATGTCGTCGATATTTTGGTCATCGGCAACCCACGCGACAAATAACCGCAACCAATTATCCTTCGGCTCGGTTATGATGACACCAACGCGGGTCGTGCCATAGACGGCAGGTGAAGTTCGCACAACTAAGGCTTTTACTTCAACCGGCACACCGTCGGGACGATGTGAACGCAGATAAAGATTTTCGCCGACGACTATTTTTTGATTCAGGTGAAAAAGTGCGCCGGTTGTCGAAATATCGTCTGTTTCAGTCGGTTCGCTCCACGCCGCACCGTCGTCAGAACGTCCGGAAACGACAATCGGCAGACGCAATGCCATACGGAGCGCGAAGCGTTTTTCCTCAAATTGCGGTTGCATATTGGTTGACATTCCAAATTTTGGGGTTTTTTAACTAAATTTATAAAACTTTTATTAGTTTAACACGAAAAAGTGCAAATAATGTAAATAAGTAACAAACTTTTGTAAAATCGAAATAAATACTGCGTTTTGGGGAATCTATAACTATAGCCCTTTTATGTCTTTATTCGACTAACTTGTTGTTTGATAGTTATACTACAAATATAAATAAAAATGCTATATCTCGAAACGGTTTTTATAAAGGGAGAAAAATTTAATTATTATGTCTAATACGGAAATTAATCGTAAAGTTATCATTTTAGGTTCCGGTCCGGCGGGTTTGACTGCCGCCATTTATGCTTCTCGGGCGCAACTTGAGCCGATTGTTATTGACGGACCGCAACCGGGCGGACAACTGACCATAACTACCGATGTCGAAAATTATCCCGGCTTTGCCGGCGGAATTATGGGACCCGAATTGATGAATGAATTTCGTTCACAAGCCGAAAGATTCGGCACGGAAATCCTGAATGTGTGGATTGATAAAGTTGATTTAAGCCAACGCCCGTTCACGCTTTTCGGCAAACAGAGCGCAGATAGCGAGGAAATTACGACCATTATCAAAGCCGACACTTTAATCGTCTCGACGGGCGCGTCAGCCAAATGGTTGGGAATTCCGGGCGAAGAACCTGTTCCCGAAGGTTTGGGCGGCAACGGCGTTTCGGCTTGTGCGACGTGCGACGGTTTCTTTTTTCGCGGAAAGCCTGTCGTTATTATCGGCGGCGGCGATACGGCAATGGAAGAAGCGATGTTTTTGACTCGTTTTGCTTCAAAAGTTACGCTGATGCACCGGCGCGGCGAGTTTCGTGCTTCTAAAATTATGCAAGATCGGGTTTTTGCCAGTGAAAAGATCGACATTGTGTGGCATACGGAAGTTAGAGAGATTCTCGGCACGAAAGAAGACGGTGTGAGCGGAGTCAGAATATTTAACAATCAAACAAATGAAGAGACGATATTTCCGACCGAAGGTGTTTTTATTGCTATCGGTCACAAACCGAATACCGATCTTTTCAAAGATTGGTTGGAAATGGACGAAGTTGGTTATCTAAAAACGGAAGGGCGCACAATGAAAACAAATATTCCGGGTGTTTTCGCTTGCGGCGACGCGCAAGACGCATATTATCGCCAGGCAGTTACGGCAGCCGGAACAGGTTGTATGGCGGCGATAGATGCAGAGAGATTTCTGGTCGAAGACGTTGATGAAATACAAAAAAATACAGCGACGAATTGGTAAATAATTAAAAAAAAGAACGGCTGGATTTGCACCGTTCTTTTTCTTTTTTTTTGCGAAAATTAAACTTAAGACGTTTTCACTTCAATAGCTGTTAATCCCCAATTTCCTGAATCCTTAACATACTGCATTTTAAACTCGATCGTTTTACCGCTTGCGCCGGGATAACTGCCGCTAATATTCAACGAATTATCATTCATTTCCGGTTTTGGTTCATATTTAATTATTGCGTTTTCTTTAGGACTGATGTCGGTCTTGTTTGTGATAAATTCTGCAAAAGTTTGATTTAACTTTTCTGTTGTCAATTCGCTTTTTGCACTGCCGGCGACTTGCGCTTGCTGAAAATCCTGAAAATCACCTTTTTGAACAGCTTGGCTAAAACTTAGCAATGTCTTGACCGCAACTTCTTCGGCTCCGGTTGCCGCAACCTTGTTTGAATCGCCGGTCGGAACACCCGAATCACTTGTCGCAGTTTCGGAACTACAGCCTTGCATAAAAGCGGCAAATGCAAAAATAACCGCTAAAACCACAAATAACTTAAGGCTTTTTAACTTACCAATCATTTTTTTATATTCTCCTTCTGAATTTTAATCAAAACAAACACCTGATTTTGAAGACTTCAGGAGTTGTTAAATTTTTTGAGATTTTATCACACGGCGGAGTGTTCACAAAAGTTAGAAAAGTAGAATAGATTACAACATTTAAGTAAATTTATTTGGTTCATATTTGATATATTGATAAACTAAAAAATACTCGAACCGCCGATTTTATCGGAATACAGCTAAAATCTTGATGGAAAATAAAACTTCGCCGATAAAAAAACGCAAAACGCCGTGGCTGCTCGGTGTTTTGGTTTTTACTTTGCTGACGGTTTTAATACTTCTGCAATCATCAAATCTTTGGAAAAGTTTTTCGGTAGAAACCGCCAGCGATACGATTTTGCTTTATGCGTTGTCTTCGCTCAACTTTTTTGCCTTTGTCATTTTCGCGTTTATTTTTATTCGCAGTCTGCTCAAACTCCGCCGTGAACGCCGCGCTCTGCAACTCGGTTCAAAAATTAAATCGCGTCTGCTGTTGTATTTTATCGCCGTCAGCTTATTGCCGATTATTGCGATGGCGGTTTTTTCGTATCTGTTTATGAATCGTGCGCTCGAGCGTTGGTTCGCCTCGATTCCCGATAATGTTATCCGCGAAACGCAGCAGATGCAACGGCAAGCTCTTACCGATCAAACTTTGAAACTGCGGCAAACCGCGCAAATGCTCGGAAATCTGTTGGAAAGCCAACCGATTGACGACCAAAAGTTGGAAAAAATCGTTAAAGCCGGAAATTTGTCCTGCATTCAAATTCTCACTGCGAACGGTGAAGTTTTAGCCGAGAGCACTAAAAATCTGGCACCGGAACAAAAAGCCGAATTCGATAAAACGCTTCAACTCGTTTATCAAGCTCGTTTTGACGATGCCAATTTGTCTGATGGAAAAGGTTTTGACGTGGCTACGGCGCGTTTATCCGACGACAAAATATTGCTTATCGTATCTGATTTACGACCGAACCAAAACCTCAGTCAAGTCGTCGAAAGTTCGCTAGCTGAATTTGATAAGCTTAAGCAAAAACAAATTACGATACGGCAAATCGGACTTTTAACACTCGGTGTATTGACGTTTTTGCTTATTTTCGCATCTTCATGGACGGCTTTTTATATTGCTAAAGGTTTGACCGTTCCGATCAGAGCGTTGGCGGAAGGAGCGGACAAAATTGCGCGTGGAGATTTAACTCATCGCGTTGAAGTTTTGGCGGAAGACGAACTCGCCCTGCTTGTTTCGGCATTTAATCAAATGACCGATAAATTGGAGGAAAATTCTGCCGAACTCGGTGAACGGCGAAAATATATCGAAACTATTTTGCAATCGCTTTCGACAGGCGTGATTTCATTTGACGGCAAAAACCGTGTAACGACCATTAATCAGGCGGCGATTCAGATGTTCAAACTTGAAGATGCGGATTTTACACAGTTTGAATTGGGCAAACTCGTCAATGAGGAAAATCGCGTCATCTTGGAAAGACTTTTGATGCGGGCAAAACGCATCGGACAAGCGGGCGAACAAACCGTTTTGCAACGTGAACAAGCCGACGGAAGCATCGCCGCAAATGAAAGTTTGCCCGTTGCATTAACGGCGACGGCGTTGCCGAAAACGATTGATAATGAGGTCGGCATCGTTTTGGTAATTGAAGATTTGTCCGAACTGATTACGGCACAACGCGCTTCGGCGTGGCAGGAAGTAGCCCGACGGATGGCGCACGAAATCAAAAACCCGTTGACTCCGATCCAACTTTCAGCCGAACGCATCGCTAAACGCTTTGCTCAAGTCCACGGAAGTCCAAAGTCTAAAATCCAAAATTCAGGGCAAACCGACCTTGGACTTTGGACTTTGGACTTTGGAATTACGGGTAAGGTTATTGACGAAAGCACCGAAACTATTCTACGCGAAGTCAATTCGCTGAAATCAATGGTTGACGAATTTTCACAATTTGCGCGGCTGCCGAATGTAAAACCGGAAAGCGGAAAATTAAACGACATCATCGAACAATCGGTTGCGCTTTATGAAGACCGCGCTTCGGATGTCCAGATCGTTTCAAAATTAGCGGAAAATCTTCCTAATGCAATGCTTGACGATGAACAGATGCGGCGGGTTTTGGTTAATTTGATCGAAAATGCTTTTGAGGCTTTCGACGAATCACAAATTGATAAGCAAATTTTTATCAAAACATTTCACGACGCGGCACGCGATCTGATCGTTGCGGAGGTTGCCGACAACGGTAAGGGAATTGCTCCTGCCGATCTGGGCAGACTTTTTCAACCTTATTTTTCTACCAAAGGTCGCGGCACGGGTTTGGGATTGGCAATCGTCCAAAGAATCATCAGCGAACATCACGGAAAAATTAAAGCGGTGGCAAATAAACCGAACGGCGCAAAGTTTATCATTGAAATACCGGTCTCGGCATAACAATTTTTTACTTTTTCAAGGCTTTGACCATTCGCGGAATGTTTTGTAAATCCGGCAGGATTTCGATTGTTTCCCAAATCTTTGGCGCGAACATATTTTTTACTTCGATTGCCTGACCGAACCCGATTTCCATTAGCAAATAATTTTGCGGTTTGAGAAATTCCGGCGAGTTTTTGATGATCTCTGCAATAATTGAAAGCCCGTTTTTTCCGTCCGTTAAAGCAGACATCGGTTCAAAATCGTGAACCTCCGGTTGTAAAACTTCAAAATCATTGAATGAAATATACGGCGGATTTGAAATTATCAAATCAAATCTTTCGTCTTTTAAACCTTCAAATACGTCAGATTTTTTTAATTGCAGTCTGTCCGAAACTTGGTGTCGTCTCGCATTCTTTTCAGCAATCTGCAAAGCATTTTCGGAAATATCCAATCCGACTCCGGTCGCCGTTTTCACATTATGCAAAATTGCGATGGAAATACAGCCCGAACCAACACCGACTTCACAAAACTTAGCATTCTCCGGCAAAAGTTTGATCGCGTTTTCAACGATCAGTTCGGTTTCCGGGCGTGGAATCAATACATCCGGCGTAACCATAAAATCGAGCCCGTAAAACTCTTGATTTCCCGTAATATATTGAAACGGTTCGCGGGTTGTGCGGCGTTGCAAAAATTTCTGAAAGCCTGTTTCCTCCTCGATTGAAAGTTGATATTCAGGATGCACGATGAGAAATGTTCTATCTTTTCCCAAAGCAAAGACGAGCAGCGACGCGGCTTCACGGCTTGGTTCGCGGATGCCGCATTTCTGTAAAATTACGGTCGCTTCTTTAAGTTTTTCGGCAATGTTTGGCAAATTTTATTCAGGTTCGACTTCATTCGTTGTTAAGGAAGTTGAACTTATTGATTTTCTTGCATTATTTTGTTTTTGCAAATCAATAAATTCATTTTTTATTTATCAGGCTTTTCTGTCGTATGCGATTTTCCGGCAAAACAACATTTTTATTCTATTTTTTTAGCTTCCAAAAGGCTTTTAAAGATCGTTTATTCTGAGAAAGCTGTTCGTCTTTTTGTTTTGATCGGAGTTCGGTTATATTTTCTGATATGCGAATTTCTTTTGAAGAAGTCGAAAACTTCCGCGATAAAAAATGGCGGCGCGAAGAAACTTTAAAGATTGAAACCGCCGCGCAAGTCGAACAAATGGTTGAAGATTTGGGATTTTGTCTCGGCTTGACCGATGCACGAACGAACTTGCCTTCGATTTATATTTCCGTTTGCGGTCGGCGCGATGCTTTTGCACCGAAAAATGTGCAAAAGGATTATGAAATGAGTTTGGCGTGGACGCTCAAAGATGAAGTTATGATGCGCGGCAAGGTTTATTATGCAAAACTCAATAAAGGTCGCTCGACATTTCTTGCACCGCGAATGATTCCATATTTCAACGCGATTTGGGGTCTTCCGCGAAAAGAAGAAAAAGAAACATTATCTCCTGACGCACAGAAAGTTCTCAAAGTTTTGCGAAAAGAGTGGGAAATGGCAACATCCGATTTGCGCGACGCAGCAAAAATCGATGATCGTAAAAATCTTACCAAAGCCTTAGACGAATTGCAAAAATGTCTAAAAGTCGTGCCGCAAGAAGTTTTGTATAAACCGAAATTTACATATATTTGGACGCTTGCAGAAGCACGTTTCCCGAAAGAATTATCAAAAAAAATCTCCCGCGAAGAAGCAGTCCGCGAGATCGCCCGCGCATTTTTGCAGATGTGCGGCACAACCGCATTAGGCGAATTATCAAAAGCGTTCGGATTTTACCGTTGGGAATCGGGCAAGGCAAATCACCAACTCGTCAACGAAGGTGTTGCCGAAAGATTAACTACCGGAATTTACCGGCTTTCAAAAGGTTTCAATTGACATTTTGCTTATTTGAATAAAAAATAACAGTGAAAATTTAGATTAAAAATTAGGAGATCAAACTCATGACAGCAAAATTAAATCAGGTCATCGCCATCGAAAAAGGCGCAAAAAACAGACTTTACTCGGCAATTACCGAATTACATAAAAACGCTCAAAAGTTCACTAGCATTATGGTTTTAACCAATCAGACGAATGGAAATGATTTTGGTTGCAGAAAATCAGAATAGACCAAAAATGCAACGAATTGATCTTTAAAGTAAAATATAAAAATATAAAAATGGAACAAGTAAAAATAGGAATTATCGGCGGCAGCGGTTTGTATCAGATGCCGGAATTGACGGATGTAACGGAAGTCGAAGTTGAAACGCCTTTTGGCAAGCCTTCGGACGCTTTTATTATCGGGACTTTGGAAGGCGAACGCGTGGCGTTTTTGCCGAGACACGGGCGCGGACATAAATTAACGCCGACGGAACTTCCCTTTCGCGCGAATATTTACGCGATGAAACTTTTGGGCGTGGATTATATTTTGTCGGTTTCGGCAGTCGGAAGTTTGCAAGAACAATATGCGCCGACCGATATGGTGATTCCAGATCAGTTTTTTGACCGAACCCGCGCACGCGCCGAAGAATCAACATTTTTTGGTAACGGAATCGTCGGACACATCACATTTTCGCATCCGGTTTGCGAGGAATTAGGCGATATTTTGGAAGCGTCCTGCAATGCTATTGAAGGTTTGAAAGTGCATCGCGGCGGAACTTATCTGTGTATGGAAGGTCCGGCGTTTTCGACGAAAGCGGAATCAAACGTCTATCGCAGTTGGGGAATGGACATTATCGGAATGACCAATTTGCAGGAAGCAAAGTTGGCGCGTGAAGCCGAAATCGCTTACGCAACTCTTGCGCTTGTAACAGATTACGATTGCTGGCACGAAGATCACGATTCGGTTTCGGTTGATATGGTCATCGAATATCTGCACAAAAACGTGCGAAATTCGCAACTCGTCTTGAAGGAAGCCGTCAAAAAAGTAGCGGCAAAAACGACTCCGAACGCGTTTAAAGGCGCGACAAAAAATGCGATTTTTACCGCGCCCGAACTGTGGAACGCGGAAACCGCGAAAAATCTCGAAGCAATTATCGGGAAATACGCGCCGCAAAAGTAGTCGAGGAAACTTTTTATTGCTAATAAACATCTTTACAACTGTTATGAAAAAAGGAATTTTTATATTTAGTTTTGTTTTAGTAATGTTTGCATCTTCGGCGTTCGCGCAAAAACAGATCGAACCGCAAGTGCAGCGCGATCCGATTCTTGAAGCCGACGCAAAGCATAATCTGGATGTTGCCAGTTTCAGTTTCAAAAGCAGAAAAGCATACAAAGCCGTATTATTGCGCTTTGAAGAAACTTTTGCGGCGTATCCCGAATTCTCCAAAATGGACGAATTTTTGTATTATGCCGGATTAAGCAGTTATTATTTGTCGGATAATAAAGGCAGGCAAAAAATAGTTTCGGAAGAAGAAAAGAAAAAATTTGCTCCCGAAAAATTGCGTGAAGATGCGGTTGCCTATCTTTCGTTAATAATTGATAAATATCCGCAAAGTTTATTCAAAGCCGATGCGGAAAAAACGCTAAAACAAATCGAAGCTAAAAAATGAATCTGAATCAAGTTACGATTTATTCCGACAAACCGCTTGAAACAGTTCAGTTTTATCAAAAACTCGGTTTGCATTTAATCGTTGATTCGCTTCCGCGCTACCCACGACTTTTATGTCCTGACGGCGACGCGACGCTTTCTATTCACATTGCCGAAGAAACTGCGATGAGTTCAAATATCGTGCTTTATTTTGAGTGCGTAGATTTAGACGCGAAAGTTGTCGAACTAAAGAATCTCGGTTTGCAGTTTGAATCAGAACCGCAAGACCAATCTTGGCTGTGGCGCGAAACTTATCTCAAAGACCCGAATTCCAACAAAATCTGTCTTTTTTACGCTGGCGAAAATCGCCAAAATCCGCCGTGGCGTGTAGAATAACATTTTTACACAATAATTTTTTAGGAGAATAATTTAATAAATGTCTTTAACAATTGTGGGTTCGATTGCATTTGACGCATTGGAAAACCTCAAATATAAAAGTAAATTTAGTTCAGTTATTACACAAATTATGACTAATCTTAAAACTCTTTGTTTTTTATTACTATTTTCTTTTATCTTCGCAAACTGCTCGGTAGCACAAAAACCCCCGTCGCCGGAATCATTAACTAAAACAAATGAATCATCTGATGAAGTAAATCCCAAAACCAAAAGATTTGAGTCAAATGCAGGTAAGTTCTCAATTAACATTTCCCAATCTCCGTTTCAAACTCGAAATTTGGAAGCAGGAGAAGGATTAGGTCCCGGAAAACAATTTTTCTGGCAATTTGAAAGAACAGTTTATACCGTTATGTATTCAACTTTTGATAAAAATGATTTGTCCAAGACTTTTGATGAAATAAATTTAGGTGTTCGCAAAGGAATCGGGCGACAGGAAGGTAAATTAATTTCCGAGAAAGAAATCTCTTTCGGTAAATATCAGGGAAGAGAATTTCGTTCGATTGCAGCAAATGGAGTCACATACATAGGAAGAAACTATTTGGTCAATGACATTGGGTATCTATTAACTGCTGGATTTGTTGATGAAAAAAGTGAGAAAGAGGCTTTGGAAGTTTTGGACTCTTTCAAATTGCTGAACGAAAGGAATTAAAATTGTAAAATCGCTAAGAATCGTATTAGACGTGTAAAATTAGACGTGTAAAATCAAAAAATAGAGTTCTCTCTAAATTTCAAATAACAAATTAACAGGAAATTATCAAAATATGTCTTTAACAGTTGTAGGTTCGGTAGCGTTTGACGCGGTGGAAACGCCTTTTGGGAAGCGCGACAAACTTTTGGGCGGCGCGGGAACGCATTTTGCGTTGTCGTCGAGTTTTTTTACGGATGTTCGTGTGATCGGTGTCGTCGGCAACGATTTTACCGATGCAGAATGGGACGTTTTTAAGCGTCATAACATCAACACGGACGACATCGAAGTCGTCACGGACGGCAAAACATTTTTTTGGCGCGGGAAATATGAATTCGATTTGAATGTCGCGCATACTTTGGACACGCAGCTCAATGTGTTTGAAACTTTTCAGCCGAAACCTTCGGAAGAATCGAAAAATTCGCGGCTTTTGTTTTTGGCGAATATTTTGCCGATGCTGCAAAAAGAAGTGCGCGAATCTTCAAACGCCGAATTCGTGGCAATGGACACGATGAATTTTTGGATCGATTCAATGAAAGATGCGGTTATCGAAACGATGAAAGTCGTTGACTGCGTTATCATCAACGATGCCGAAGCGCGGCAATTGGCAGATGAACCGAATATTCACAAAGCCGCGAAAAAGCTGATGGAAATCGGCGATTTGCGGGCGTTGGTCATTAAACGCGGCGAATATGGCGCGGCGTTATTTACAAAGGAAAATTACTTTGCGATTCCGGCTTATCCGCTGGAAAGCGTGTTTGATCCGACCGGCGCAGGCGATACTTTTGCAGGCGGATTTATGGGTTATTTGGCAAGTCAAAAAGAAATCAACGAAGATGCAATGCGCCGCGCAATGATCTACGGTTCGGTGATGGCTTCGTTCAACGTCGAAGAATTCGGGACGGAACGGGTTGACCGTTTGACGCACGACGAAATCAACGCGCGTTTCAGCCATTTCAAACAAATCACGCATTTTGAAGAAATTCCGTTTGAAATTGCAAATACGGCGTAATTCTGCTTCTATTTTGCAAAGTTGGATTTTCAAACCGATTATCCGTTTATCCTCAATAGAATTTAACTTCCCCCGATTGGTTTTCAAAAAAATGCAAAGACAGCACATCAGTAAAGGCGAAGATTCGCCTGCTGATGTGCGGTTTTTTGCTTTATGCAATTAGATGTCAAAACAAACAAAAAGATCATTGACGGATTTCGTGTCGCCGTCGCTAAGTTATCTGCTTATCGTTACCGGTTTAATCGCGTTTGTGTCTCTTGCCGTCGGGCTTGCCGCGTCTTCGGATAATCTGAGCGCGACACAGCGTTGGATATTGGTGGTGTTTTTGATTTTATTTGCGGTCTTTAGCGTCGTCGCGTCAGTGTGGCTGATCTTGCGCGAATCACGCCGCGCCGCTATCGGCAGAGATAATCGGGAATTCAATTGGGAAGTCAGTTCGCCCGAAAAACAACAGCGTAAACTAAATAATGAAGTTAATGAAATTGCCGAGATTTTGGAACTTCCACAAGAGCAATTGAGCGATTTATTGTCGGCTTATATCGTTGCGGAAGATTTGGCTTTGCGTCAAGTTCAACAGGAAGCGAAACAACCCCTGACACGCCATTTGAGCATCGGAAACACGGAATTTAACGCGGTTTTGCTCAAACAGGATATTGTTACTTGCATCGAAGTTACATTTTTGGTTACGCCCGACGTTTCGCAAGCAAAAATAAATGCGATGCTCAGGAAAATCGAGTTGGCAAAGAAAACTTTCAGCCAAAACGGAAAACAGGCAAGAATCAGACTTCTTCTCGTTTTAGTTACGCAACTAGACAAAGACGAGGAAAATCAACTTCGCTCTTCACTTGTCAAGCAATTTGCCTCAACCACCGTCGATGTCGATATTCGTCTGTTAGATTTTGAAAGTTTGCAGAAAATATACGCGATGGATTAAAGGGAAAAAGGTTAAAAGGTGGAAAAGTTTGCTTGAATAAACCAAAAATCCTTCCCGATTTTAACCATTTTCACTGTTTACTTCAATCTCTTGGCTCATTCGCACAATTTTCATATCTTTTTCAACGATTGTCCGACACGCTAACACGGGTTTTTCCGAACCGGCTGTTTCGAGCCAAACCTGACAATTGGAACAATCGCCGTTCCAGCAAAAATCTCCGAATGAAATCGTTTCCATAGCAAGATATTGAAAACAACGAAGCAAACTATTATTTTCGGGAATTTCACGCTTCGTGCCGCAAATCTCAATTTCGACTAGTTTTTCAAACGGTTCAAAAATGTCTTTGTAATCCTCGATGTTCATTGTCTCTTACCGTCGCTATTCGTAGTTTTCAAATCTGTGGCGAGGCTTTGTAAATTTTCTTTATGTTCGAGAATATAGGCGATAAAAGCGCGAATCGGTGCGGATTGTTGTCCCTTCATCGAAACCATCGCTACCGAACGGCGCAGTTCGTGATTTTTAATTTTCACCTGCGCGAGTTTGCCGTTTTTGATCTCTTCGCGCACCGCCCAAGACGGCATAAGCGAAACGCCTAAGCCGTGTTCTATCATTATTTTAATGAAATAAGTATCGTTGGATTCGAGAGCCGTTTCGGGTTCGATCTTCACTTTTTTGAAAAAATTATCCGTCGCCCGCCGAATCGAAGCTCCGCGCTCGAATAAAATCCATTTTTCCCGCTTTATTTGATTGATCGAGACTTCAGTAAGTTTATTCAAGCGATGTTTTTTCCCGACAACTAAAACGAGTTCGTCATCAAATAATTCAACAACTTGCAAATTCGGTGAATAAACCGCTAAAGACGCAAAACCGACATCTGCCACGCCATTGAGAATGTCTTCAACGGTTTGCTCGGTTGAAACCGTCGTCCGAAAAAGAAGTTCGACGGATTCGTGCGCGTCCATAAAATCTTCAAAAAGCGGTGCGAACAGAAAAACGAGAGCCTGCGTTGCCGCTGCCACACGAACTCTGCCGGCGAGCGCGATTTCTCTGCCGGCAACCCGTTCGCGCATCTCTTCGGCTTCATCCAAAATCCTGATCGCATATTTCAGTGCGACCTTTCCGGCATCGGTTAATAGCACGCCGCGTTTTCCGCGAATAAACAATGGCACGCGCAAGTCTTCTTCGAGTGCTTTGATCTGATGACTGACCGCAGATTGCGTCAGATGCAGGTTTTCCGAAGCCTTTGTGAAATTTAAAGTTTCCGCCACAATCCGAAAAGTTCTCAGTTGCCAAAGTTCCATTTCTTTATTTCGTAATAGTTTGCAGTCATTAGCCTAATTCATCAATGACATTAAAAAAAAGCGTTGGTAATGCCTTCTGGAATTACCTTATACTTTCTATGACACCGAATAAATGTGTCAATTGCAATTTTTGTTATTTATTTATACATGGAGGTTTTTATATATGATTTTTTATCAATTGGATTATGTCGTCGAAAAAGTAATACAGGATCAACCGAGCAAAGAGCAGGTTGTGTTAAGAAAATTAACCGATGAAAATTTCACCAAAAAAGAAGCAAAACTCATCTGGGAAAAAGTGGTTGACCATAAATGGTATATCGGCGAACGCCTGAAGCGCGATGTCGGCGAAAGAGTTGCCGCCGTTGATTACATTGAAAATTTCTATGAACCGCAACAAATTTCCAAAAATAAACAATCCGGCGTATTTCGTCGCATTGCAAATTCTTTTACAAATTTAGGTCGTGCATACTTTGTTTCGAAAAGCAGAATTCTGAGTTAAAGTATTTATTTGTGGATGAGTGCTTAAAAGATGCAATTTTAACGAGTTGCTTCTTTTTTTCGGCTTTCGTGTAATAATGAAATCAGTATTTTGTCGATAACCTTTTGAGCCTTAAACTTTAATTGTTATCATTTACAAGGAGTAATTTTTTATGTCATTAGTAATTTACACAAAACCGGGCTGTCCGTATTGCGATAAAGCACGGAATCATTATAACGAAAACAAAATCGAATTTACCGAATACGACGCGCAAAATAATCCAGCGCGAAAAGTGGAAATGTTAGATTTCTCGGGCGGCGATCTGACTGTGCCGTGCATTGTCGAAAACGGCGAGTATATTCAATCGGGTTGGGGCGATCCGCCGCGCGGCTGAACGGTTACACCTGATTAGTCGGCAGTTTGCCGGCTACCTAATTTTCAGATTTGTGATTTGTCATTTGCGATTTGCGATTTTTTGAATAAACTAAGAGATACTTTTCAATCACATAAAAATACGGATGAATAATTTTCGAGCGTAATCAATCGCAAATCGCAAATCCATTTATGGTTGGCTCCAACATTAACCAATATAAAATAATAGAAAAGATCGGCGCAGGCGGACAAGGAACAGTTTATAAGGCGAAAGATACAAAACTCGACCGCACCGTTGTTATAAAAGTTCTGCCGCCGGAATTGACTGCCAAAACCGCAAATTTCCGCCGGTTTGAGCGCGAAGCGCAACTTTGCTCACAACTCGATCACCCGAATATCTGCACAATTTTTGATTTCCACGAAGACAACGGCGTTTTTTATATTGCGATGCAATATGTAACGGGCAAAAATGTCCGCCAACTTGTCAGCGGTCGCCCGCTCGATTTGAAAAGCGCGTTGAGTATCGCCATTCAAGTCTGTGACGCACTTGCTTACACACACTCCCGGGGAATTATTCACCGTGACATCAAAGCTGGAAATATAATGGTGTCGGACAACGGACAGGCGAAAATTCTCGATTTCGGCTTGGCGAAACTTTTGCAGGACGAACCTGCCGAACACATCAAAGGACTGGATCGCAGTGAAATTACCGAGTTAGGAATTCCATACGGCACGGCAACTTACGCCGCACCCGAACAGGCAAAAGGTGAAAGAACCGACCATCGCGCCGATATTTTTTAAACCGGCGTTCTGCTTTATGAAATGCTGACCGGAATTTGGGCTTTTCAAGGCAAAACCGTTCACGACGTGCGCCACCAAGTTCTTTATGGAACGCCGAAACCGATTGCTGAAATGCGAAACGAACCGCTCCCGCCGCGCCTTCAGGAAATCATCAACAAAGCCTTAGCTAAAGCACCGATCGATCGTTATCAAAAAATTTCGCAGATGCGCGATGAATTGCGCTCCGTTTTACAAGAAATTTCAGGAATACCCGTTATGACAAGTGATACTTTTACACCACGCCATTTAGAGGAAAATCCGGTCAAACGCGCCTGGAATTGGATAACCGGCAAATCAAATACCGATACTTCGATGCAGGGAACGCCTTCTTTTTCAATCACACCCACATATTCACCGGAAACAACACTAACCGCTACCGGGCAAGAGAAAAAAAGCGTGGCAATTTTACCATTCAAAAACTTGAGTCAAGACCCGGCATCAAACTTTTACGAATTTGCTTTAGCCGACGCGGTAATTACCGAACTCGCCCAGCTTCGTTCACTTATCGTTCGTCCGAGTTCGGTAATTGCAAAATATCAAGGCAAGGAAATCGATCCGCGTGAAGTAGGCAGAGAGTTGCGTGTTCACGCAGTTCTATCGGCGAGTTTTCTGCGCTCCGGCGATAAGTTGAGAGTTACCGCACAACTTCTTAATGTTCTGACCGGCGATATTTTATGGAGTGACCGGGTTGACGCGCAAGGCGATGATATTTTCGCCCTTCAGGATATGATTGCCCATCGCATTTTGGAAGGTTTGCGACTCGAACTTTCCCACAATGAACAGGAAAAACTAAGCCGCCGTGCTACCGACAATCCGCAGGCGTATGAAGAATTTTTGCGCGGACGCGACAATTTCGGCAGATTTATTTTTCGCACGGTTGCCAACGAAGATTGTGAAGCGGCAATCGCCAATTTTAAACACGCCATCGAACTCGACCCGCAGTTTGCGCTTGCATACAGTGGTTTAGGAGCGTGCTATGCCAATCGTGTGCTGAAAGGAATGGGCAACGCCGAAGATTACACATACGCCGAAGCCGCTTTCAGTAAAGCCTTTATTTATGATCCTGACGTGGTTGAAGCGCGGGTTTTAATGGTTTTGATATATCTCGCACGGGGCGAAAAGAAAAAAGCACGGGCGGAAATAAATGTTTTACAAGACCAATTTCCAAATGATGCGCCGCTTTATTTTGTCAAAGGAATTATGGATCGGCTTGATGGTGAATATGACGCGGCTTTGAAGATTTTCGAGAAACTCGCCCGCCTCGATCCGGCGGCGCGAACGGTGGCTTCCTATAATCGCGCCCGCATTTACATTTATCAAGGGCTTTATGATGAAGCAATGCGAGAAATCGAAAAAGGCGCGGCAGTTGAACCGAATCATCCGATGATCAGAATTTTCCGCTCCGAAATACTTTTTTATCGCGGTGATAGAAAGGAAGGCATACAGTTGATGGAAGACGTATTGCGGGAAAACAAGGGTATGGACGGAATCCGTTCGCTCTACGCAATTTATTTGGCAAATGTCGGTAAAACCGAGGAAGCACGGGCACAATTGACGGCAGAAGCACGCGGTTTGGCGAAAGCCGACCACGATATGGCATATTGGATGACTTCCGCTAATGCCCAACTCGGCGAAATTGACGAAGCATTTTATTGGATGGAACGAGCCATCAAACTCGGCAATGAAAACAAACCGTGGTATGAGAATGACAAGATGCTCGCGCCTTTGCGCGAAGATCCGCGATTTGCCGAACTCCTCAGCAAAATTGAGCATTAAAATTTAATAATTGAGGTAAAAAACGACTAACATGGCTTCCCGAAGTATTCCTTTAAAGTTAAAATCGGCTTCCTTTGGCGAAACAATGCGGCGCGACGCTTGGTGGTTGCCTTCCTTATTGACATTTGTCGGTTTAGGCGCATTTGTAGTGTATTCGACTTGGGCGGCGTTTCAGGGTGAACATTACAGTTTTGGAAATTATCTTTCACCTTTTTATTCGCCCGAAATTTTCGGCGATTCGCTGCACAGCATCTTTGGGGCGAAACCTTCGTGGATTCCGGCGTGGCTCCCGTTTTCGCCTGCGCTTTTAATTCTCTGGGCACCGGGCGGCTTTCGTTTCACCTGTTACTATTATCGCGGCGCATATTACAAAGCGTTTTGGGCTGACCCGATTTCGTGTGCGGTCGGCGAACCGCGCGGAGATAATTATCGCGGCGAACGAAAATTCCCTTTAATTCTGCAAAATATTCATCGTTATTTTCTGTATTTGGCGTTGATTTTTTTAATCTTTTTGGCTTACGACGCGATTCAAGCCTTTCGTTTTGCCGACGGTTTTCACGTCAATCTCGGCTCGATTATTTTGACGGCAAACGTCTTTTTTCTCGGCGGTTATACGTTTAGCTGCCATTCTCTGCGCCATCTTGTCGGCGGCAGAAACGACGAACTATCGAAAAAACCAA
Source organism: Acidobacteriota bacterium (assembly GCA_031359215.1). GTDB lineage: Bacteria > Acidobacteriota > Blastocatellia > Pyrinomonadales > Pyrinomonadaceae. The sequence goes on along the minus strand of JANMAA010000103.1, from coordinate 13,615 downwards.
TGCAATGCGCGGCTTACAATGCGTGCAGTTCCCTCAATAAACGACATATGCTTTTTGCGTGGTGCAGTTTATTCGTCGTCGGATTTTCGGATATTTATGTGCGAATGCTTTCGATGGGAGTTTGGAGCGATTTTAGATTTTTTTAGGGTAATTTGGAATGAGTAAATTTTTCATTTCATTATTTTTTGTGGTTCTTCTCGTGGCAAGCTGCTCGAATTCAGCTCCAATTGTGGATGGAATAAAAAACCCACAAATTGAACACCCCAAAGCAAAACAATTTGTTCTTGGTAAATGGGTTTATAAAAGAGTTTTACCTAATCCAGAAGAATTATCACCATGGCAAAAGAAAATCAATGAAAGTATTGAGAAATCTAAACCTCCGATTCTTTATCTTACATTTCGAGAAGATAATGTTTTAGTTTTCGTAAATTGTATGCCCGGCGAATGTGGAGAAAGTGATTTGCCTTACAGAATTAATGAAAATGGTTTTATTGAGATAGATGCTAAAGGTGAAGAACCCATAATAGTAAAAAAAATTGCGGAAAATGAAATAATTCTTGAACCTAGAGTTAAAAGAGATTATATAGACCCACCGTTATATTATTTTTTTCATAATTGGACAAGATTAACTGAATAGATTTTTATTGATTTTTAACCTTTATGGCAGATTATCAAACTTTTGAACACGACGTTTTAGTCATCGGTGCAGGCGGCGCGGGACTTCGGGCGGCGATTGAAGCGTCAACAGCGGGCGTTTCGGTCGGGCTTGTTTGCAAATCTCTGCTCGGCAAAGCGCATACCGTGATGGCGGAAGGCGGAATGGCGGCGGCGATGGCGAATGTTGACGACCGCGACAATTGGAAGGTGCATTTTTCCGACACGATGCGCGGCGGTCAATATGTCAATAACTGGCGAATGGCGGAGCTTCACGCCAAAGAAGCACCTGAAAGAGTTAAGGAATTAGAGGCTTGGGGCGCGGTTTTTGATAGAACCAAAGACGGCAAAATTTTGCAAAGAAATTTCGGCGGACATCGTTATCCGCGACTCGCGCACGTCGGCGATAGAACGGGCTTGGAATTAATTCGCACCTTGCAAGACCACGGCATTCATCAAGGCATCGAAGTTTATATGGAAGTTACCGTGATTTCGCTTTTGAAGGACGGCGACCGCGTAATCGGCGCGTTTGCTTACGAGCGCGAACACGGAAGATTTCGTATTTTCAAAGCAAAAGCCGTTATTTTAGCGACGGGCGGAGTCGGACGCGCATACAAAATCACGAGCAACAGTTGGGAAGGCACAGGCGACGGACATTCGTTGGCTTACGATGCGGGCGCGGAATTGATTGATATGGAATTTCTCCAATTTCACCCGACCGGAATGGTTTATCCGCCGAGCGTGCGCGGGATTTTGGTGACGGAAGGCGTGCGCGGCGAAGGCGGAATTTTGAAGAACAGCGAAGGCAAACGCTTTATGTTTGACGACATTCCCGACAATTACAAAGACCAAACCGCCGACACGCCCGAAGAAGGCTGGCGATATACACAAGGCGACAAAAATGCGCGTCGTCCGCCAGAACTTTTGACACGCGACCACGTGGCGCGATGCATTATGCGCGAAGTCAAAGCCGGACGCGGTTCGCCGCACGGCGGAGTTTATCTCGACATCGCTTGGATTAAGGAAAAACTTCCGAACGCCGCCGAACATATCAAAAAGAAACTGCCGAGTATGTATCACCAATTCAAACAGCTCGCGGATTTGGATATTACGGAAGTTCCGATGGAAGTCGGACCGACGACGCATTACATAATGGGCGGAATCCGCGTTGATGCAGATACGCAGGCTTCGACCTTGCCCGGACTTTTTGCGGCGGGCGAATGTGCTGCCGGAATCAACGGCGCAAACCGTCTCGGCGGAAATTCGCTGTCAGACTTAATCGTTTTCGGCAAACGCGCCGGCGAATATGCCGCAAAATTTGCACAGGAAAACGCACACGGCACGATAAATCACGAGGAAATCCAGCAAACCGTTAAATGGTCATTAAAACCTTTTGAAAAACAAAACGGCGAAAATCCGTTTCAATTACAACACGAATTACAGGATATGATGCAGTTAAATGTCGGCATCGTGCGAAACGAAGACGAAATGCAGACGGCTTTAATCGGCGTTCGGGAACTTAAAAAACGCCTCGAAAACGTCAGCGCGACGGGCAATATTGATTTCAATCCGAGTTGGCACACCGCGCTCGATATGCACAATTTGCTCAATGTTTCCGAAGCGATAACTTTAGCGGCAATCGAGCGCAAAGAATCGCGCGGCGGACATTTCCGCGAAGACTTTACCGATAAAGCTCCCGAATTCGGCAAGATAAATTTCTCCGTCAAAAAAGGCGCGGACGGCGAAATGGAGATAAAATCCGTGCCGATTCCTGAAATGCCGGATGAATTGAAACAAATTATTGAAGAAATGGGGTAAGAATTTTTAGCCGCGGATAAACGCAGATGACGCGGATAAAATCAATTAAAATTAAATCTGCGTTCATCCGCGTTCATCTGCGGCTAAAATAAATTTTTACAAATGGCAAAAGCAACATTTAAAATCTGGCGCGGCAACCAAGACGGCGGCGAGTTTAAGTCTTACAACACCGAAATTTCCGAAGGAATGGTTGTCCTCGACGCGGTTTTGCAAATTCAGGGCGAACAAGCGGGCGATTTGGCTTGCCGCTGGAATTGCAAGGCGGGCAAATGCGGTTCGTGTTCGGCGGAGATTAACGGCAATCCGAAGTTGATGTGTATGACGCGGATGAACACTCTGCCGGTTGACGAGCCGATCACGGTCGAACCGATGAAGGCTTTTCCGCTGAAAAAGGATTTGGTAACGGACGTTTCGTGGAATTACGAAGTTAAAAAACGCATCAAAAAATTCAAACCGCGCGCGCCTGATGCACCGGACGGAACGTGGCGAATGCAGCAATCCGACATTGACCGCGTGCAGGAATTTCGCAAATGTATCGAATGTTTTTTGTGTCAGGACGTTTGCCACGTCTTGCGCGACCATCATAAACACGAAGAATTTATCGGTCCGAGATTCCTTGTTTATGCGGCGGCACTCGAAATGCACCCGCTCGATACCGAAGATCGTTTGAAGGATTTGAAGGACGACGGGAACATCGGCTACTGCAACATTACAAAGTGTTGCACTAAGGTTTGTCCCGAAAATATTACGATCACTGACAACGCGATTATTCCGCTGAAAGAGCGCGTCGTGGACGAATTTTACGACCCCATTACGAAATTATTGAAACTGTTTCGCAAGAAATGAAAATAATGGTGAATGGTGAATGGTAAATGATGAATTAAATCTTTTCATTTACCATTCATCATTCACCATTCACCATTAAAAGCTATGTTTGAATTAAAAACTTTGCACAAAGAAGCTATTCCGGCGGCACTCGAAAGAGCAAAACATTATCGTTTGTTAAATGAACCGGGCGCGGCGCAGAGCATTTGTCTGGATATTTTGCAGGTCGAACCTGCTAACCAGGACGCGCTGATTACGATTATTTTGGCAATGAGTGACCGTTTCGGGAAGGATTATGCTATCGGCGATTCGCAAATCAAGGATTATCTCGCAGATATTTCCGACGAATACGAACGCGCCTATTACACCGGGATTATCTACGAACGCCGCGCCAAAGCATCACTTAATAAGGCAATGCCCGGTTCGGAATCGGCGGCTTACGAGTTTTTTGTGCAGGCGATGGATTGGTTCGGGAAAGCTGAAAACATTCGTCCGGCAGGAAACGACGACGTAATTTTGCGCTGGAACGGCTGCGCCCGAATAATTATGAGCAACAAACTCGAACCGCGCGAAATGGCGGCGGATGTCTGCGATTATTAAACCGTTTGATTTATCTGCTTCCAACCGTTTGCGGATTAACATTTGCGCCGACTTGTTTTCCACCGATTCCTTTATTCAAATACGGACTACCGCTTTGCAGACGAAAATCATCGGCGGCGGCATTAATAAAACCGACTTGTTTAATCGAGGTCGGATAAAAGTTCGGTTGACGATAAAGCGCGGCTTTCCCGCCGATAATTATATTGCCGGTAACTGTGCCGTTTGAAAAAAATTTGGCTATCGCTTCCTGTCCCGAACCGATTCCGTCGCCTTTCATCCCGTATTCGTTTTCAAACACGATATTATTGCGAAAAATAAAGTTTGTTACCGGTTTGCCGTAAGCGTTCGTAATATTTCCGCTTTGGAAAATGGTATTGTTTTCGATAATCAGACCGTCCCACGCGGTTGATTTCATAAAATTCCCTGCGCCGTTCCATTTCGCACCGTTGATGTCTGAAAAAACATTATTCTGCAAAGTTAAATTGTGTCCGCCGCTGCCTTCGTCGCCATAGACGCTGACTGCGCTGCCGCTGCCGCGCACGATATTGCCGGTAAACTCGATGTCTTCGATAACGCTTGCCTTACCGTTGTCTTCGCGCACGGTAAAAAGCACCGCCGTTCCGTCCTGCGCGTCGCCCCAATTATTAGTCATCAGGTTGTTTTCAACCTTGATGCGTCTGCCGTTCTTTATCTCGAAAATATTTTTTACCGCCCAACCTTCTTTGCGCCAATTGATCGGTTTGTTAAGCCAATTGTCGCGCACCAAGCAATCTGTCGGAACGAGTTTCAGATACGAACCGGCACCGCCGAACAGTATATTTTCCGCCGCCGCTTCCAGATAATTGTTGACAATCTCGACTGGTCCGTCGCCTGCCCAAACTGCGATTGCCTGACTTTCTTCGCCTTTGCGCTTAATGTCGGAAATATAGCTGTTGATGATTTTTATGTTTTTGCCGTTCGCCGCAATGCCGCGCCGCTGTCCTTCGGTCGCGCTTCCGTGAATATAAACGCGGTCAAATTCGATGTGATGCGGCAAATCTTCGACGCGCTTTTCTTCGGTCGTGCCGAGAGTGACTATATTTCCCACGCCGCCTTTCGTCGCGCCGAATTCGACGGCGATAAAACGATAATGATGTGCGCCGCCCGCTGCCGAAATGACGGGTTCGGCATTCGGTGAAGTCAGTTTCGGCAGGACAGCAGCAAATTTTGCCGGATCAATCCGTGTGTCAACCGGCGGAATCTGTGAATCATTGGCAGCAGTGCGAATTGTAATAAAATCATTTCCCGATTTATTCGGCAAATTAAAATTTCCGCTAAAAGCCGCGCCCGCTTGAAGCAAAATCGTATCGCCGGATTTGGCACGGTCAAGCGCGGCTTGAAAATCGCCGCCGGATTTGACGGTAATCGTATTTGCCGAAAGACTAAGTGCCGAGTTTGTCGTCTGTTTTTGGTAAAAATATGCTCCAACCACAACCAGTAGAAGGACAATAGAGAACATCAGCGTAAATAAAAAAATCCATTTATAAGATCGTCCGCCAAATCTCTTTGATCTCTGCATCTGACGTAAGGCTTTTTGACGTTCTTTTCGTTTCTGCTCCCAATTTTTGGTGTTATCGACACCCATTGAATTCTCCATTTTTTACTTAAATCGAGTTAATAATACACCCAATAATACACACTTTTAATGTATTCGCCCGCCACCATATGCCAGCCCCGCGCTGTCAGCCACCAATAAAATGGCGGCGGAGTTTGTTGTCCTGTCAAAGCCGATTCGATCCCGATCTCCGTAGCCGCATTTTTTTCCGCAAAAACCTTCTCAAACGTCCATAAGGCGCGGCGCGTATGGTAAGCACTGGTTACAATTAAAATAGATTTCCAACCATTTTCCAACGCTTTTTTTTGTAATAATTCGGCTTCGTCATCCGTGCCGTGCACCTGTTCGGGTAAAATTCCGATCGCTTCCTCCGGCACGCCTTGCCCAATCAAGGATTGCTTGGCAAGTTCGACAAACGGCGGATTTCTTTGCTCACTTTTTGACCAACCTGCGTTTGTTCCGTCGTTTGTTAATACGATTTTGGGCGCGATTCCTTTTTTATAAAGTTGGGCGGCTTCCAGAGTTCTCTCGATAAAAACGGATGAACCGCCGAGAACGACAATTACATCGGCTTTTTCAATTGTCTTTTCGACGATCAATCTTTCCGCCAAAAACGGTGCGATGAAAATCCATACCGCGATAAAAATAACGAAAAAAATCAAAAACTTAAATACCCGACTTGGCTTTTTCACTTTTTGCAATAATTTCTCTCAATTCATCAACCCGCGCTTCCCAGCTTTCGTTTTTCACCGAATCGCTGATCAATTCAGGCTGTCGCACCATCTTCAATGCTGCTTCAATCTGTCGAATAAAATCTTCGTGGTCTTCTCCGATCAGACAATGGTCTAAAATTCTGACTTCGGGAATATCGGTTGAAATAACAGGCAAACCGGCGGCGAGATATTCGCGCACCTTCAACGGATTTGCCGCCAAAGTTAATTCATTTATGGCAAACGGGTTGAGCGCAACATCAAAACCTTTACAAAACGCGGGCAATTCCGAATAAGGCTTGCGCCCAAGAAAATGAACATTTTTTACATCATTCAAAATTTTAACTTTCTGTTCCGCGTCAACCGTGATTTTCCCGATTAATACGACCGAACCTTCCGCAAAATGTTCCGCCGTCTTTTTTATCAACTCAAAATCTACCCAATCGGCAAGCAATCCGTGAAAACCGATGATCGGCTTTGGCAAATCTTTGATTTCGTCAGGAATTTTCGTTTCACTGTCCAATGCTTTTCTAAAATGCGAAAAATCAACGCCGTGCCGGATGATAAAAGTATTTTGATTGAAATGTTTTTTATTATCAAGCAGTTTTTCCGCCGAAACGATAACCAAATTCGATTTTCTGAACAAATTCTCCTCGATCTCTTTCAAACCGTTCGACGCGCCTGTGAACGCCGTGTATTCGTCAACGCAGTAATAAATCAATTCCTTTTCGCCGAGTTTTCCCGCAAGAAGTCCCGCCGCCGGATTAAAAATCATACTCAGCGGATTCTTAAAACTCAATGCCCGCATCGCCTTTTTGACCTGCGACACGAGAAACTTTTCGTTGAATTTTCTGACCGCTTCCGTGCCGTAAGCCGGAATCGCCAACGGATTCAAAACGTGAATATTAGGTTCGACTTCCCTTACCGGTTCGGTAAAACCCTTTAACTTTTTAATGATTCGTGAAATATCCTTGCCCGATGTCGTCGGCATCCGGTTGGCGATCGCGTTTATCCACAATATCCGATTTTCCCTCGACAGAACGCGCATCAAATGAGTTTTCGACAACGGATCGCCCGTCCAGTCGTGACTGAAACAAATAATGTCTCGCCCGCACAAAATGTCCGTGTTTGCCTCACCTGCACTCTTTCTTCGGTCGTCAACTAACACAATTTTTCTCCGCTTAAAACTCGTTCTTCAAAATCCCGCATCGTTTTTTCTTCTAAAATCAAAGTATCGGCAAAAAATTTCGCCGCCCAATTTGGAAAAATAAAAGGCGTATATTTTCCGTTGATCGGTTGTGAGCCTTTAATTCCGCCATGAATTCCATTGTGAAGCGAAGCAATATTTTGAGTTGATTTCGTATAATTGTTAAGTTTCAGTGCCGCATTTAAAAATCTTACATCATCGGTTATTACAAAATGTTTGAGCCAAACTCCGGCAATTTGTGCATTTCCCGTCAGGCAGGAATATTTGCTTGCCGATTTCCATTTTTCGTCAAAATCTCCTGCCATAAATTTCTTTAACTCAAAAATCCTCAATAACTTTTCAGCAGTTTTGGAATATGCCTGAAAATATCTTTCATCCCGCAAAATGCGGTAAGATTCTTGAAAACCCTCTATTACATACGCGATTGTGTGCGTAAAAGGAATTGTCCATTTTTCCGAAGATGTAAAAAAAGCGTTGTTTTCAAACCAGCCGTTTTCGCGCTGTTGTCCCAATGCCCAATCAAGTTGGGATTGTGCCGCCTGCGCGTATTTTTTTTCTCCGGTAATTTCATAAATTTCCAACAAACTCCATGCCGTTCGGACATCGTAAGTATGCACGTCGGTTTCGGTTTCCTGACTTTCAATTTGCCATGCGCCATTTTCGGATTGGACGAGAATCAGCCAATCGCCCGCCCGTTTTGCGGCTTGCAAATATTTCTCGTCTTTAGTTTCGAGAAACGCCCGACACCAACCTAAAATAACTTGCCCGGTATTAAAAACCGCAGGGACTCGGGCGGCATCTTTGTCTTTAAAAAGTCCGGCTTGAACCGCTCCGTTCGGCATCTGCACCTCGATCTCCCAATCAGACATTGCCGCCGCACGTTCGCGCCACTCATTTTCACCTGAAAATTCGGAGTAATCGTAAAAAGTCGGGATACTATAGCCGGTTGTTTCGGGATACGGCGCAAGCCAGCCGTCGATAACTGAAAAACCGCCCGACAAGCCGCGTTTTTCACCGGAGTCATGAGCATTTTTTAACCAACTCATTGTTTCCCGAAGATGCACGAGCGACGTTTTCGGTGTGTTGCGGACATCTAAAAAATCTTTTGTCCAAAGATTCAGTAAAGCCGGATTTGCATTTCTGACAGCCGCGCTGCTTAACCTTTTAACAGGCAATTTGTCGAGCATAAATTATTTTTCTGCAAATTTCTTCAAACGTAAATTCGCTAATCTCTTTAATCTTTCATCCATTTGAAAATACTGTTTGCCGCCTTTTTCGATGATCTCATCTTTCGGGAATTTTCTGCCGCCGGCAAAATCGGCAACTGCTTCGGCAAGTAAATTCACTACCAAAGCTGCGCTTTTATCGCGCAAACTTCCAACCGTATCCGCCGCCGTCGGCTTAATAATTGCCGATCTTAAAACCACGCCGGTATCAACCCCTTCATTGACAGCGTGAACGCTGACAGCCACTTCCGCCCCGCACAATACCGACCATTCCGTTACGTCCATTCCGCGAAAATCCGGCAATTTGGCGTAATGAGGATTGATGACACCGATTTTCGGCAAAGCCAAAACTTGTTTTTTGATAATTCCGCAGCCACGCAAAATAATCAGATCGGGTGATAACTGTTGTAAAATCCCGACACATTCCGCCGAATTATGCGCTTTGACAAAGAAAACTTCAGGCGATACTTCAGGTAATTTATTATTTTCCGAGTTTGATAAAGGTTTTTTGCCTAAAATCTTTTGCACGGTTTTTTTGATGAAAACATCCGCCCCGAGTTTTTTTTTCCACTCAAGCAAGGATTTTATCGTTGAAGTTTGTTCAACGATAACGCCGACTACTTTGTGACCGTCCGCCGTCAAACGCCGCACCAACCGCTCATTTTTGAACGAATACCAGCGCGGCACTCTCGAAAAAAGAACTATTTTCATCTAAACTGTCACCATTTCCTCTTCAAATTCTTGAAATGAATTGCTAGGACTGGGCTGTTCACCGTCTAAAAACCGGCGTTGCCACATTTCAAAATTGACCAAACTCCAGATTCTTTGGTCGTGATTTTCACCCGCGTTATGTCTGCCGACAAGTTCGCGGACAAAATTCGCATCAAATATACCACGCCTCAAACTTCTCTCGCTCAGAACATAATCGTCAACAATGTGTTTGAATTGTCCGCGAAACCAATTTCCGATCGGCACCGGAAAACCCATTTTCGAGCGAGTCAAAATTTCTTCAGGCAAAATTCCCTTCATCGCTTCGCGTAAAATCCATTTCGTATCACGCCCGCGAAGTTTCATTTTTATTGGCAGTTTCGCTGTAAATTCGACAAGTTTATGGTCAAGAAACGGGACCCGCGATTCAATCGAAGCAGCCATAGACATTTGATCTTGCTTCATTAAAAGTTCGTGCAGATAAGTTTTTGTATCGGCATAAAGTAATTTGTCGAGCAGGTTTTCCGCATCGGTGTTCTCGAGCCATCGATGGAGATAAAAATACGGATTCTTCTCGGCAATGCGCGACTTTGTTTCATCGCTCAAGAGGTTTTTCTGAATAGCTTTGGTAAAAATAGCAAAGTTATCAAAATAAAGATTTTCGAGATCAGCACCCAAACTCAAAAATGTTCTTTTCAACTTTCGATTAAGCGAACCGGGCAATGCACCGATACCCGATTTGACAATTTCGCGGACAAACTCAGGCGTGAAAGTTTCGTATTTTTCGCCGTAATTCAATAATTGCAACGCTTTCGCATACCGTCCATAACCGCCAAGCATTTCGTCACTGCCTTCGCCTGTCAGCACGACTTTGACATATTTCTGTGCCAATTTAGAAACAAAATAAAGCGGAATCGAAGCCACAAACCCGATCGGTTCGTCTTCGTGCCAAATAAGGCGCGGCAATTCGGCAAAATACTTTTCGGGCGTGATGGTTATTTCGTGATGCTCGGTTTTGAATTTTTTTGAAACGATTCGCGCATATTCAAATTCATTTGCTTCGCGTTCTTTAAAGCCAACGGAAAACGTCTTGATCGGCTCATCAACCATTTCCGACATCATCGCGCAAATCGCACTCGAATCAATTCCGCCCGACAAAAACATTCCGAGCGGAACGTCTGCCATCAAGCGCAATTTCACCGATTCCTTAAATAATTCGCGCCATTCATCTACCCATTCCTTGTCACTTTTTTCTTCGTGTTTCGGCTCAAAAGAAACATCCCAGTATCGTTCGATTTTTATCTTACCGTCGTGCCACAGCAAAGTGTTTCCGGGCAAAAGCCGCCTAACATTTTTGAATAAGGTTTCATCAGCCGAAGTTCCGTGATTGGCAAGTTGGTCAGGCAAGGCGTTGTAATTTATTTCCGGTTTCGTCGCGCCCGCTTCGAGCAAGGTCTTTATTTCCGAACCGAACCATAAACTTCCCTGTTCATCGTGAACATAATAAAGCGGTTTTACGCCAAGCCTGTCGCGCGCAATAAAAAGCGATTTTTCGCGGCGGTCCCAAACCGCAAAGGCGAACATTCCGCGTAATTTTTTGACACAATTTGCACCATATTCTTCGTAAAGATGAAGAATCGTTTCGGTGTCGCAGCGTGTTTGAAATTTATAACCTTTTTCTATAAGTTCGGCGCGATAATCGGCGTGATTATAAACTTCGCCGTTGTAGATAATAACGCACGATTTATCTTCATTGAACATAGGTTGATGTCCGTGTGCGACATCCACGATACTCAAACGCCGATGTCCGAACCCGATGATTTCGTCAATAAATTCGCCGAAATCATCAGGACCGCGATGAGCTGCCACATCCCGCATTTTTCCTAAAAGACGCTCATCGATTCGTCGCCCCGAACGGCTCGAAAATGCTATTCCGTTGATTCCACACATAAAATAGTTGATGTATTACGAAGAGAAGTTAACAGTCTATTTTTCTTTTTTGGCGAGTTCCGAATAAAGTGTGAGCCATTGTCCGCGAACTTTTTCCCAAGAGTATTTTACACAATTTTTATATGCTTTGGCGATTATTTTTTTTGACAACTCATTATTTTCCAATAAACGCAACGCTGCACCCGCCAAACCTTCGTGGTCATTGACATCTACCAACAATCCCGTCTCGCCGTTTTCGACAATATACGGAATACCGCCCGCATTGGTCGATACAACCGCCGTTCCCGCCGCAAACGCTTCGATAACGGAATTCGGCATATTATCGATATTCGGCGAATTTATGTAAATATCGGTTTGAGCGTAGAGTTCGGGCATTTTCTCGGGTGAAACACGTCCCAAAAACTCTACGTTCATTAAACTTAAATCTTTAGCCAGACGGTGAATGTTCTCTTTTTCATTCCCGTCACCGGCAATAAGAATTTTGGCATCGGGAAATTTTTGCCGGATCAAAGCAAATGCCTTTAATGTGCAGGGAATATTATAAAGCGATTCAAAATTTCGGTTTGACAAAAAAACGGGACGTAATTCGTTGCGCTGACGAAACGGGTATTTTTCCGTATTGACGAAGTTAAAAATAGTTTCGGCTGGCAACCCGAATTTTTCAAAAACATCGACTAAATATCCCGAAGGCATCACTATTTTATCAAAAAGACGAATGGTTGGAATAACGGTTCGCCGCCATTTTTGCAGATGGTCTTCGGCTTCGCCGCTGCGGTAATTTAAAATCGTTTTCTTCCCGAAAAGTTTGGCAATCAAGACGGCTGGCGTTGGTGCTAACAGAAATGAAAAATACGAAGCCGAAAAAATATGAATTACGTCATAACGCGGAATTTTTACCAATAGATCGAAGATATATTTAAGCTCCGTAATCACGGTTCGCACATATTTTATTTTTTGCAGAGTCGGAAAAATCTGCGGATTTACCGGTTGCAGATCAACTTGTAAATTCTGCTCCCGACCGAATTTTTCAATTAAACGCGCTGCTTGCACGGCTTGTCCGCCGATCAGTGGCGCGGCAGGTGCAACTATTAAAACTTTGATGATTTTTCGTTCAGAATCCGCCATTCGACATTTATTTACGCTTCGTAAAGTTTTAAGGTTTTCTCTAGCTGGGCGGAAAGAGAAAATCTTTCTTCGACAATTTTTCTTCCGTTTCTACCCATTTCCCGTGCGTTTTCAGGATTTTCCAAAAGTTTGATCAACCGGTCGGCTAAGGCTTCGCAATCATCCGATTCGACTAAAAACCCTGTTTCACCTTCGATTATCGCTTCACTTGCGCCACCGACATTAGTTGCTACAACAGGCTTTGCAGCTGACATATATTCTAAAATGGAATTGGAAAATCCTTCGGATTTTGAACTCAAAACACAAACATCGGAAACACTCAATAGTTCGGCAACCCAAGCGCATCTGCCGATAAAATATGTGTCTTTTTCAATTTCCAGCTCTTTCGCCAGAGTTTTTAATTCTTTTGTCAACTCGCCTTCGCCGGCTAAAACAAAGGCGACATTGCCGATTTTTTCTTTAACCTTTTTAGCGGATTGCAAAAACATTCGATGATTTTTTACATCGCTTCGCAAATTTGCCACGATGGTTACAAATTGAATTTCTTTATCAATCGGCAACCCGAGTTCGCCCAAAATTTCTTCGCGCTTCAAATTTGGTGCAGGTTTCAGTCGTTCTAAATCTAACCCGTTATAAATTGTAACGATCTTTTTCCCCGAAATGCCTTTTTCAATCAAAAATTGTTTGACAGCCTTGGCATTTGCCAAAATTTTGTCGGCACAGCGAAAGGCTTGGCGTTCTATCAAAAATTGTGTATTGGTTTTGCTCAAAGTTTCGCGTTTAGAAGCGATTCGCACCGGGACACGAGCCAGTGAAGCGGCAAACATTCCGAAAATATTCGTATAAAAATCGTGGGTGTGAACCACGCTGATCTCGTTTTGCCTGATAAATTTCGCGCAAGACCTTATCTGCTGTAAGAAATTTCTATCGTAAAAACTTTTCAGCTTAAATTCAGGAATTTCATTGATGCCGAGTTGTTCGATCTCGTGCCGCAAACTACCTTCTTTATCAAGACACGCGACGAAGATATTCAAACTTCCTTCCTCGTGCAAAAGACGCGAAAGTTGGACGGCTTGACGTTCCGAACCGCCTTGCCGAAAACTTCCGATAATTTGTAGAACATTTTTTTTCACAAGATTTGAGGTCAGAATCGTCTGCATTAGCGGACGGGTAAACTCGCGTCATCAACCTGCCCGCT
>JANMAA010000211.1:0-1720 GCA_031359215.1 Acidobacteriota bacterium | reverse complement strand
CGCGGCGGGCGCGGGAATGTTGATTGGTTACGCACTCATAAATCCGGGCGATCTAACCCGCGCTCAAGCTTTAAAGAAAAACGGACTCGAAGCCGTGCGTCTGGCAATCGGATGCGCGTGTTTATTGGTTATTGCAGGAGTTATCGAAGGATTTCTCTCGCCTTCAAATTTGCCTGCGTGGATAAAATTCCTCACCGGCATCTTGACAGGAATTGCGATGTATTCCTATCTGCTTTTGGTTGGACGAGAGGAAGCCGGTGCAGAAGCCCAGACGTTAGTGATGGCGCGATGATCTTTGAGTAATGCGCCCTTACTAACGCCCGGGCTTCTGCCTTTGATTTTTTCGCTTTGGACATTGCGGATAAAACTTGGCACAATAAGCCGTGTAATTTTCTCCCTTGTTCGTTGCGGTTTGCGGAGTGGTTTTTAATATTGAACATTTATTCCCGACACAAAACCTCAAAGAACAAAACAACGGATAAAGGACTAAAGAAAAAGAACTAATTAAAATGCAGTTACTCGATATGGAAAAAGAAACGCCCGACAATGGCGGTTTGCGCTTAGTGGCGGACAATAAAGTGCCTCAACAGTTTCCCGTGATCGAAAAGCAGTTTGTCAATTTTATGTTTTTGCGCGTCAACCCTGCATGGCGCAAACTCGACAGCGAAGCCAAGCGCATTTATAAAAGCGAGTTTCAGAATACCTTCGCGCAATATAATGAAGATATGCTCCTTTTCAGTTATTCGCTGGTCGGATTTGATTCAAAAGCAGATTTGATGTTTTGGCGCATCGGCAATTCGTTGGATTTGATTCAAGATATGACCGCCAAACTTTACCGCACAAATCTCGGCAGTTTTCTCGAAACGACCGACAATTATCTGTCCGTAACGAAAAAACGGATGTTTATTCCGTTCGTCGAAAACTCGAATCTCGAAGACCGTTTTCACATCGTCGCGGGTGAGAAGAAATATCATTTTCTTTATCCGTGCGCCAAACACAGCGATTGGTATGCGAAATCGGGCGATGAACGCGACTTGCTGGTTGAAGAAAATTTTATGGTCGGCAAAAAGTTCGAGAACATAAAAATCCATCTGACGCACGCTTTCGGCTTTAGCGAACAGGAATTTATTATCTCGTTTGAAACCGACGAGCCACAGGATTTTCTCGCCCTAGCTGAAGAACTCAGGCAAACTCCGGCAAGTAAATTTACTCTTCGCGGAATGCCCGTCTATACTTGCCGTCAGCGAAGTTTAATGGAATGTCTTGACGCGCTCGGATAGTCCAAAGTCTAAAGTCCAAAATCTAAAGCCGAAGACGTATTGGCTTGATACTTTGGACTTTGGACTTTAGAATTTGGACTTATGTTGATTGCCCGAAAATTTATAATCAGCGGATATGTGCAAGGTGTTGGCTTTCGTTTTTTCACGCAGCGCACCGCCGCCCGTCATCAGGTTGTCGGTTATGTTAAAAATTTGCCGGACGGCAGAGTTGAAGCCTACGCCGAAGGCACGGAAAAAGCGGTTTCAGGATTTATGCACGATTTAACCGCCGGTCCGACTTATTCGGAGGTTGAAGACATCGAGGAAATAGTTTTGGAACCAACCAATCTATATCCGGCATTTAGAATTGAAAAATAGCAGATTTATATGGAAAACTTGAAAAAATTAATCAGAGAAGTGCCTGATTTTCCGAAAGAAGGTATTAATTTTTACGACATTAC
>JANMAA010000051.1:0-9637 GCA_031359215.1 Acidobacteriota bacterium | reverse complement strand
AACCGCCAAGGATGTGGTAAGCTCGTGAGCTGTCCGTCTCCAAGCAGACTTGAGCGGAAGCTCACGAGCTTACCACACTGTGTCAAATGTTGTCGAGCCGTCGTTTGCTCACAAGTCGCATCGGCTGTCTGTCCTAACTTTAGATTTACCCGAAGAAATTTACCAACCGCTTTTGAAAACGGCGAGGACAAACGACAAAAAGGTTGAGGAAGTTGCCGTCGAGGTGTTGGCAAGTGTGAAAAGCAAGAAGGTCGCCGATCCTTTTGAAAGGTTTATCGGTTCGGTGAAAAGCGATATTACCGATTTAGCTGAAAATCACGACAAATACATCGGCGAAGATTTAGCGCAAGACTTGAACGGTAAAAAATAAATGAAAGGCATTTTCGTTGATACTTCGGGTTAGGCAAGTCCGGTGGTTGAAACACAGACTTTTCACCCGAAAGCAAAAGAAATTTACCAATCGGCTATGTCAGACCAAACGCCTCTGCTGACAACGAATTATGTTTTGACTGAACTTGTTGCTTTACTGACAAGTCCGCTCAGATTATCTCGTCCGCGAGTTATCGAAATTGTTGAAGGAATTAAAGCCTCGCCATTCTTTGAAATCATCCATATTGACGAAATGCGCGATAAAAGAGTTTGGGAATTACTAAAAAGTCGTCCTGATAAAAAATGGAGTTTAGTTGATTGCTCAAGTTTTGTCGTGATGCAAGCAAGAGAAATATCCGAATCATCAACTACCGACCATCATTTTGAGCAAGCAGGTTTTATCAGACTTTTGAAATAGCTGAAATGTTATCTTTTCTGTGTTAAAATTCGCATTATGTTGCAAACGATTGAAGCCATTATTGAAACATCGGGCGAAGTCAGATTGCTTGAAGAAGTGCGTGTTACAAAACCGACCAGAGCATTGGTTACGGTGTTGGAAAACGGGATGCGGGCAAATACGGGAAATGTTTCGTCCTTGTTGGAGTTGATGCAAAGTCCCGAATTCAAAAATCGGCGGAGTTATTCAGTCGAACAAATCGAAGCGCAAATTTTGGAGAATCGTAATTCGTTTGAGGTTAAAGTATGTTAGAAACTTTAGAACAAAAGTCAACCAAGAGTTTTGATAGTTGCGTTGTCGAAGTCCCGCGAGAGTTTGCTTTGGCTAATGGTTTTCCTGAAAAATGTTTCGTCAGTCTGACTTTGCGAAACGGCAAGTTGGAATCTGAAATTGTCGAATATTCCGACCAAGACGAAAAAGATGTCGAAGAATTTTTAAATGATTATCCGCACTTAGACGAGGAGTTAAAACAAATTGGCGACTGAAAGTGTTGTTTATCTCACTACTCTCGAAGCCGTCAGGCAGAAACAAACGAACGGCAACTTTTTTGATGAATATTTTCCTAAAAAGAAACGGTTGGAAATTGAATGCGGAAACCTCTGAAATCGTTGAAATGGTTCTTGCATTTGAAGCAGACCATTGGAAAGTGAACGAAATCGAAACTTGGTTGCGTGAGAAAGTTGTCAAAGTGTAACAAAAGTAAATCAACCGCCAAAGTTTTTTTTGAAACCAGCTTTAATTATCTCAAGTAGTTTTCCTTCCAACTTTGTTATCAAATACCCAATCAGCTAAACTATCTTTTACTGCTTGCTTGAACTAATAATAGAACTGAGCTGTTTTGAGAGAGACTTCAACAAATCAAATTCCACGGGTTGCCTTGTTTGCCGATACTTTTCACGAAGCGAACGGGGCGGCTAATTTTTTGCGGCGATTGGTTGATTTTGCCGAAGCGAATAATTACCCGTTTCTTTGTGTTCGCGCCGGAGATGAAACGAAATGCTTCCAGGATGGAAGCGTTACTTTTTTAGATTTAAAGCGCGGACGAATGAGTATTCCGTTGGACGGCGCACTCAAATTTGATCCGTTTCATTGGAAGCATCGAAAATTGGTCGGCAAGACTTTAACGGAATTTGCGCCCGATATTATCCATATCACGGGACTCAACGATATTAGTCAACTCGGAATTTCCTATGCCCATTTCAGAAAGATTCCGGCGATTGCTTCGTGGCACACCAACGCCCACGAATACGCCGCTGATCGTCTGGTCAGCGTGATCCCGTTTATTTCGACCAACGCCAAACAAAAGATCGGGAAAGTGGTGGAAAAAACCGTCTTTTACGGCTTGATGCGGCTTTACTTTATGGCGCAGATGCAGCTTGCGCCGAATGAAGAATTAGTCGCCGAGATCGGACGATTGACGCATCGTCCGTCATTTCTGCTTGGGCGCGGAGTTGATACGGAATTTCTTTCGCCCGGAAAACGGCGGCGCGATGACGATGTTTTCAATATCGGATTTGTCGGCAGACTGCGCCCTGAAAAAAATGTCAGATTATTTGCCGAACTCGACAAAGCATTACAAAAGGCGCAGATTGAAGATTACAGATTTTCAATTGTCGGCGACGGCGGCGAAAGAAATTGGCTGGAAAACAATTTGAAAAATGCTAATTTCACCGGCGAAATTCGCGGTGAAGAATTAGCCGAAACGATTGCCAATATGGATTTATTCGTCTTTCCATCGCTGACCGATGCTTTCGGAAACGTCGTTTTGGAGGCGATGTCAGCCGGAGTTCCGGCAGTTGTGATGTCAAAAGGCGGACAAAAATATCTAATCGAAAACGGTGTCAACGGATTTATCGCGGATGAGAAGGATTTCATCAAAACCGTCGTTCAAATTATGGAAAACCGAAATCAATTACCCGAAAAAGGAAAAGCTGCCCGTCGTTTCGCGCTCTTAAATTCGTGGGAAGCAATTTTTGAGAAAGCCTACAAATTTTACGAACAAGGAATGACGTATAGTAAAAACATACGCGCCGAAAAATAACGTAGAGAGAAAATAATTAACCAATGCTTGAATTAGTTTTAGCCAACTTAAAAACCCGCCCGTTTCGCACTTTGATAAGCGTTATCGGTGTGGCGTTAGGCGTTATTCTCGTGATTTTGTTCACGGGTTTGGCGCGTGGAATGAGCGGCGATATGGTCAGACGCGCTGCCAATTGGAAGGCGGAGATCGTTTTTACAAGACCGGGCGCAATGGAACTGCAAAGTTCAAACGCCAATGTCAACACGGCTTACGCCGCGAAATTGCTTGAAATCGAAGGTGTCCAAGCGACCGTTCCCGTCATTCGCTACATTACGCCGAACACGAAAGCGCGTTGGGGTTTGGAACAGATTGACGGCGTGGAATGGTCATCGTTTGCTGCGATGAACTATATGCAGATTTTGCAGGGACGCGGCGCAATCGCTAACGATGAAGTCGTTCTCGATGAACGCAAAATGCGCGACGACAAATATAAACTCGATGACACCATCGAACTTTTCGGCAGAAACTATAAGATCGTCGGCGTGTTTTCACCGCCTTCGGGTGCGCGGATAAAAATGTCTTTATCGGCAATGCAGGACGCGCTGGAATCGCCAAACAAATGCACCTATATTTTAGTCAAACTCAAAGACGGCGCAGACACGGACGCAGTTGCGGCGCGAATCAACGAACAATTACCGGGCAATAAAATCAATCTGACGCGCGATTTGATAATTGACGCGGAAGAACGCATCCCGTCTTTGAAAACATTTTTGCGCGTTCTCGTCGGACTCGGCGCGTTTGTCAGCACGATTTTCGTTCTGCTTTCGATGTATACGACGATTACCGAACGACGCAAGGAAATCGGTATTTTGAAATCTTTGGGCGCATCAAAATCTTTTATCATCAAAGTCATCGAAGGCGAAGCGTTGATGATCGGTGTGTTTGGCGTTTTGCTCGGTTTTACGATTTCCTTTTTGTCAGCCTTCCTGATTCAAAAACAGTTTGATTTGCAGTTTGAATTCAGTTCCGGTTGGGTTATCAGCGCGATAATCATTGCCGTCGGCGGAAGCCTCGTTGGTGCGCTCTATCCCGCGTGGCGGGCTTCGGACATTGATCCCGTAGAAGTTATGGTCAACGAATAGTTTCAATATGAATTCCGAACAAGGATTGGTTCTAGAAGCCGTCAAGCAAAAAGAAGCGTCGAAAAAGCAGGGCATTTTACAAAAACTTTTCGCCGTTTGGTTTGATGCGTTTGTTTATAATCAGATTTGGGAAGACCCGCGAGTTGATTTGCAAGCGTTGAAGTTAGACGAAAATTCGAGAGTTTTGACGATTTCTTCGGGCGGCTGCAATGCACTGAATTATTTGGTCGAAAACCCCGAATCGGTTGCGGCGGTTGACTTGAATCGGCATCATATTTATCTACTCAATTTAAAGATCGCCGCGCTTGAGTTTTTGCCGTCTTACGAAGACTTTTTCGCGTTTTTCGGCTTTGGGAAAGGTGAAAAATGTTTTGAGAATTATCAAAAATATATCGCGCCCAATCTTGACGAAAATACGCGCAAATTTTGGGAAAGCAATTCTTTTTTCGGTAAATTATTTAACGGCAATCGCATCAATTTCTTTAACAAAGGCGGGCTTTATGAACATTCGCGCAACGGTTACTTTCTTCGTTTTTTTCATCGTTTTGCACGGCTTTTAGGTTGTCGAGCCGACCAAATTTTAAAGGCGAAATCGTCCGCCGAACAAGAAGAACTTTATCAAAAATATATCAATCCTTTTTTTGACAGTTTTTTTATAAAAACCATCGGAAAACTGCCGATCACGATGTTCGGTTTGGGAATTCCGCCGCAACAATATGAGGAATTAAAAAAAGATTTGACCGACGGTAGCAGCATCATTGATATTTATAGGGAACGCGCTCATCGCCTTGCCGTCGAATACGACATCAAGGAAAATTATTTTGCGTGGCAAGCCTTTGCGCGAAAATATGACACTGAAAATCGGCAGGCGATACCGGAATACTTGAAAAAAGAAAATTACGAAACCTTAAAAAATAATGCTGAAAATATAAATACAAAAATCGGTTCGATAACGGAAGTAATCAAGCAAAATCCAAAAGAAACTTTCAACCGTTTCGTTTTTCTCGACGCGCAAGATTGGATGAACGCCGAAATTATGATCGATCTATGGCAGGCAATCGCGGAAAATGCCGAAAAAGATTCACGGATAATCTTTCGCACGGCGAGTTCGGCTTCACCGATTGAAACGAATTTGCCAAAAGTTTTGCGCGAAAAATTTCAATACGAAGAAGATTTTTCAAAAGAACTTTTCAAGCAAGACCGCGCTTCGATTTATGGCGGATTCCATTTGTATATCTTAAAATAGGTTTTAAGTCTTGCATTTAGAGTTTTGCCGCCTAAAGACAGTCCTCAAAACAAATAAAACTATGGAAAATGAGCAACTTATCCGGCACTTTTACGAATCTTTTGCCAATAGTAACATTGATGAAATGATTTCGTGTTATGCGGACAACATCGAATTTTCCGATCCGGCTTTCGGTCTGTTGAAAGGAGAAGACGCGAAAAATATGTGGAAAATGTTGGACGAACGCGCCAAAGGTAATATTAAAATTGAATTCAAAAACGTCGCCGCCGATGATAAAAATGGTTCGGCGGATTGGACGGCGAATTATCTTTTCAGCAAAACAGGCAGAAAAGTTTTTAACGAAATCCACGCCGAATTTGAGTTTCAAGACGGCAAAATTATTAAACATACCGATACTTTTGATCTGTGGAAATGGTCGAAACAAGCATTCGGAATGAGCGGAATTTTGCTTGGTTGGAGTTCTTTTATGAAAAACAAAATTCAACAAAATGCGCGGGAATCGCTTCGTGAATACAGCGAAAAACAAACTTAAATACTCAATTAACGATTTGAAAAACGAAATCCGAAATCCGAAATCCGAAATCCGAAATCCCGACGATGCCTTCGAGAAAATGGACAAAATGTATCGCCACCAGCGATATTTTTACGATTTTACGCGCAAGTATTATTTGCTCGGACGCGATAAATTGATTCGTGAAATGAAGATTTCCGATGGTGAAAATGTCTTGGAAATCGGTTGCGGAACGGGCAGAAATCTTGCAATTTTGGCGCGAAAACATCTTGAAATCAACTTTTTCGGACTCGACGCTTCCGGCGCGATGCTCGAAACAGCGCGGAAAAAAATCGAAGCGAAAAATCTCGAAAATGTGAAATTAAAAACTGCACTTGCGGATGATTTTTCGTTTGATAAAACCTTCGATTTAGAAAAACCTTTCGATGCGATTTATTTTTCCTATTCGATCTCGATGATTCCGCCGTGGCAGGAATCTATCTTCAACGCTTTGCAAAATCTCGAATCCGGAAAAAGTCTTTATATCGTGGATTTTTACGATCAACACGCTTTGCCAAAATGGTTTCGCAAAATTCTGCAAAATTGGCTCAAACAATTTCACGTCAAATATCCGAAAGATTTACTACCGTTTTTAAAAGATTTGGAAAAACAAGGTTTAGGAAAATTTTCCGTAACATCGATCTATAAGAGCTATTCGTTCATCGCCGAATTCAAAAAATCTTAATCTTTCTCGATAATCTCGCCGATTTCTTTCTGCAAAGTTTCTCTTTGAACCAATAACCGCAAAAATAACGCTCGTTGGCGAATCAGAAACCATCCTGATTTGAGCCAGACTCGCATATCGATCAGCATTTCAAATGAGCGCAAAGCGATGTAACCGCACAAAATTAAAATCGGAATCGAAATTAAAGCAATTTGCCAAACGAAAAAATAAAACATAATTCCGGCAAAAATCAGCCACGTCAGCGGCATAAAAAGACAGGCGGCGAGAATTTTGGATGTCGAACCGGCGGCATCAACGTCGTGTGTCGTAACCATTTGACCGAGCAAGTTTGAAAAAAGATACGCGGGCGAATGGATAATTGCACCGACAACTGCGAGTGGTGCAAGTAATATCAAAACAAGAATCCGCAAGATCAGATAACGAAAAACATATGCCGTCGGATGCTGTAACACGGAAAGACTTTCAACGGTCAAACCACTGGACTCCAAATTGCCTTCATATTTCTCAACCTTTTCGCGCAGCTTTTCCATCTTTTCAGGATTGCTTTGACCGAGAAGTTTATATTTTTCCGCCAAATTTTGCAGACGAAAAAATGTCTGCGTCAAAGTTTCTTTGAAGAGCAGATTTTCATAAACAGACGAAAAAAGTGCTTCGGCTTTTAGAACGGTTTCGAGTTCGTCAGTATTTTCCAGATTGAGCGTTACATTTTGCAGAGCATCTTCAATTTTCTTCGTCAATTCCACAACTGTATCACGCGGAGGTTCGCTATTTTCGTCTAATTCGACGGGTTCGACATCGAAAATTTCACCGTAACGGATCAAGGCTTCGCTCCGAAATGCTGTTTTAGAAGTGTAATAAAGTCCAACCGCCATAATCTTCAAACCTTTTTCGACTAATTCATTGTTATCTTTGCCGACGGCTAATGCACCGAGAGCGATTCGTGCCGCGCCGGTTTTGATCGGTTGGAGTTTAGTTTCGTTATGTGAAATTCCTTCGGGGAAAATAGCGATACAGCGACCGCGTGCCAGAAGTTCTTCACAATTTTGAAAGGTAAATTGATTTTTCGCCTGATCCGCACCTGCGTCAATTCTCCGAAACACGGGCAAAGCCTCAATCAAACGCAAAAGATAACCGCCAATTGGAACATCGAAAAGCGTTGATTTTGCAAGAAAAGAAACGCGGCGCGAGAGCGAAACAAAGACAATTCCGGGATCAACCAAACCGTTAGGATGATTAAGAATAAAAATTATTGCGCCGTCCGTCGGAACTTTTTCCACACCGGCGACTTCGATGCGGCGAAAAAAAAGCCGGAGAGCAATGCTGATAAAAACGTGAAAAAGTTGCCGCGCAAAACTGCCTTTGCCCAAATAAATCATCTGCCACAGGCGCAATATTCTGACCGTTTCCGGCTTTTCTGAATTTTGTTTTTGTTCGTCAGAGTTTTTCAAGTGAATTTATAAAAAATCAAACTTTCAATTTACTGTTGCCAAATTTGCGCCCAAAAATCGCCAAGGCAATTCCGCCGAGAATCAAGACTGTTGCCAACAACAGTCTAAACGAAATTATTTCCGCCAAAAAAACAACGCCGCCGATTGCCGCCAATGCCGGAACCGATAATTGCAGAACCGCCGCACGGGTTGCGGTATGAAATTTGAGCGCGGCATACCAAACCGAATAACCCAAACCTGAAGCAATCGCGCCTGATAAAACCGCCAGTAAAATTCCTTTATTTGATAAATGAATTTGCGAAAGAAACGGCAAACTGGACAACAGAATCATCGGCACGGCACGAACAAAATTTCCCGTCGTGTCGGCAAGCGGATTTTTACTTCCTTTGCCTCGCAGAGTGTAAAATCCCCACGCAATTCCCGCACACATCATCATCAAGGAACTAAAAATCGGCGGCGCGGATAAACCCGGAAAAACCAAGTAAATTAATCCGCCGAGAGCGAAAAGCAAACCGAGCCATTCTAACAATTTCGGTCTTTCACCCGACAAAAGTGCGGCGATAATCATTGTCGTTTGCACCGAACCGAATAATACCAGCGCGCCTGTCGCCGTTGTTAAACTAATGTAGGCAAACGAAAAACAAATTGCATAGCCGAAAAGAAAAAAAGCGGAAAACCAATTTCCGCCTCTCGTTTCTTTTTTACCGAAAAATAAACTGATGATGACCAGCACGACCGCGCCTGAAATTAATCTGACCGCTGTAAAACCCGCTGCATCGATTGCCGTCGTGCCAAGTGCGAGACGGCAGAGAATCGAATTGAAGGCAAAGGCGATCAAGGCAAAACCCGTATAGAAAATTGCTTTCATTAAAACAGCTTTTTACTCGATAACATCAGCGTCCAATTCATCGTCTTCCTCATCATAAACGCCGACCTCGCCGAATTCCCAACCGTCGTAGGTTGCGACTTCGTGTTCTTTGGCGAGATTGTCAAATTCGACATTTCTTTCGGCTAAAGATTGCGGCGTATGTGTTTCTTCTTTGTCAATTTGAAGGAGAAATTCACCCGTTGATTCATTTGTTTCTTCGTCGCCTGCTTCAAAAATACCGATAAAATCGTAGCCTTTTTCTTCCAATAAATTGCCGAATTCTTCGAGTTTTTCAACGTCTTTGTCCACGAAGTAATAGGTATAAAGCATTTCTCCGGCAGTATTCCAATTGTCTTCTTTTTCAGCGGCGGCAAAGATTTGCTCGATGCCTTCGATTTGCGATTCCGTGTTTGTAAAATTCATTGTTTTTTTGTTGGCGATTAAAAATTTAATCGTCCGATTGATTTTTATTATTTCATTTACCGCTATAATTTTCATCTTTAGTTTTCAAAAAAGCCAGGATAAAAAGTATGCCAAAACCCAACTCTAGCAAACCCGCCGCAAATAATGAAAATGTCAGCCGATTTTGCAAAAACAAAATGAAGCACGGCAAGCCGAAAATCAATTTTTCAAAAACCGTGATCGGCATCCACGGACAATATTTCAAAATCTCTGTCTGAGATGCAATCTTCCAAATGATTTTTTAAAATGACAATACCTACGCCAAAAGATATTTGAAAAATTGAGAGCAGAGATGAAATGAACTGAGTAATTTAGTAGATTGATTCTTGCAAAATTAGTCAACTAAAAAAGCTCGGCTCATTTCAATGGATATATTAACACTTTTTACTT
>JANMAA010000010.1:0-21153 GCA_031359215.1 Acidobacteriota bacterium | reverse complement strand
TTAAAAGAATTTCAAACTCAAAAACGGTGACACTGGTCGTCGCTAAAAAGACTCGCTCATTATTTCGCAAATAATTGTAATCAAGCATATTCTGATAAACTACAATTGTTTGAATCTTTCCAAAGAAACTTATCTTTTATTCAGCATAAGGTCTAATGATTTGAAAAGTCAGTTTCGAGGAGTCTTTTACGCGCTGGAAACAATAAAAATAGTTCAGCCAAAAGCCGAAAGAATATTAATTGAAAAGGCAAGAGAAGTCATCAGTCGAATAGGCAGTATTCATCGCTACAACTTTTCAACTTCTTCGGCTTAATTTGGCGTAGGTATTGCTGAAGTTCGCCCGTATAAGCTGCAAACCCGACCAAAACCGCCGCCTCACCAAATCGCCACGTTTCAAAACAAACAACGCACTCGCGGCAATGTATTCGATTGTGATAAAACTATTTCGCATAGATTGTTTTATTGTTTGATAAATTGAAATTTATGAGAAATTATCTTGGGCAGTATAGCAGAAATTTATTTGTAATTGGACTTTAGAGCGAATTTTTTATTCCAAGATTTAATGGCTTTTAAATTTTTATGCTCAATTATACCTTTACTTTAAACCGAATATTAACATTATTGTATAGAAAACCTGCTTTTTGAGAATATTAAATTCACTAATTTCAATGCTTTAAGTGTTTTCCCTCCAACAAATATAATTTATGAAAAAATATTTTTGGATAAATAAAATATTTTGTAAGATTTTAGCAAAAAAAGTCATATATAAATGAAAACCGATTTTTGGGCAAGATAATATGACGATAATTTAATCATTTAAGTCAGTTTTTTCAAATAAACCAATTTTTTTAGTTTTCAATATTCAGATTTTGCCCCGCAAGCTATTGTGATTATTTCAGATTTACATGGAGTTTTAGTTGTATCCAAATTTGCTAAAAAAGTTTTTTTTTAGCAAGATGACAGTCTGAAATTTGTAACTGCTGAAGCTAATCAATGACTATCAAATTTAAAATTTCGTTAAGATGAGGAGTATAAAATGAATTCAACTATTATAAATGAAACCAGCCCAAAAACTTTCTGTGCAAAAATTTTAATTATTCGTTTTATTTGTTTTAAAGCTATAGCTATGAGCTTAGTTTTAAGTAATGTTGCCGTTTTGGTTTTTTTACCTGCTCAAGTTCAAGCTCAAACTGTTCCAATTGTAATTACTGCTGATCAGCCAAATGTCTGGACTTTGGAACAAGCCCATTATTTACTTGCCCAAATGCACCGCCGCAATCTTGATTTAAAAGCGCAGGGATTAGGTGCGCTGGATGCAAATGCCATCAATGGGGTAAAACTTGATTTACTAAAAACGCTTTTGGAAGTTGGAATAGAATACAATGGAGCAGATCGTTTTAATAACAGCCAGGCTAAAAGTAACCAAATTTTTAATTCAACGCGACGGCAGGAATTAACTAAGCGCAATGACAATTTACAAAATCAATCGCTCCAACTCACTCAAGATATTGCACTCCTTAATATTGAACTTAAAAAAGCAGATTCTCAGGAAGAAAAGGATAGAATCACTTCTGAAATCGAACAAAAAACAGTCGTTCAGGCAAAGGTAGATAAACAGATTGAACAAAATAATAGTGAACTGACAACTCTTAATAAAACTGAAAATAAAATAAGTGAAACCAGTTCAAGTAGCTCATTTGATGGTAGTAAAATGAGTGGCATATTGGATAAAAGTTTTGGTGAAGCAGCCAAAAAAATAATAGAAAACGCTGATACTCCGCCAAAACTTAATGCCTCGCTGCAACTGGATAATTATTTGCAACTGCAATATGAAATTATTTCTAAACAACTTACCTTGCTCCGTGATGAAGTTGGTCCCGGCGAACGAGTCGTTTTTCTTGAATTACCCCAATCAATAAACGCTTCCTATGATAGAGCTGATAAAAAATGGGCGCAATCTTGGTGGAAAATTTTGGGTTATACAAAAATAATCTGTCAAGATACTGCCGGAACTAAAATAGAATGCCCTGCCGAGCCTCGCGGATTAAATAAACGTCCTTTATCAACTTCTGATACATATCAGTCAATTCTAACTCAAACCCCAAGAGAGACTTATTCTCAGTATTGGTTTGAACAAAGTGAATTTATTGATTCTCAAGCTTTAGTTAATCAACTATCACAGGCTAAAGCAGCTAATTCTCTTCCAGAATATCTGTATGATAGATTTCCTGAAAGCACTAGAACTTTATTGGATGATTATAATAGTGCTACTGCGATAGAAAAGAGTAAAATGTTCGGAAAAGTTATCTATTCTGTAACAAATGGACTAAATTCGGTAATTAGCGGACGTTTACTAAATCAACTTAAACCTGGTTTGTTTGGCGTGGCTGGTCTTGCCGCTTTTAATCCTACAAATCCTACTAGTGACCAAACAAGAAGATTAAATCGTAAATTGATTGAACAGGCTTTGGGGATTAGTATAGTTATTCCAGCTACCGATTCGATTCGCAAAATTACGCAGTTTAGAAACATTGATGCTCAAACAAATGTGCTCAATAGTTTTGATGAAAATGGCAATCTCCGTGTTGCGGGTGGAAATCCAATTGATGTAGTTTCTAACATTTCCAACCGCCAAATCAGAACAATTGAACTAATCCCTCGTCAAAGTTCGCTAAACGTAAATGATATTAAATTGCGAAATCGTTCAGGGGCGTTAAATATAGTTGCGTCATTTTTGTTTGGATTCGGGGCAAATCTTAATTATCAACGCCAACATGAACAATATTCCCAATTTGTTCAACAAGAACTTTATTCATCAGCATTTGGTAAAGGTTCGCGTGAATTCGGCTGGACATTTACGCCAATGCCCGGAACTGACCGTTTGCTCTCAGGAGTGCGAACAACCTACGCCATAGTGGTTGTTCCCCAAGAAGCAACTTCAATTGTCGTTGATTCGGGAGGCTGTTATTTCAAACGCTCCGACCGACAGCCACAGAATTTTTCTGAAACTACTCTCCGGCGACAAAATAATTCGGGCTGTAGCGACCACAGGGCTTTTGTTTTACCAATTCCGGGCGGCGGGAATGAATCAAACAGTAATGATTTTTATATTAGCGGATTAAGCTACCAGCCGGTATCAAAAGAAAAACGGGTAACTGTTTCCATTTATGGTGAAAACTTTTCATCGCAAATCGGGGTTATGGTAAATGGCGTTCCATTAAAACCGTCTTTGGGAATTGCTCAACCGTTTATTCTGGATGACAGCGAAGCCGCAAAAACTGTAAATACTAACTCGTCGAATGAAAAAATAAAAGGAAATTTTGAGCGAATTGATGCACAGCAAATCGTCGCAACTTTTGAAGTGCCTGATTTAGAAGGAACTCCAACCATTACTTTAGTTGCACCTGGAATTGCAATTGATGTAAATAATTTAGATAACCTATACATCAATAAAAAGCGTTACAC
The DNA here is from genome assembly GCA_031359215.1 of Acidobacteriota bacterium. Taxonomy (GTDB): domain Bacteria; phylum Acidobacteriota; class Blastocatellia; order Pyrinomonadales; family Pyrinomonadaceae. Next base: position 17,688 of record JANMAA010000010.1, on the reverse strand, counting down.
TTCTTTGAGCGATTCTGCTTATATGTTTGGTAACAAACCATCAGCACCGAATCCTTTAAAAATTGAAAGTGTCGAAGTGTTTCCCCATCCGACAGTCGCAAACCGAGTAAATGCTTTGGTTTATGGTGATGGGTTTAACCAGTGTCAAAATTTAATAATGAATGGTGCAATCATCGCTACGCCGCCTATGCCTGCAACTCCTTTTCCACAAAAACTCATAACCATCCCTAACCAACCTGTAAATCCAACAGACGAATTTCTAAAATTCACTTTAAATTGTAATTCAGGGGCTGACATTATTAAATTTCCATTAGCCGTTAGGAATCCATTTTTCACACCATCTCATATAATCAGACCACCCGTTTACAATCCAACATATTTACGGATTGATAAAGTAACAATTATAAGTTATGAAGATTCAATTTTAGTTGTCCAACTCGAAGGTTCTGGATTTACTGAAAACCTAAACCCCGATGGTGTTGGAAGAACACTTGTGGTTCAATCTCCTACAAGTGCGGTATTGCAAATCCAAAATCCACAGGCATCTCAAATCGTCACATTTACAGATATACCTGCAAATCTTTTGGTGAGAAAAGTTATAATGCGCAATCCACTACCAAAAACAAAGGTGACTGAAACTGTAACTGAACCCAATAATAATTAAAACCAAAAACTATAAGGAGAATAAATCACAATGAATCAAGTATTTAATTCAATTAAAAAAAACGGTAAGGATATTGTCAGTGTCCGCGCTTATAAAGGTGATGCAACTACATTTCTGGCTTTTGATTTGGATGAAAGTCTTTTGGAAGGGTTTGTCGGTTTTAGTATTCATATTGAATTTGATAATAAACCGGGCTACTTTTTATTTAATAGACTTAGCTTTGCCCAAAAAGTTTTGGATGATAGTCATATTGATGTTGTTCAAAAATTGAGTTCACGATATTCGCCGTTTCAAATATTTCATTGGACGCACGTTCCATCAACCGATCACAACGTAAATGATCCTTATTTTGGAGATTATATTTACAAAATTACTCCGCGTTTTATAAAAAATGGTGTCTTACAGGAAATTGATAATAGTCTAACTGTAGCAGTCACAATAGATGTCAGTCCGTTTGAAAGCAAAGGCACAAAAGTCGGTTTTACCCGCGCTTATGTCTCATCACAGGCGTATGTAAAAAGATTCGGAATGAATAATCAGGTCAGACCGGATGACGGGCAATTGGAGTTTAAGATTACAAATATTTCAAATTCGCAGTTTCCCGCATTCCGCCAATACGAATATTCCGAACAACACAAATATCTCGGCTGGCAGACGCGGGCGCGGGTGATGGAGTTTTTGGATGAAACACTCAAGGATAATTCTTTAACTCTGGATGTTTTTGCCTACGACTTGAATGAACCGATGGTCGTCGAAAAACTGATTACATTAGCCGGTCAGGGAAGATTGCGGATTATTTTGGATAATGCCGGAACTCACGGTGACGCGGCTAAATATGAAGGACAATTTGAAGCATTATTCAATAACAAAGCCGTTGCTCCGAGCGCGATTGCCAGAGGTTGTTTTGGCGCACTCAGTCATTCAAAAGTTTTTATTCAAAAATCAGTTAATGGTGCAAAGAAAATTTTGACCGGCTCGACTAATTTCTCTACCAACGGAATTTATGTCAATGCCAATCACGTTTTGATTTTTGATAATCCGAAAGTTGCACAACTTTATGCAGATGTGTTTGATAAAAGTTTAGGGCAGGCTTTGATGGACACTTTTAACACCACCAATTTTGCTAATGATGATTTTATTATTGCCGAAGCAAATATGCCCGATATGACCATCCGTTTTTCGCCGCATAAAAAAGCCGTAGCGACTAAATTCTTTAAAACTATTTCCAACCGGATTCTTGCCGCCGAAAGCGATGTTTTATTTGCAATTATGATGGATGACAGCAAAAGCAGTATTTTAGACGCTGTTCGGACACAGGTAGAAGATAACAAAATTTATACTTACGGCATCACCGACACAATTGAAGAAATAAAAGATGCCGCTGGCAATAAAACTGGTCAATATAAAGTTTTTCTTTTTAAACCTGAAAGTAAACGAGGTATTCGCGTCGCTGCCAGAGGTGGTAACACTCAATCCGTCCTGCCGCCGCCGTTTCAAGAAGTTCCCAAGATTGACGGTTACGCCATCCATCATAAATTTGTGGTCGTTGATTTTAAAGGCAATAATCCGGTAGTTTATTGCGGTTCGAGCAATCTGGCTTTTGGTCCTGAACAAAGAAACGGTGATAATCTGCTGGAAATACGCGACCGGGATATTGTTACGGCATTTGCGATTGAAGCATTGCGCTTAGTTGACCATTATCAATGGCGAAACCGTGAATTTAAAACAACGCAAATTAATAATAAACCTTTGGTCTTAAATGATTTAAGTAGTTCTCAAAATATTTGGTATAAGAAATATTATGACCAGAATGATTTGCGAAGTTTTGAAAGACAAAAGTTTATAAGTTAACCCGAGTCTTGATTAGAAAGTTATGTGATCTCCAAAAAATGAGTAAAATGATTTTGAGAAAAAAACTGCTCAAAAATAAGGAGACTACACAATGTTAAGTATAAGTAAACAGCTAATTTTAGTCTACAAAACTTTGGCTTACCTGCTTAAATACTCCGATAAGATTGATTTAAGTGAGTTCTTTGATCAATTCCGAAAAATCGCCGGCATTCGATTTGTAGAAAACAGCCGGCAACGTTGACGGTGTTGGCAGATTAAAGTTCACGCCCATTAATTGGAACATTCAGCCGACAAAGATGATGCCTAATGTTGATTTTACATCAACAATCAAGGATGGTGACTATCAAAGCATCTGATTTTTTAAAATATATGTGGTCGAATGTTTTTGAGGTAGAGAAACGCTGAAAACGCTTTCGGAGGTGCGGACATTGAGCCGATTGCCCAAACGTCGCGCAACGGCAAAATCCAGTTTTTGTGGATAATTGATAATTTCTCTGCCGGCGAGTGAAAAATTCGTGCCGCCGACCAAGACAAATTCTTCAGGCAAATCTTCATCCGCACTCAGACGCGCCCACAAAAAGCGAAAATTCGTATTAAAAATCTCGGTATGGACAATTTGTTCACCGTCGGTAAATACGAAAATATCTTTATATTCACGATATTTAATGACAAAAGCGCGTCCGCCGCTTACTTCCGTTTCAAAAACTTCAGGAGCAGTAAAACCAATATCATTAGGCAGTAAAAAGGTAAAAAACTCCTGTGAGCCGATGCCTTTGCTGACAAACCGCAGAAACGGCGCGTTGACCCGCTTTCCGTGGCAAGGTGAAATCCAGCTTTCTTTACGCTGCCAATTGCCGTTGTCGCCAAATGTGAACATTCGCAACCCGACCGCATTGGCAGGTGTTTCGTTGACACACCAAGTTCCGTTTCCCGCACCCTCAATTGATGGATTTGTTTTGATGTTAAAGTGAAAATTCAAACCATAGTCGTGTTCGCCGTAAGTTTTCACGAAATCGCGCATAATCCAATAATCGTTTTTCAGAAAAAGCAAACTTCTCGTCGGTGTCGCCGGCGCGTCGGAAAATCTTTCATAACCGTCGTGTGATCCTTCAAAAAAGTCAAATCTGTCCTGTGAAATCCACGAATTAAGCCGTGAGTTCGCTTTTGTTTTCCAACTGAATTTCCCGCCCGGTTCTGATTGGGATTTCTCGTCAATCATCAAAGTATTATGAGCAATTGTCGAACGAAAGAAATCCCGCAACTCTTTCGATTCGTGATAAGTATAAGTTCCCGCGTCAACCAAAAGTGATTCTCCGCCAGCCGCTAAATCTATCGAAAGAGCATCGGCGTGCGCGTGTCCGCCTTTCATCGCACCGAGGTCTCCGCAATCGATTAAAAGATAATTGTCCGTATTTGCCCAGCCGTCGCGCATCACGAAATAGCCGCTGTTCTTAAATGCACAAGAATTTTTGCCCGGAATGTGCGCCCGTAAAGTTTCGTAACCGCTTACGCCTTCCGCGCCCAACAGCCACAGCGTTTCCTCTGTCAGATCGCCCGTTACGAATTTGTAATCGCCGCGTTCAAAAAGCACTGCGCCGGTCGCCAAAGAAGCGCGAAAATCGTTTTGTGCCGCGTTGCCGTGCGGCAGACATCTTCCGCCGTCATCGTCGCCGATCAATGGTGTTGTGCCGTCGGGACGAGTAATATACATCAAAAAATCGAGCGTGGATTGAAGTTTGTCGGAAAGTTTTGTCTGCAAATCTGCTGAAGTTTCTTCGCCGTTGAGCGTTTTCAAAATAAGAAATTGCGTATAAAAATCCGCTGTATAACGCTGATACCAGGTTGATTGCTCAAAATAAACGCCATCGGGTAGAATCTGCCGGTCAAGTTCGGCAAAAAGTATTTCCTGACCTAGTTCGCGCCAGTGTTTTGCCTGTTTGAGAAAAGGTAATTGCGTTCCGAGATAATATAATCCGAGTGCTTCGCCCGTCAGATGTGTGTTCGGACTGTAATAGGTCGAGAGATATTTTTCAATATGTTTGCCGTGAATAAATAAAAACTTTACGGCTGTTTGAAAAAGCTCAGGTGTAAAACTTTTTGAGTCCTTAAAAAATTGAAATGCCCAAATCCACGAAATCGAACGAAAAGCGACCTCCAGACTACTCACCCAATTAACACCCATTCCAGGTGGGTTCTGATCCATCCAACTTTCCAGATGGCGCACGAAAGTTGCGGCAAATCGTTCATCGCCGGTTAACCAAAATGCCACTCCAAGCGTAAAAAAATGTTGATGACGATTAAGTTCCCAAACTATTTTCTTGTCGCCGGTGTCGTCCGTTGCAAGTTCGTCAAACTGTTTCCAATGCTTTAATGGAGAATTGGTATGCGAAACAGGTTCAAAATGCCAATCAACATTTTTGCCAAAATCCAGATTTTGATAACCAAGCAAATCAAACCTGCCTTCGATCAGATTTTCCGCTTTTTTGATAAAAAAGCGCGCACTTTTTTCACCGAAATTGCGCCGAAAAGTTTCGAGTGTTTTTTCTTTGTTTCGGAAAGTTTGAAAAAAAACCGATTTCGAGTTTTCGTAGAATTTATCAAATAGAACTTCCGCCGTGATTTGTTTATTGACAAAGTAAGTTTTTTCAAATAGATTTCGCAGTTCGGCATCGGACGGCAACTTGCCGCTTAAGCCGATTTGTTCGGTGTAAACGGAAAAGGCTTGTTCGCTGCGTGTGCGGATTTCCGTCCAACTCTTTCCCTTCATCTTTTTTATTGTATCAAACGGGTTCGTCATTGTTGCTATTGACATAGTTCTATTTGCTCGCAATTTTCAGTTTTTGGATATTTTGCCTTCCTCCATAATCGCTTTCAAGCGATAATCTCTGAATTTGCCCGGACTTCCCGTTTTCCCGTCTATTGCGGCTGAAACCATATTGAAGGCTTCGCGTGCCGAAGCGAAATAAACTTTATACTGATCAGTTTTTTCGCCATTTTCGATCACTTCATTAAAAAATCTTTCAGCACCTGCGCCGATGCTGTTTTCCTGATCGTGATCAAAAAACCCGTGACAATAAAGTTTGACAAAAATCCAATCCGGGCGACCATTGACGATAATATTTGCTGATAACCAACGGTTTAATCTTGCTAGATCCATCGGTTGATTAGCGGCTAATGCGCCATCGTCAAGACGCGGAACGGGAAGACCGTTTATGCGCCGTGTCCAGTTAAAAATCAGTGGTCCGGTAAATATAAGTGGTAATTGCGGTTTATTTCCAAAAACGGCGACTTGCTTACCTTTTCGATGCGGGGCTTTTTGATCGAGCGGCAAACCGCATTCATAGATTTGATTGAGCATCGGAACCTGCGATTCATCTGGCGCAGAAGGCAAGGTCATATCGGCGTAACAGCCGGTTTCCTGCAAAATCTGCATTTCCTCGTCAACGCCGCAATACTTGCCGCCGCACGAATTTGCCAACGCAAGATTACCGTGAACGAACGCATATTGCGGTTTCCCTTTTCCATCCCAACGCGATAAACATCCGTGTTCTTCGGCTAAACAATCTCTAAATTCGATCAGAACCCTTCGCAAATTTTCCGCTGTATCAGGTTTTTCTACGCCGTGATGAAGATGAATACCAACATCACCTAAACCTTCGGCTTGCATTTCCGCTAATTTGTTGAGAAGATGCCGATTATATTGTTCCGCCGGATAAAAATGCGAGTGACGAAACTTTGTGCCATCAGCGTCAAGAACATTTTCACCGGTCTTACGGGCTAATTTTTGATAATCATCCAAACGCCTTCGTTGCTCATCAAAACTTAATGTGCTGCCGGCTTCCCACGCCGGTTCAAAATGATTGGCAATCGTAAAAATGATATTTTTCTTCCCTTCACCTTGTTCAAAAAACGATTTTCCCCGCGCCAACGGATACCGCGTCAACCACGGCAACGAATACTTCAGTTTGGTTAGATATTTTTTAATATAGACAGACATTAATTGTAGATAAGGACAGACAAGTTGTCCCCAAGTTCAATTTTTCACCACTATAAACGAAGGTGTTTGGATATTTGTGTCAGATAATTCCCCGCTAATTCTCAGACCGTGTTTGGCAAATTCTTTTTCTAAAAACCTTCGAGTCTGAAAGACCTCTTTACCTTTCCAAAAGCCTTTTTTTAGTTGATTTTTTGTTAACGAATGCCATGTGCCGCCCGCTAAACAAATTAACGGATAAGCAATTTGTTTCAAATTAAATGTTCTTAGTCGCCGCGCAATCATTCCAAAATAAAATGCGAGTGCGTGAGTTTTCAACAAAAAAACTCCTTTCGGGCGCAAAACTCTGGCAACTTCGGCAATCGTTTGGCGATTATCCATATACGGAAGCGCGACACGGCATAAAATGACATCGAAAATCTCGTCGGCAAATGGCAAACTCTCGCCAAAAGAACGAACCAGAGCAACACGGTTTTCACAGTTCGCTTTTTCAAAAAAAACTTTTCCGACTATGCCGAGTTCTTCGGCTACATCAATTCCAACGCAAAATGCCTTCGTTTTTTCGACAAACGTCAATAATTCTTGTCCGGCACCGCAACCAATTTCTAAAACATTTTCAATTTCCTTATCTTCTACGGCAGACACCCGCAAATATCGGCTTTTCAAGTCTTGGTTAACAAAATTCTTAATAGCCTGTTCAGTATATTCCTGATAACTGCCGGACGTTGTCATTTATTTTACAAACCTCGAATAAAGCGCAATATTCAATTTTTCGCTAGGCTTTGGAGTTTCTCCAGCCTACCGGATGATTTACTTCTTGTCCTTTTGCCAACTCAAGCAGATTTTTCGATGACCAATTATCCGACCAATCACCCAAAAGTTTAATTTCCGTCGGTTCAAAATCGGTGATGCGCCAACGAAAATCTGTAAATGAATGATTTGTCAACGAAATTTTTCGGGCATCGTAGCCAAGCAAATGTGCGCTGACCCAATCAATTGCCGCTGCATTTTCGCCCGCTAAGATCAAACCCAGAGGTAATTCATCGGATGCCAAAGGTCCGTCGCCTTGTCCGCCGATGACGGCATCAATAATGTGCAAAACTTGCCTCTGCACCGTTTCGCCCAAAGTTGCATCGCTTTTCCCGTAAAGTAAAATACGATTCAAATCAAGGCACATCCGCGACACCGTTTCGTTTCCCGACCACGCGCCTTCGACACCAATTTCGTCGCCTTTCAGACGCATTACGCGTTCGAGTTGTGTCCCGACAGTTGCCAGCATCTTTCCTTTTGCCATCGAATTGGTCATATTTTGGCGGTCAAGCACCGATTCCAAGGCGCGTTTGACCAAATCGTTGCCCGGATAACAATCGCCGCCGTTGTCCGCACCGCCGATGCGATGATGCGGCAGATATTCTTTATTGCCGTTGATGCCGACCAAATTTTTGAGCGCGTTGGTAATTCCCGCTTTTTTGTGAGTTTTGAGTTTCGGCAGATTTATTACCACATCCGCTTCGATGACACGGCGCGAAACGAGATATTGATGATTTCCGGGCGAATGTGTTTTTGCCATCAGGCGCGGATCATAGCTTGTTACGCGAAGGGAATTTTTATCATCGGTTATCGATTCGATCAGACTGTCTTTGCCCAAATTATAAAGCACGAAATTTTCTTCCGGTTGAACATTTTCATCCGCGACGCGCACACCTTTAACGATGGCGCAGGTCGTGCGCCGAAAATCCTGAATTCCTTTGAAGCGCGCATCTGTTTTCTGTAATTCCGCCGACCATTTATCGAGCTCTGTAACCTGCAAAAGTTTCGCAAAATCGCAACTTTGGATCGGCGCGTCGCCAACCAAAACTTCCGCCGGATTTGCCTTTAGAACCTCCATCACAACCGCTTTTATCAAAGACGGATGCGTCACCAGCGGCAACATTCCGCCGGTTGATTGATTGGCGTGGAGAACGAGATTCGGCTTAATCAAAACGCTTGTGCCTTCAGCGATAACTTTACCGAAACAACCGCGTTTTGCGTCTGCCCAACCGAGGTTTTCCGCATTTTGACAAATCGCCCGCCAAATTTCGTTTTCACCTTCGGTTGTCGGATATTTTGGCTGAGTTTTCACGGCGGAAACCCGTGAATCTTTGATTATTTCTTGTAAATCTTTCTTCATCTTTTTACTTTTGACACAACAGGTCGCCATTTATTTGCCTTCGTGCGCGGAATTTCATCCACTTGTTTTAGATTAACCGCCAAGCCTTCGAGGTTTGACGCAAGTGTTTGTGTGATCGCATCTTTATCTTTCGCGCCGAATCCGTTTTTCGGTATAAATTGTAGTTCGACACTGTAGTCTTCAGCTTGAATCAGCATAAATTCGCGCACCGGAAAATCTTTCATCAAATGCGGTAATTCGATACCGTGAATATTTCTGCCGTCGGGAAGCCACAAACGGTCGAGGTCGCGTCCGACAATTTCGCGCAAGTAAAATGTCGGCTGTCCGCTTTTGCTTCCAATCGGGAATTTTCCGATGTCGCCGACACGATAGCGGATCATCGGCATTCCGTCAGCGTGAAGTTTGGTTACTAAGATCGGCGAATTTTCTTCGTCGCTTTCCGGTTCAACCAACGCCCACGCCCAATCTATCTCGAAATCGAGATTTTTGTTCGGATTTGTTTGAATTGCCACGCCGCCGAAATCGCGTCCGCCATAGCGTTCATAAACCGGCTTGCCGAAAACTTCTTCAACCGCTTTGCGATGTTCGGGATAGAGTTTTTCCGCACCGGTTACAAAACAAACACGCGGATAATTTTTTGGGCGAATCCCTTTTTCTTGCAAATATTCGGCAAAATGCCCAAGTGCGGAAGCATACGCGACAATGCAATCGGGCGACCATTTTTCAAACTCGTCGTGATAATTTTGAAAAATTTCGGGCGAAAGACGGAAACAATCGAAATAGCGCACATTTGTAACGAATGATCGCACCTTTTCACGAAAATTATCCGCAGTTTTCGGGTCGAGGTGATGTCCCCAAAAATACGCAGTTTTTGCGCCTGACGGAACGCCGATCTTTTCAAATGAAAAATCAATCGCGCTTTCCGCCCAACCGCGTTCTTCCGCGCCCAGCCAAATTTCCGTCGGCGTTCCCGTCGAACCGCCCGTCGCATCTTTTAGTAATTGGTTGCGCGGAATAACTTTTGAAATCAGTCTTTCACCCGCATTTGCTATGTCTTCGCGTTCTAAAGTTGGCAATTTGGCAAAATCTTCAAAGCTAAAATCAACTTTTGCATCAAAACCGATTTTTTGAAAAAGCTCTTGATAATAATGAGTTTCTGCGGCAGCCTGTCGTAAAGTAAATCTTAATTGTGACAATATCCAATCGCATTTTTGTTCTTCACTCCAATTTTTTGCTTCACGCCGAAACTCCAAACCCGCCTGATAAAATTTAAAAATCGGACGCATATTTTTCCGCCAACCACGCCGAAGATGCGAAAGCGGAACAAAGATATTTTGGGTCAGAAATCTGCTCATTTTGCTGAAATTACTTCGCGTTCAAATATTGTGTTTTGGGAAAAACGAGTTTCTTTATAAAACTAAAAGATTTTCCGACAAATTCTTTTTCCTCTTCTTCAATTAAGTTTAAGTAATTCATTCCAAACAGATAAATCGGGGTATAAACCATAAATGAAAACAGAAGTGTCAGACTTCCCGCAACGAAAGAAACTATGCTTTGTTTCGGACTCGAGAAAACAATTTGCGTGAGATTTGCTCCTAAAGCGGGCGTAAATTCTTTGATTTGCCAAAAAGCAAAAAGCGTGATGACGGCGGCAAACGCACTGACGATTGCGGTTTTGCCGACACCTTTCAAAAGCCGCCAATCGTGGCGTTTGACGTTCATTTTACGGGCAAGAACCGCCGTTGAAATAAATCTTTCAATCAAACTCGTTACGACGACAATCGCAATCATTCCGCGCAAATCGAAATGCTGAACCCCGAACCACAAAGCCGCAACAAGTCCGATCAATACAAAAACGCGAATGATGAGCAAGAATCTGCCAAACTCTTTATAAGCCCGGACTATCGGATCAACTACCCAAATATCAAACGGTAAGAGCGTCAGATTGATAATAAAAATAGGCACGCTCGCGGCAAAATTTTCGGTAAAGAGCGTGGTAATAAAAACATTCGCCGTGATGAGCAAAAAAGCGTATGCGGGAAAATAAAAAAACGAAAGTTTCTGCATTGTCCGCGCCGTTAGTGAGATCATCCCGCGTTTGTCGTCCTTCATTTGCAATTCGCTCATTCGCGGAATAAGCACCGCAGCGGTTGATTCAGCCAATATCGCAAACAGTGGCAACTGGAAGCAACCATACGCATAAATCGCATATTCCGCGTCGCTAAAACGATTGCCGACAAAGTAATTGTGAATATCGGTTTGCAGTGTCCAAAGCAATCCGACCAACCCGAAAGGGAGCGCATAATATGCCTGTTCACGAAAAAATCGCCAATCAAATTCTCGCCAAAACCGTGGAAATCTCGAATTCAGATAGCCGAATAAAATTATCGTTTGCAAAGCCGCTTGAATCATCGCCGCATAAACGAATGATTCAACGGTAGCAAAGACAATCACCGCGCCCGCCATCAAAATAGTTTTGGTTAGTTGAGCGAGAATTATAAAAACGGTTGCTACCCGCGCTTCTTGATTGGCAAGAGCGACGACCTCCAAAAACGTGGAAAATATCCAAAGCCAAATCACCACGCCGATCTTTGGGGAAAGCCGCGTCATTTCATCACTACTAAAAATATTGCCGAGAAATTGCGGGGAAAAATACAGTGCAAGACACGCCAATCCGCCAACTGTAAAGTTGAATATCAGAATATTAAAAACTGCGGCTTTGCGTCGTTCCGTTTCGCGGTTGAGAAAGTAATACGCGCTCATACTAAACCCGAGCGGCAGAATAGCGACGGCGTTGATGATGACCTGAAAAGTTTGACGGTAAACTCCGACCTTATCCTGAGTTAAAAACCGGACAACCAAAAACGGCAACAGCGAACTCAACACAAAACCCGTAACTTTGGCAAACATCAGCCACGCGCTTTGTGATTTTAGGGAAGCCTTTTTTGGTGTCGGTTCATTCATCGGCATTTATCTTTCGATCGATTTTACAAGCCTTTTAGCAATTGCCTGCAAAGGTTTATCGAGCCATGAACTTTGCAGATTTTTGCTGTAAAAGAATCCGGCGAAAACCAGAGGTTGATTTTCGGCGGCTAATGATTCGGTTTCATTTCCGCTAAAAACATTTTTGATTTTAGCAAAGACACCGCTCAAAGCGTTTCGATACATCCAACGCGGAACTCCAAAAACTCTCCTTCCTTCAATCGGCTTTTCGTAAATGTCCGCTAAATGTCTTGAAATTCCGATGCCGAAAAGCCATTGGCGGAAATAACTTTTGTCCAAACGGTATGCCGGAACATAGTGATACATAATCAGTTTCGGATTATAGATGCCGCGTTTTTTGTTTCTGATAAGTTGTTCGTAAAAAGCGTTATCTTCACCACCGATAAAGCCTTTTCCTTTAACTCCGATATGTTCATTATAAAACCCGATCTCTCTGAAAACAGATGTTTTAAAGATTCCGTGGGCACCGCTTATAATTGGCGAATTTGCATCATAAACCCATTCTTCGTCGCCAAAATCGCGCCAGCAAAGTGCGCCGACTTTTAAAGGTTCAACCCAAATTGGCGGCTCGATTTCTAAATTCGGTAAAATCTTTCCGCTCAGAAAATCGAGTTCTTCCCAGCGTTCCCGAAAAGTTTTTTCAACCTCGATAAACCATTGTTTATCTATTTCTTCATCATCATCAATTGCGCTCAAAAGTTCGCCGTCGGCATTTTTGATGCCCGTGTTTAGCGCAAATGAGCGTCCTTGTTTTTCTTCAAACAAATATTCGAGTTTGATCTTTGAAAAATGTGCCGCCATTTCTTCGACAATGCTCCGCGTTTCATCAGTCGAATTGTTATCGACGACCGTTACTTCGATCTCAAAATTGGGTGGTGATGCAGCAGTTGCTAAACTCAGCAAAGTTTTTCCGAGACTTTCGGCGCGATTATAGGTTGGAATTATAATATTAAGTTTCATACCAAATTTCTACTTAATGTTTTGAACTATTTGGAGCGATGAGAAAAAATTCGCCGGATCGCATTTTTCTAAAAAGTGCCAAAGCCAGTTTCGGATTGACCGCTAAAAGCCAACTTATCGCCGTTAGCTTGAATTTTCGATATTGTTTATTCGCCGCTTGAAAACTTGCGCGGGCTTCGGCAAATTTACTTTCGGCTAAATAGCTTTTCCCTTTCTCCAAATATAATTCCGCCTGACTGATGTTCATTCGGTCGTGCCAAATGTTTAATTCCGTTTCGGTTAATGCGTTTTTTTCTTTGATTACCTCCAAAGCCTTGATAGTTCGTTCGGCTCTTTCGACATTATTGCCCGTTAAACTGCCTAGTCTGATGCGATATTTGAGCAATACTACTTTTTGATAAGCAATTTTGACGCTATTTTTAGACAGCCGAAACCACATTTCAAAATCCTCGACACGCGGTGCGTTAAGATCAAAAAGTCCATATTTCAACAGTGCATCTTTCAAGACAATCGTGCCGGAAGTAATGACGTTACAATCCGTTTTCAACAAACTTGCCGGCGTAACTTCTCCTTTTGAGCAGGACTGCTGCATATAAGTTTCGTGCTTATAGTATTTTTCACCGAAAAATGCCGCGTCGCAATAAACCATTTCGTAATCGTTGGTTTCGAGAAAATTTATTTGCGAGGCGAGATATTCGGGAAACCAAACATCGTCGCCGTCGAGAAAAGCCAAAATTGTTCCGCGCGAGGCTGAAATAGCCGTGTTTCGTGCCGCCGCCGCGCCGCTGTTCTCTTGTTTGATATAAATGATCTTATCAAGATAAGACGACAAAATTTCTTCCATTCGGGCAGAATCGGGCGAACCGTCGTTGACCACGATTATTTCAAAATCCCGAAATGTTTGCGCCAGTGCCGAATCGAGTGTTTCGGCAATAAATTCGGCGATGTTATAAGCAGGAATTATCACGCTGACTTTTGGCGGTTCAGTCAGTTTTGTTAATTTACCCGAAGATTTTGAAAATTTTTCCTGCATACAAAAACTTGGAGAAAACTTTATATAATGGAAATACGGAGCTGTTTTTCACATTTCCAGAATGCCTTTTATGCGGTTTGATTAAAAGATGCAGAAGTTTCGTCTGCGTCTTTGGAATCGCGTATCGGCTCCCAAAACGCATAGCGTTCGCCGCGTAAGAATTTATAAAATCCGATCAGCGATGCCAAATTCGTTAAAACAAAATAAAGCGGAATTGCCAGAAGTTTGGAAGATTTTTCCGTCTTTTCCAATATCCAACCGCCAACCGCCGCCGCATAAATAACGATCTGTAAAACAAATATAGTTGCCCAAATCGCGGACGTAAAGGCGAGAATCATTGATGAAAAAAACATCAAAATTAAAAAAAGCGGCACTGCATAACGAAGAACTTTGTGCGAAAACAACTCGATCGCGTAAAAACCGCTTTTCAGCGGATTGAGCATCGAGCGATTGCGCCACAGATCGGCAAAAGTTTGCGAAATAACCCGAACACGCATTCGCATTTCTTTGACCGTCTGCCGGTTTGTTTCTTCGGTGCAAACGGCGTTCGGTTCATAAATCGACCGCAAACCCTGCCGGTAAAGAATCGTGCAAATCAAAAAATCCGAACACGCTTCGGCATACATCGGTTGATAAGCCGATTTTCGCACGGCATACAAACAACCCGATACGCCGATTAACGAACACGCCCGACTTTCGCTGATCTTGATAGAAGTTTCGTAATTCCAATAGCTTTTCGCGCCTTTGCCGACGGGTGACTGAGAATCGTCAACATAAACTAATTTTCCCGCCACACAGCCAATCGTCTTATCGGCAAAATTAGGTAATATTGCGCTCAAAACGTCGGGCTGATACATCGTCGTTGCATCTGAAAACAAAACAATCTCACCCGACGCTTTTTCAACCGCCGCATTTTGCGCCATCGTTTTACCGAGCCGTTCGGTTTGCCGATGAAGTTTCACGTTTTTTGCCGCAAACTCTTTGACAATTTCGTCGGTTTTATCGCTCGAACAATCCGATGCAACCAGAATTTCCAATTTTTCTTTCGGATAATCGATCTCTAAAGTATTTTCGAGTTTACCCCGAATGGCTTGTTCTTCATTATAAGCCGTAATAAGAACCGTAACGGAAGGCTCGAAGGCGGCACGGACAATTTTTTTCGGGAACAAACGGCTGATGAGATACACAAGTAGCGGATAGCCGATGTAAGCATAAAATAGCGCGACCGCACCTAGCCAAAAAATTGTTTCGGTAATTAAAATCAAATATTAATTCTCTTGCAATTTGAAATAATTGCTCAGACGCTTTTCTCCTTCAATCTCGATGCCTTTTTCGAGTTGGTCGGCGCGATAAATGCGGCGCAGACAAATCGCGTAGGCAATCGGATAATAGATAAACCAATTATATGCTACTGCGCCGAAAAAACTAGCCACCATATAGGCAACGATACTTCCCTGAACTCCAATCGCCATATAATATAACCAGGCAGTTTCCTTATTTGCAAATAACTGCCGCTCGATTGCGCCGAGTTTTCGCAACGGACTGACGATAAAAATTACATAACACGCAAAAGCCAGCAAACCGAGTTCCGATGAAACTTGTGTATAAGCATTGTGCGTCTGTAAATTTCTCACGCCGACAATCGGAAAATTCCCCAAACCGATGCCCCACGGATTTCGCAAAGTTACTATTATTGAAAGTTGGAGCAATTCTTTGCGTTGATCGCTCGAACCGACCGGATCGAGCGACGGTATAAAAATAGATAAAATTCGCTTGCCGTAATCACCCGGCGCAATCGCTATAAATAATATGCCGATAACCGCTGAAACCAAAACGACCTTGAAGCGTTGCTTTTTGCCGAGTTTCCACACCAGCACCGCCGATGTTGCAATCAAAGCCAAAAATCCGCCGCGTGATTGCGTTACCATATTTCCAATAATCAATAAGAATGTGATCCCGAAATACAAAATCCGCGACGACATTTTTTTCGATGCCATTCCGAATGCAAAGGCAAGCGGCGTAACGATAACCAAGTGCATTGCCAAATCATTAGGATTGCCGAACATTCCGCCGTAATCGACACTGACGCGATAACCTTCGGTCGCAAAAGTGCCGGCTTGATAAAGCTCTACCGCCTGATAACTGAGCATCACGCCGACCCCGATTGAAAGCCACATTAAACCTTTGAGCCGCTCAGGTGTTCGCAAGGTATTCACCATCACGATAAATATCAAAACTACTTTGTTGAAAGTATCGTTAAATGTTTCCCAAGCCGTGCCCGGGCTTTTTGCCAGCGGCATCGTCACTAATGCCCAAAAAGTGATAAAAAGAATGCACTTTACTTCGGTTGAAAGAATCGTCAGCGAACCTTCGGATGAAAGTTGGGTCGGCAGATAAATCAGCAAGGTAACGATGGCGATGATAAAAGCTATCGAATTCAACCCTGAAAGCGCGGGAATCAATTCGTAAGGACGAAAATAAAGGACAAACGTAAAAAGAAAAACTCCGACATAGGTTAAGCTATGACCGTTTCGACTAAGCCATCGATCATTACTTAGTAACGCCCTGTCTTTTTCTATTTTCTTTTTTTGCTTTCTATTCTTTTGCTCTTCGGCATAAGATATGTCCGGTGTAGATTCTACAGCCTCTGATGAAACGGAAACATCCTCCGTTTGCAATGGAACATCACTTTCAGGGACAGGTTCAGATAGGATTTTTTCAACTTTTTTACTTGGATTGTTTAGATTATTTTCCGATAAATCTTTTTGATTGGTTTTTTGTGAAGGTTTAAGCGAGGGTTGATCACCGTTTTTCGCGCCGCCATTTTTAGCAGAAATGCCAAGCGGTTGATAATCAGGATTTTTCGCTTTATCGGCAGGCATCGGTAAGTTTCGAGTTTCAGGTCAATTTAGTTTATCAGAAATTTTATAGGATAAATAAGTTTTTTTGAGATGTGAGAACTTCTGAGAACTAAGATATTAAACTTATCAAACCGTAACTTCTTCTTTTTCAACCGAAACCAGATCACGAACTTTGTGGCGTAAGGCTTTTTCAAATTGGCGGGCTTCGTTCACACCGTTAAATGAGAGTTGTTGGAGATAGGCTTCGATGCGCTTTCGATAGTCGGAAACGAGAGAATCGGAAACGCCGAGCATTTCCGCAACTTCGAGCTGTGTTCCGCTATCGCTGATCAAATAGCAATACCAGAGAACATTTATCATCCGGTTATATTGTTTCGACTTTCCGCGCACCGATTTATTTAAGTTGCTCAGAAAACTTTCAACACAACCTACCGCCGTTAATTCACCTTCGCGGCGTAAAACATTTTCTTCAGGCGTTTCGCGGGTGTCGGCATAATCGAATTCTACCCGGTCGCCGTCATCTTCTTTGCTTGTTCCGCCGACCGGAACTAAATAAATATCCATAATCGGCAGCCGCGACATTACGAATGAACGCAATGAGCGCACATCAACCGGCGAATCAACCGCTTTGAAAACTTTGACAATTAATTTTTCGAGTTCGACGTTGCTGATGACGATTTGAGCATCGCCCGTGCAGCCGACCATTCGCGTATCGCGGGTTTGGAATGCAACCGATTTTACTCTTTCTTCCATTTCCTGAAAATTGCGGCGCGGTTTGCCGTCTCTCCACTCCGCCAACCCGTAAAGCCGATCAACCAGACGACGATGAACTTCGGGATTATTGATATTGTCAAATCGTTTAAAGCCTTTGCTTGTTTGAATCAAGGTCGAAACGCGCCGTGCCAGCCGATAAGATTCGGGGTAGCGTTTGCGAAGTTCGGCGGTCAGCATATTCGTCAGTTCGATCTGGCTGATTTCCGCTTCGATTTCCGAATCTGTCATCCCTGTATCGAGATAATGCTAGTTTTCACCTAACGTTGCAGATGTTTTACTTTCTATACCACTTCGCTTGTAGGTAATATCAACTTTGTCGTTTGGTTTATAACTACTGATTGCTTCAATTAAGTCTTGTGGTTCCTTCACTTCTTTGTC
>JANMAA010000005.1:0-1583 GCA_031359215.1 Acidobacteriota bacterium | reverse complement strand
CTGAGGCGTTTGAAGAAAATCTCAAGCATTATTCCGGTATTTTTTCGAGCGGCAGCAAAGATTATGCTATTCAAAAAGATGCCCAATCAGACCCGATAAAATTGCGGCAGTTAAACTCATTTTTCTTTTGGACGGCGTGGGCTTCCGCCGCCAATCGCCCGAACGACACAATTTCATATACGAGTAATTTTCCGTCCGAGCCGTTGGTTGCCAATGTGCCGACGAGCAGTTCAATTGTCTGGACGGGCGTGAGTATCATCATGCTTCTCGCCGGAATCGGTTGGATGGTTTGGTTCTACGCGCAAAGTAAGACGGAAATCGTCACAGATGATGTGCCGTATCAAGACCCTTTGGTTGGTGCAAATCTGACACCTTCGCAAACGGCGACGGTTAAATATTTTCTGGTCGTCACGCTTTTGTTTTTGCTGCAAATCATTGTGGGAATTATCACGGCACATTATGGTGTGGAAGGCGGCGGATTTTACGGTTTTCCTTTGCAGGATTATTTGCCGTATGTCGTCACGCGAAGCTGGCACACACAGCTCGGAATTTTCTGGATTGCGACGGCGTGGCTTGCTGCCGGACTGTTTATCGCACCGTTTATCTGCGGCTACGAGCCGAAATATCAAAGGCTCGGCGTAAATGTTTTATTCGGCGCGTTAGTTATCGTCGTTTTCGGTTCAATGGCGGGACAATGGATGAGCGTGATGCACTTGCTTCCCGGCGATTTGTGGTTTTGGTTCGGTCATCAAGGCTATGAATATGTTGATTTGGGCAGAATCTGGCAAGCCGCTCTGTTCATCGGTTTGCTGTTGTGGCTGTTCCTGATTGCACGTTCCGCCGTTCCCGCGCTGAAACAAAAAGGCACGCCGAAATCGTTGATTATTTTGTATCTTTTGACGACTTCGGGAATCGCTCTATTTTACAGTCCGGGACTTTTTTACGGAATGCGTTCGCATCTTTCGGTGGTTGAATACTGGCGTTGGTGGGTTGTTCATCTCTGGGTCGAAGGATATTTTGAGGTTTTCGCAACCGTCGTCATAGCTTACCTGTTTGCCAAACTCGGCGTGATTCGCGCAGAAAATGCGGCGCGGGCATCGCTTCTTTCAGGCGCAATTTATTTGAGCGGCGGCATTATCGGCACGCTTCATCATCTCTATTTTGCCGGAACTCCGACTGTGGCGATTGCTTTCGGCTCGGTTTTCAGTGCGTTGGAAATAGTTCCGCTGCTGCTCATCGGACACGAAGCGGTTGAGAATATCCGCCGCTCGAAAGTGCGTCCGTGGCTCAGGCAATATAAATGGGTGGTTTATTTCTTTGTTGCCGTCGCCTTTTGGAATTTGGTCGGCGCGGGAATTTTCGGTTTTATGATTAATCCTCCGATTGCGCTTTATTATATGCAGGGTTTGAACACGACGGCGGTTCACGCGCACGGCGCACTTTATGGAGTTTACGGAACACTCGGACTGGGATTGATGTTGTTTTGCTTGAGAGCGAAGAATCCCGAACTGATTTGGAAGGAAAAACCGATCTGGTTTGCGTTTTGGGCAATCAATATCTGAATGTTCTTGGAAATCGTATTG
>JANMAA010000280.1:0-5014 GCA_031359215.1 Acidobacteriota bacterium | reverse complement strand
TTGAGTTAAACCGCCCGCTACCGCAGACGGTTCTGACTGACAAACAACTCTTCCAATGATTGTTTGAAATGTTGGATGGAAACGAGGCTTCCGCCTGATTTACGGGTTATTTGCAGGATTTTTTCGATGTCGTTTTCGTCTAAAACCTGAATGTTTGCGCCGTTTGGTTTTGCCGTTAAAGTTGCGCCGGCAATTTTATCAATTTCGGCTTGTAAACTCTCGGCTGTTAAGCCTTTCAGAACGATTTCAAACGATTGCATTTCGCCGCTCTGCGTTAATAGATCGTCTAATTTTCCGGTTGCGGACAGTTTTCCGTTTCGCAAAATAGCGACGTTATCGCACAAGGCTTCGATGTCGGACAAAATGTGCGTGGACATAAAAACGGTCGTGCCGTTTGTCCGCAATTCGGCGATAAGTTCGCGCACTTCGCGTCGTCCGATCGGATCGAGTCCGCTCATCGGTTCGTCTAAAAAAACGATCTCAGGATCGTTTATCAAAGCCTGTGCAATCCCGACTCGTTGCAGCATTCCTTTGGAAAATTTCCGCAATTGTTTGTTCCAATCTTTTTCTGCGAGTCCGACTTTAGTTAAAAGTTCCGCTGTTTTTTGTTTGGCTTTGGCTTTGTCTAAGTCGAAAAGTTCGGCGAAATACATCATCAATTCATTCGCTTTGAGATAATCGTAAAAATACGGATTTTCCGGGCAATAACCGATGCGCGTGTGCATTTTCACGTTTGAAATATCTTCACCCAAAATCTTCGCTTTGCCGGTCGTCGGAAAAATAAGCGACATTAAAATTTTTATCGTCGTCGTTTTACCCGCACCATTCCCGCCTAAAAAACCAAATATCTGTCCGCCGTCAATTTTTAGGGACAAACCATCCAAAGCACGAACTTTTTTCTTTTTCCAAAAACCGACCTCGTAATCCTTTGATAAATTTTCAATTTCAATGATTGCTGTCATAAATATAATTAGTGTTTTAGTCAAATCTGCCGATTTTATTTCCAGGGAACTTTAGTTTTTTCTTTGTCTAATAAAACATCACAATTTGCTTTATCCAAAATATAAGGAACTCCGGTTGGATCAGCCAGATTATTCGCTTTATCAATACGAAAATCTTTACTGTTTGGCAATTTAACATTATTTAATAGCGGAAAAATTTCCTGCCATCTATTCGCACAACGATCGTATTTATTTTTGAAATTTTGCAGTGCAATACGAATCGCATCTTGCTCGTCAAGCGAATCGAGTTCTAAAAGTCGTGACCCGGCGTTGTCTTTTATCTGTGTATCACTCGATTCCGCAACCATTTGTTCATAAATTGTTCTTGCCGTATCACGACTGTTACCGTCAGATTTCATTTTCGCCACCATTAATGCCATAAACGGCGGCGCATCGGCAATTTTCGCGCCCTCCGCATATACTTCGGAGGCTTTTTCAAAATTTCCGAGTCGCCAGTAAATGTAGCCTAAATGTTGATAAAGCCGCCATTCGTTCGGATTATCGGCAATTCCCTTTTCAGTCAGTTTTATCGCTTGATCTGAGTTGATAGCCGGCAAAATAATTGCCCCATATGAATATGCCGAAATAAATCGCGGATCCAAAGTTGTCGCGTTATCGAGTAACGGATAAAGAAGTCTCGGATTCAAGGCAGCCAGATTTTCTATATCGAGTTTTTCCTGCGGCGTTCTAATTATTTTTATCCCGACATATTGCAATGCCTGCATCCAATACCAATCTGCAATCAAGCCTTCAAAACCGAGTGAAAAATCTTTTAACTTTGAACCTTGTAAAGCTAAATCTTCGTCTTCGAAACCTTCAGGTATCGCCGGACGATTTTTTTCAATAAACGAACTGAGAAAAAAAACAGCCGCAAAGCCGATTAAAATTACGGCAAGCGGAAAAAATGATTTTGTCGAGTTCGAGTTCATCTTTATTTGAAATTCCGCCGGTTGAAAATTAATACTGTAACGGCAAGCAATATGCCGATATAAACGACGGCGTAAATTGTCGTGCTTACCACAGTTGCAAATGGCGGAAAATCGCCGTGGGCGGCATTTGTGATAAAACTATAAAATGAAAGATTCGGCAAAAGATAATACAGTGTGTTAAAGAAAATTTTTGCAAAATTCGATCCGAGTTTATCGGCAAAATCTCTCAATGAGGAGCTAAAATGTCCGATAATAAATACAAAAAATGTCAACAACGCCGATAATGAAGGTGATGAAAACGAGGAAAAAAGAATTGCAACGGCAGTTATGATTGTAAGTTCCAAAAAAATCAGAAAAATGGCACCCCAGATCGAAACCGCCAGATTTCCTCCTCCGACATATAACAACGCCAGCGAAACGCCAACGCCCATAACCAGCACATTTACAAACAAAGTCAAGCTCAAACCCAAATATTTGCCAATGATAAACTCACTTCGCCCGATAGGTTTCGAGAAAATTGCGTAAACGGTTCGTTTTTCGATCTCCTTTGAAACAAGGCTGACACCGACGAAAATCGAAATAAAAACTCCGAAAAGAAGCATCGCGCTCAACCCGAGATTAACGATTGTCCGTGCTTCCTGCCCGTTAGTTAATTCGCCCAGAAAAACTGCGCTTGCCGTCAGAAGCAGGACAAAAAGCACGAGATTATACAAAACACGATCGCGCACGGCTTCGCGGAATGTATTGCGTGCAATTGTGAACATTCGTTTCATCTTAGAAAATTTTTGTAAATTAGAAGTGAATTTGAGAGCCGTAAATTGGCAATAATTATTATAGGATTTTTGGTTTTTTAAAGCAATAAAAAATTGTTTTTTATTGCACAAGATTATTGAAACTATCAGCCCGTAAATGATATTATTTCTAAGGGTTATTATTTTATCCCGCCTTTCTTCATTTTTCCCCGAAATTCCTAATATTCTATTTCAAATTTTATGTTTTCACTTCTGATAATAATTTGTTTAATACAATTGTGGATTGTGTTTTTGCAAACAAAAGATTTTACCGAATTGCGATTGTGCTTTATTAAAGCCTTTATCTCGATTTTTGCCCTTTTTGCTCTAAATACTGAAATTTTTTCATTAACCAATGCCATCAATGCACAAAATATTACAAATATTTGGATAGTTGAAAATTTTTGTTTTTTCAGTTTAATTTTGTTTCAAAATCGAAATAATAAAATAAGACTTTGGCAACAATTAAGGAAAAATATTTTGCAGCTTATTATTGAAAAATTACTGCCCTACAAGGCTTTTGTCGTTCTCCTTGGTGCTGTTTATACGGCAATTTTTATTGTTGCGGTTGGTTCCGTTCCAAATACATCAGATTCTTTGACTTATCACATGGCGCGGGTTGCTAATTGGATTCAATGGCAAAATGTAAATTTTTACCCGACCTCAACTTTGCGGCAACTTTATTCGAGTCCTTTAGCAGAATACGGGATACTCAATATTTTTCTTTTGTCGGGCAACGATCATTTTGTGAATCTACTACAATTCGGATGTTTAATCGGGTGCGGAATAACTGTTTCTTTGATCGTTCGTGAATTTAAGCAAAGCGGTGATGTGCAAATATTTGCGATGTTATTGACGGCGACAATTCCAATGGCGATTTTACAGGCTTCCAGCACCAAGAACGATCTCGTAGTTTCATTTTTTGCGCTCAACTTTTTCTTATTTTATTTGCGATTATCAGAATCAGCCGGACGAAACGATTTGATATTCTGCGGACTTACTCTCGGATTTGCTTTTTTAACAAAAGGGACAGCTTATATTTATTGCGGTTCGATTGCTGTAATAATTTTTGCATCCGTATTTTTCAACCGACCTCCGAAACAAAACTTAAGCCGTTTCTTTGCCCAAAGCCTTCTTATTTTACTTCTCGCTGTTTCGATTAATTCCATTCATTACACGAGAACATATCGACTATTCGGTTCGCCGCTTGCAACAGGCGAAGAATCTCTCGTCAACCAAAACATTACACCCAAAATGATCGCGGCAAATATCGTTCGCAATTATTTGATTCATTTAGGAACGCCGTCTGAAGAAATGATAATTCAAATCAATTCGGCAGCAGCATATTTGCTCGGAAATGAATTGAATAATCCGAATTCAAATTTATTGGACATTCCTTTCAGGGTTTCATACTCCGATGATGAAGTTGATGCCGGGAATTTCTTTCAAATAATATTACTGACGATTTCCCTGTTTTTGATTTTTAGTTTTAGAAATAAAAACCGGAAAAATGTTTTGGTTGCGGCATTCACACTTGTTTTCGGGTTTATCCTATTTTCGGGTTTACTAAAATGGAATCCGTGGTTGAGCCGACTTCATCTTCCCTTTTTTATGCTTGGCTGCGCGATTATTGTAACGGTCTTGAATAAATACGGTGAAAACGTCAAAAATCTGATAATTCTTCTGTGTTTATGGAGTATCGTCAACACATTGATACTGGGACAACCACGCTCATTTCTAAAGTTGATTGATAATTTTTCTCACAATATACCTCGTAATGAACAATACTTTACCAACAAAGCTGAAGTAAAGGACGTTTATTTAGAGGCGATTGCGCTTATAAAAGAAAACAATCCTGATGAAGTGGGCTTAATGATGGAAAACGATCCTCGAAAATATAATTCCGGTGATTTGGAATATCCGGTTTGGATATTACTAAAAGAGGATTTCACTAATGGTCCTTTAATAAGGCATATCGGTATCAAAAATATTTCAAATAAATTAATTACTGAAGCACAAATACCTGTTTGGATAATTTCAACAGGCAATGAAAACACTTTTGGAGGAGTTGAGTATGATGAAGTTTGGAGCAAAGAACCGTTGCGTGTTTTAAAAAAACGATTCTAAAAGGTTCTGTATTGTTATTTTTTGCTAAAGAGATTTCAAAGAATTTTTCAATGGAAAGTAAGTTTTTATCAACATAAATACTCCGCCGATTCCTAACAACAGCCAGCTTATCAAGGACAAAACCGATGCCATTCTCACCGCTTGCGACTCTTGAAAATACAGTTCC
>JANMAA010000273.1:0-3409 GCA_031359215.1 Acidobacteriota bacterium | reverse complement strand
TTCAGGAAAGAAATCTTTGATATGATTCCATTGATTATCAGTTAAATCGGTTGGATATATTTTGTTCACAACTAATTTATTCAAACTGATTGGCTGATAGTCAAATCTCCTTTGTTTCGAGTTTTAAAACAGCTTCTAAGTCACCGAAATGAAATGGCAAAAGATTTAATCTTGAAATATAAAAATCTGGAGGTTTAATTTTCATGTATAAATTTACAACAAAAACAATACGGGAAATCGCCGTTGAAATGCCGCAGACGACGCGCATTTTTGAAGAATTTAAAATTGATTACTGCTGCGGCGGACGCAAACCTTTCGCCGAAGCCTGCGAATTAGCCGGAGTTAATCCGCAAGTTGTTTCACAAAAAATAGAAAATGCGTTAAAGGTTTTCGGCGGCAATTATGAAACGGGTTACGCCGGAAAACAAACCGCGACGGATTTAATTGATTATATTCTGGAAAAACATCACGTTTTCACCAAGCAGGAAATTGAACGCCTGACCGCGCTGATGGAAAAAGTCTGCCGCAAACACGGCGCGCAACACGCGGAACTATTTGATTTGCAAGCGACATTTCAAGCTCTCGGCGACGATTTGACCGTCCATATGCGTAAAGAGGAAACGGTTTTGTTTCCCTTTATCAAAACGCTGGAAATGTCGTTGTCGCAAAATCTTTCGGTGGCGCCGCCGCATTTTAGAACAGTTCGGAATCCGGTACGAATGATTATGCTCGAACATGATACGGCTGGCGGCTTACTCCGTAAAATGCGCGAACTTTCAAACGATTTTTCATTACCGGACGGCGCGTGTCCGAGTTTCGGCGCGCTTTACTTCGGTTTCCGGGAACTGGAAAAAGATTTGCACCGGCACATTCATCTGGAAAATAACGTGCTGTTTCCGCAAGCCGTCGAAATGGAACAAAAGGTTTTCGGGCAAGAAGTTTCAAAGAGCGACATAGATTATGCCTGCCAGCCGTTTTGCAGTTGATTTCCAAATTAATCTCTGAAAAACAGTTTGATTATATTTCTCGAAAACCTAAAAATTGAACAGTAAAAAACCGGCATTGCTCGTTTTTTACTTTTCAAAACGAAGAATTGTCGTTTTGCCTTCGGCATCTTCGATTTCCAAACCGTCCGCTTCGCCGTTCGCGCTCAAAATGATTTTTACAGTCCGCACTTTGGCGACGGCGTGCGTCAGATGACGCGAATCCGCCTGTGTCGCATCGCCCAGCACGATTTCAATCGTTGGCGCGTTTTCGCCGCGCGCGTCAACGTCAATTCCGGCGAGCGGCAAGCCGTCTTCAATCCAGTTATCAATAGTCGTCCCGAATTCGCTTTTTAAAACGCCGAGCCGCGTCGGTCGAGCGTTGTTTTGTTCGCTGAAAAGTTTTAGAAATGTTGACCAGTTGTGTTGTTTCGTCGCTGCATTCATCGTTGCCTTAATTGTTTTGTAACCTTAAAAACTGAATTCGGATTATTAAGAACACGGACGGCATTAAAGATAAAGAGCTAATCCTTCCGTGTAATCGTTTCGTGCAGGCCACCCACCGTAATTCCCAGCAGCGTGATCTTACCCGCGTTATCAATGGTCTTTCCGTCAGCCATCAGCTCAAGCATCTGGTGCATAATCAAAAGTCCCTTGAGGCGATACTTTAGCCGCAAACGAGAGCCATTCGTAAACCCGGTTACTGTCCCTGCGGCATCACTCAATGCACCCGTGTAATGATTTTGATGGATGGTCTTGAGTATCCAAACTCGTTGTTGGCTCGGTTGATCTTCAAAAGTGACGGTTTGATCGAGGCGGAAAGTGCCGTCAGGCTGGTCGTATCCGTGACTCTCGACGTGGAAAAGACGCTGCTTCGCGAAAAGCAGCCTGAGCTTGCCGTTTCCCTCGCTATGACCGCTGAACCCATTTTGCGGAGTGAACTCTAACGATTCCTTTTTCGCCTGCGATAAAACGCTGACGACTGAAATGCACAGAACAAAAAACAGTAATGCTAAAATTTTCATAATCACCTCTGAATAGTTATTATACCGCTCGCATTGCGGCAACAATTTTTGCACTTGTAATTTTAATTGCGCCGCTTTGTCTCCACATCGCTGCGACTTCTTTGACAGCTTTGGAAACCGATCAATGGAAGAAAATCAGCATCGGTTTTTCAAATTTGTGGAGCGAAGTCAAAACGATTGTGCCGCAGTTGTTTTTTCGTTTCGCGTTTCTCGCGCACGAAAGCGTGATGGCGATTGACGCGGTTTCGCGCATTGTTTACCGCAAATTTGTCTCTGAAAAAAATCTGCTCGAATGGGAAACGGCGGCGCAGAGCGAACGACTGAGCAAAGAAAGTTTGAGCGGTTATTTCGGGTTTATGTGGGCTTCGCCCGCGATTGCCTTTGTCATTTTTTTGCTGTTAATTGTTTTCCAGCCGCTGAGTTTGATCGTCGCCGCGCCGTTTCTGCTTCTGTGGGCGATTGCGCCGTTCATCTCTTTTCGCCTGAGTCAGCCGAAAGTGAAAAGCGTTCAAACGGGCGAACTCGGCGCGGGCGATATTAAATGGCTGCGGCTCGCGGCGCGGCGAACTTGGCGGTATTTTGAAACCTTTGTCGGCGAAACCGACCATTGGCTGCCGCCCGATAATTTTCAGCAGGACCCGGACGATTTAATCGCGCACCGCACGTCGCCGACCAATATCGGTCTGCTGCTGCTTTCGCCGCTCGCGGCGCGTGATTTCGGGTATATCGGCACGCTCGAAACCATCGAGCGCATCGAACTAACTTGTATGACGCTCGAAAGATTGCAGCGTTTTCGCGGGCATTTTTTGAACTGGTATGACACTCGCTCGCTCGAACCGCTCAATCCGCAATACGTCTCGACGGTTGACAGCGGCAATCTCGCCGGACACTTAATCGCCGTCGCCGAAGGCTGCCGCGAATTGGGAAGCGCGCCGCTTTTCGGCGAACATACCTTGCGCGGACTGCTCGACACGCTCGTTTTTCTCGCAAGCGAAATCCCGGACATCGAAAAAAACGATTTTTTCAAAGATTCCGCCGAACTCGTAAAGATTAAAAATATCGCCGCCGAATGCGAAAACGCGCTTCGTCAAAACGCGCCGCGCAACGGCGAAGAATGGCAGACCTTCTTCACATTTTTAATCGCGCGTGGCGAAACGATCAACGAAATCATTGCCGAGATTTTACCCGCGCCGATAGACTTTTCGGAACTGTCGTTTTGGACAAACGCGCTCGTCAATCTGGCGAAAAATTTGAGCCGCGATTTGCAAACACTCGCGCCGACTGATTCATCAAATAAAACTGCAAAACAGGCGAAGACGGCGCGAAAAAATTTTCTGATGCGAATCGAAAGCATCGCTCATTTTTGCCGCCGCATCTGCGACGAGATGGATTTTGCGTTTC
>JANMAA010000272.1:0-9006 GCA_031359215.1 Acidobacteriota bacterium | reverse complement strand
TTCAGGAAAGAAATCTTTGATATGATTCCATTGATTATCAGTTAAATCGGTTGGATATATTTTGTTCACAACTAATTTATTCAAACTGATTGGCTGATAGTCAAATCTCCTTTGTTTCGAGTTTTAAAACAGCTTCTTAGTGTAGAAAAAAGTTTCCGTCAACAGTATTACAATAAATTGCCGATTTGTCATTTTTATTCAAGCGCGTCTTCATCGCATAAATTGTCAGATTGTAACTTTGAACTTCAAACCAACTCGTGCTAATCTTTTTGCTGTGCTTGGGTGGCGGAATAGGTAGACGCACAGGACTTAATTTAATTTGAGCGCACAGGTTGGAAACTCCTGTGTGAATGAAGTCAAATTCGGTGAAACCTTTAATATGGCAATACCGAGCTAAGTTTGAAATCTCTTTTTCAATAAATGTGTAGAGACTAAACGGCTTCCGTCTGACTGCCATTATCTTGGTAAAAGATGAAGATATAGTCCAGACTACAAATTACTTTTTTCGGAAAGTAAGCGGCAAAAGTCGTAGTTGGTAAGAAAATCCTGTGTCCCTTGTGGACGTGCGGGTTCGATTCCCGCCCTAAGCACCATTCAGAACCAAAAAGAATCGAGCATCTTTCGGGATGCTTTTTTCTTTTATCTTCACTCTATCCTTTAATTTTATTTCGGCTCTAACGCTTTCTTCGAGCGCGACTTGCGGAATAGATCGGCTTGATCTTTGACTTCGCGGATATTTAAAACTTACTGAAAATAAGCTATTAAAATTTTAGTTTTTGTAAATAACTATTATCATTATAGGAACGAATGCGTTCCCCAAATTTATTGCCTGAGAGTAATTCTAAATATCGCCACCAACGAGTTCCCAAATTATTAACAAACTTAACCAACGAATCTGGACAATTAAGACACCTAGTTTCCCAAATGAAATGTCCTGAATCAGCTTCATTTTGCATAACTGCTTTTCTTCTGAAATTAAAATATACGAAGCCATTTATTGATGAAAAGTGCCGCTCAATCGGATCATTTAACAACATAATTGTTGGGAACGGGTCTAATGTATATAAACCATCGTTCAGATACAAAACTATTCCAAAAGCATCTGGCTTATCCAACAAAATCTTTGTCTGCCTTATTTGTCTGTTCGCTTTTGCGGAAATCTGTTCAAGCGGTTTCCTAAGTATTTTAATGTATTTACTAACTAACCCCGAAACATCGCCCGGCTCTAATCCCAACATCATCTTTCCGGTTATGGGGACTACTTTTCTACATTCGCGCTTAGCTTGTTCTAATTCATCCTTTTTACTTTCTACAAAGTCACTTTCTAAGATTTTCAATTCAATAATTACATTTTCATTTGGGAAATAATAATCAGCATTGTCCGGTGGATTATCTTTTGGCAACTCAACTAACTCACTTACACGATAACCATTGCACTTTTTAATAAACTCATCTATGAATTTTTCTGGTTTAAAGTCTCTGCTGAACAAACCATTATCTCCGGTAACGCACTCCCTAATTTCTTCTAGCCAATCAAATGCATTCGCCCGAACTGAATTTGGTAAAGCATCAAAAGCAGATGCCTCATCTTCAACAAGTTCAACATAAAGTCTTAATAGTTCAATAGAGGACAAATTTGCGATTTTCCTTGATAAAGCGGATTCATCAAAGTGCTCTGATTTTGCATCTGTTTTTTTTAATAGTTCTTGTAGTTCAGATAATCTAACTAGCGCAGGTTGAATTATAGAATTTGGTAAATGTTCATAAAGATCGTCAATTTGTGATACTGCATTTACATAAAGAGGTAAGATTTCCAGTAATGTAATGCACTTGAAGTGGTTTTTTAGAAATTTCTTTTTCTTTTCTGAAACCATTTTATTTCGGCTCTAACGCTTCTTTGAGGGCAACTAGCAGAAGAAACTTGGTGCGGTCTGAGATTTGACGGATAGTTACTTCCAAAGCATCGCAAAATTTCACCAGCTTTTCCAATTTTTCGATTTTTTATTGCCCATAGATTATTAATTGATTTAGATTGTGGAAAATTCAAGTGGCATCATTATAGAACACAAACGAAAATAAAAATAGATAAATTTATCCATCCGACAAATAAAGGGCAATGCTTCGTTTGTTGGTTGGCTAAAGAGCAGTTGAAAGCAGAAACGGGACGGGATGTTTTTTGATATACGAGCCGTGCATAATATGGACGGCTCGCAAACTGTTGGAAACGAAGCATTGAAAAATTTACAGTTCAAGATGCAAATGCGCGCCTGACCACACTTTTTGATTCGCCGGACGCTTTCTTTCATCCCGCACGACGATGCCGAGCCGGTGCGCTTTGTCAATGAACGACTTGATTTCCGTGTTGGTTTTATCACGGGTTCGGACATCGATCGCCAAACCTAAAAAATGTTTTGAACCGGCGTTGTGTTTTCCGCCGTCGGTTGATGTAACGTGAAAGCCTTCGCGCTCGGCAAAGGCTTTTAAGTCGCGGAAATCCTTCATTATTGAAACTCCGCATCACCGGCGAAAGCGGTATTGATAGCGTTGCGAATTTTTAACATTGCGCTTCGATATGTTTGTTTATGGGCGGAATTTTTGAGCAGTTGTAAAACTACGGAAATTCCCATCGAAATAAAATAACCTTCCATTGCCTTTTTCTCCTTACTGCATTTATTAGCAGTGCTTATTCACTATTACATTTGTAACAGCTACCGGATAGATCAAGATCCACAGAATAGATTTTCTGTTTGATTCGGCTGGATCACGCATTCTTTTTCTCCTTGGCGGACACTTTTCGGGCTGCTCCGTCTTCGGGACATTGCAAAAACGAAAAACCGACAATACCGGCTTGCAGCAAAGTATTGACTATTTCGCCGTGCGAAAACTGTTCGTCGCCGTAAAACATCGCCAAAGATGAAACCAATGACAAGCCGAGAACGACACCTAAACGAAACCAATTTATACTTTTGAAATTTGTCATATATTTTGATTTGCAAGACTTTTTCCTTGCAAATTTATATTAGCATAGCTTATAATTAAAATGCTAGTCAGATTAGCAAATTTAATTTTTAAGGAGATTTTTTTTATGACAGGACAAGATTTTCAGGATAAGTTGGACGCAATCGTGGTGGATTTGCAGACAGTCGGAAAAAACCGTGAGATTGCAATTTTGTTTCGCGGCTCGGATAATCAACCGAGTGTTTTGCCGCTTGAATCCGATCCGTCGGGCGCAGTCGATCCGACGCAGTTGACCGGCATTCAGAACTATATCAATCCGTTAAAAACAATTGCGGACGATTATACAACGGCACGCGTTCCGGTAACTGCCGCGTTGGAAGATTACAATACAGCCCGGACGTTTCATCAAACTTTGATAGATGCCGCTTCTGCCGCGCGAATAGCTCTGAGCGACGCACTCGAAGCTGACGCAGCCTATCAAACGGCGAAAACCGCACTCGATGCGGCGCGGCTCGATCCCGACTATGTGGCGGCAAAAACCGCTTATGAAGTAAGCAACGTATCGGAAAATTTCGCCGAACTCAGTCAGGCAAAAGGCTCTTACATCGTTTAGCTGGTAGCTGGTTCTTTTTGAAATCAAAACAGGCGTTGAACTTGCTCACGGCGGCATCCGGGATGCGCTGATGAACAGACTCAACGCCTGTTTTTACTTATTACTCACCTTACGCAACTTCTCGTTTTGTCGCTCAAAGCGACCGACATCATAGCGTCGGGTGAACTACCGGAGCCGTTCGCGTCCATTGATTTCTAATATGCGTTTTCATTTTAGCTTGCCGTGGTCTGTTTTCGACAAGTATGTGCGAAAGATAAAATCGGTTTCTTTTCGGTTGAAATGGCAAGCCTGACAGTTTGCCAAATTTCCGCGTCCTTCGACCTCTGTTCCTTCGCCGTTGACAACCATATACTCCCAATCGCCGCTTTCGGAATTGAAACCCTGCTGCTGTTTTATCATCACGGTCAACAATTCCGGGATTCGACTTTGCTCATCAGGAAGTTTCTCTTTGACAATCACAGAACCTTGGGGAAACTTCGGTTTTTTCTGTTCGAGCATAGCTTTACGTCCGATGTCGTTCACATAAACGGTAATATATTTTTCGAGATGCGGATTAGTTCGTGAGTCAACAATTTCGCCACCCGGCGACCTGTAAAGTAAACAAGACATTGCAACAACGTCAGGCATTAATTGCGGCGTAGAATTAACCTTCGTCCAATTTTTATAACCTTCGATTTCTTTAACCGGACGATTATCGGTTTGCGCTGAAACGGTTTCGTCTTTGCTCGAAATTTTCGCAATAAATACGAGCACAGCCAAAAGCCAAACAACTAAAACTACTACTTTGATGTTTGGATTTTTCATATCAATAACATCCTATCATTTTACCGCCGGACATATTACGGCTGTGATAACGTGCGGCGAAACCGAATCCACGTAAGCTAAAATTTGACGCGCAAAGCCCAATGAAAGTTGCTGTCCGCGTTTTTAAAGTTGATCGACTTGTGCGATGCTGACGTTATTTTCAATGGTCATCTGTCCAAAATGAAATTGTAAGTTATCGTCCAACGAAATTTGACAGGTTTGTCGCCGCAAGTTTTCTTTGGCTGATAAGTTGAAATTCGCGCCGCTCGTTCTGTCGCTTGTCTTAAAAATATCTGTCCCGAAACGGCTCGCGCATAAATAACTTTTCCGGTTTCATCGACAATAGTTTCGACTCTAACCTGTCCTGAAATCCCGAGCCGTTTTGCTTCACTCGAATAATAAGGTAAAACTATGTTCGTCGGGCAACCTTCCGGGCAATATCCTGAAATTTTGGGCAAGATTTTGCCAAACTTGGCAATTTGATATTCACGCACTTTTTGATCGCATTCGGCAACTAATTTCTCATCTTCTCTCAGCTCGGCAAATAATTCTCGGGTAGATTTCTTGTTATTATTTTGAGCCAAAGTTCCTAAACAAAATAAATGAGCGATGAAAACGAAACATATCAATTTATTTAAATTGCACATCATTAAACATTTAGACAAAAATTCCCTTAAAAAGTTCCCTTGCATTTCAAACAACGCCTGATTTCACCAAGTGGCATCGAACGCTTGAGACTAATACTATTTACCATTAGAAACTATGCAAGAGTTGTAATTTAACGGAACTCGGACACTCTTGTCCGAAAGCATTTGAAAAATGCTCAAAACCGTGTTTTCAGTTCAAGTTAAGGAATCATCAAGCAATTTCAAACGCTTGTCGTTTGTTCGGACAAGAGTGTCCGAGTTCCTTTTCTGATGCACAATTTCTATTGGTAAATGGTATAAGTAGCGCGAAACCAAAGGCGACAAACTGCAAATCAAGAAGGAAGATTATAAGAAATTAGATGTTTCGCCCTCGCGTTTATTGTTTTGTTCGGAGTGTCTTACGAATAGAAATCTTTTATTGCTTTCAGCCATTGCATCGCTTCTTCACTTATAGGAACTCTCTCACATTTTTTTAACACATCAATCACTGTTAAGCGGTTTTTAACGTAAGTTGTTTTGAAATGCTCCGCCGGATTTGCCTTTAAACTGCTGACTCTTTCTTCATTGCTCAAGCTCCACCATTTTCTTTCTCTTTCAATCATCTCCGTTAATGAGAACGGCAATCTATCGTGAAACCACTTAAAGATTAAATTGCTGTCTAAAACGGGATGATCTGATATATGTCCGAATTTACAAATCATCTTTGCACGAAGCGTCATCGCTGACATCTCGCATGAGTGAGTGATATGCTCTTCTGGTGATTTGGCAAGCATTGCTTCAATAACAATCGCTAATTCTGCCCATTCAAGACAAGATTTTTCATCGTCCGTTTTGGAATACCTGTAAGCATTTACAACAATTTTTGAAGCTAACAAATACCAATTGAAATCAAGAGGAAGCACTACTTCACCGGAACTGACTTTTTCCCACCACGAGATTGCGTTTGTAGATGAGCCATTAATGAGTTCTTCAAGAAAATGATTATCTGTTTCGGACATCTCTATTTATAACACGCAGAACTAAACCTTTTATTTAACCGCATTTCATTTTTGTGATACCGATTTACTGTTAGTTTTCGCCATCACGTCCATTTAATTGTTAGACGCGCCGCAATTATCGGTTTGCATTTATTTAATAGGTGAAACAACCGGCTTAATCTTTGCTTTTGTATTCCAAGACTGTTTTCTTTTAAGCGTTACTGTTTTCGGATCAAGCGTTCCTTCGGTATCTTCGATGGTTATAAAGAATCCGCGAGAATCTATGGCTGAAATTTTTTCACGAAATTCCTTATTCTTACTTCCTTCTACTGGCGCGAGTATTGAATACTGACGATAAATCTTAACCTGTTTGCCGTTCAAGGATTTCTCTGCAACGCTGTATTCGATGCTATTAGATTCTCTTCTACCGTAAAAAATCACCGGACCGGAACACTCATATTTTGTAGCTTTCCAAGATATTCCGTCATCGCTGCAAAAAACATTACCAAATC
This sequence comes from Acidobacteriota bacterium, assembly GCA_031359215.1. GTDB lineage: Bacteria > Acidobacteriota > Blastocatellia > Pyrinomonadales > Pyrinomonadaceae. Next base: position 2,495 of record JANMAA010000272.1, on the reverse strand, counting down.
CGATTTTTATCTGATAATTAGTAGTTTTGCGCCCATCGGCAAAATCTGTCCTGTTGATTCGCTCGTGTCCGGGAGATTCACGCTCATTCAATTCAGTGACCGTGCGAATTGTTTTACCGTTTTCGATAAATTCAGTAATTACCTCAAAAATAAACGGAAAGTTCTCGTTGGTTTCCGAAACTGCAAACTGAAACACTTTCTCATATTCTTCCTTACTAATAGTTTGCGATTGTGCGCTTGAGCTGATAAAGAGGAAGAAAATAGCAATGATAGAGAATAAAATTTTCATAATTTTTCATATTCGATATTGTCAGATTTTACCACAAAACACTGAACCTTTTATTGAACCAAATTTCAGTTCTATGATACCAAATTATTTATAAGCACTTCGAGAATTATTGTCAATAAAATCTTTGCGCCAAAGCATCCAAATTTGTTTCCCGCTGCATCTGTTAGGTATGAAAATACGGTATTCACGATTCAGAACCTTGCTATTAACATTTGCCCTTGGAGTGGCGATTGTCAGTATTTATGCGAGAGTGTCCGAATACTTGGAAGAAATTCCGGTTAATGTGCCAAAAGTTGAATCAGACACTCCGATAATTATCAGGGTTTGTCCTAAAATTTTGGACAATGGAAAAATAATTAAAGGCTATCAAGAAGACGGCTACTTATATTTTAGTAAAGAAAAAGGTATTCTTTGCACTCAAGGCGGTGGAAGTGGTGGCGGTTATAGGTTAGCACCATAAAAGGCGATGAAGTTAAATAAAAACCGCGCATCCCCTGTATTCGATAAGTGTTTATTTCAAACTGACTCACCAACCAAAATTGCCGGATTATTTGGACGTTATTTTACTAACGCTTTTCTTCTTCAGGAAGTTTGCCTTCATAGTGATATTCATAAAACGGCGTATATTCAACTGAAAGCAATTCACTGTCAGAAAGTTGTTTCCTCTGTTCTGCGTTATAAGCGAAAAGCCGTTTTCCGGCGACCTCAAGAACGATGATGTTTCCGGTTTTGTCCCAAGCAATTTGTTCCCGGAAGTCAAACTCAACCGGCGCAAAATCCGGTGAATAATAGGAATTTTCGCCATCAACGATAATTCTGAAATTTACATCAATTCCTTGAAAACGAATAAGTTTAGCTTTGTGCGAACCAGTCGGATTTGACTTGCTTTGAACGATCGTTCCCGCGAATAAATAATAAAGCACCGCACAAAGCCCGCCAATGATCAGAGCAAAAGTAATAACAATTTCGCCGCTTTTTGATATTTTCATTTCCCGTTTCGCTTAAAGTTCACCCGAAAACACCCAATTAATGAAAGTTTGTGCCTGACTGCTTCTTTCATAGCTGAGTTGTTCGGCAGATGGTGAATTAAGGTGACGTTTCAATCTATGTCAATCGTATAACTGACCAGCCATAACTCAAGTTGTTCGAGTTTCGCTTTTCAACGCGCTTTATATTCGCGCATCCATTGGCGATTCGCTTCTTCGTCTTCCGCGTCAATGACGATTTTTACCAAACTATCACGGTAAATAATTCCCTGGTGTCGCCAATGTCCTTCAACTTTTTGTGTCTCGTAGCTTGCCGCGTTAAACTTTTCAACGATTTCCAGGACTGCTTCGGCTATCCATTCGCCCGGAACTTCGCGTCCGTCGTTAAATTGCAGCGGGAGCAGAATCTCGAATCGCCGCAATCTGTTGTTCATAAGTTGCTTTGCCTTTCACGGTAAAAGAAATATTTTGATCCGCCAAAGCCTCTAATGCGGCTTCAGGAATAATATGTTCGCCTGATTTTAAAACACGCCCGGAAAAGCGTCCGAGTAAAAAACCTAAAGCGCGTTTTTCGGTTTCGCGGTCAGGAAAAGTAATAGTTATCATAAAATTATCTCCGACAAAATTATAACAGCAACCTGTCTAAACATCGAACTTTTTGAAAACACGAGAGAAGCAGCCGGACTATTGAGATTATGTGGGCGACATTTCTTTTCAAAGGTTCTTTGTCAAACAACTTGCAACGCGAGTCCGGCGACAACTAAAATAGCCCGCCGCAGTGAGCAAAAATCAAATGCGGCGGACAGGTCAATCTCTGTGCTTGACTGCTTCTTTCATAGCTGAATTGTTGGGTATTGCCTCGATTAAAAGACGTTTTAGCTTTTCCCTCACGGATGTAGAAATTTATTTAGCTCCTGCATTTTTGCCATTCGTGTTTCGTCAAGGTTAAGCATTAAATCAGGTAGTTCTAACTTTACACTTTTGGCTTGCATCATCTGTTTGAAAATATCGTATTTCATTCGAGTCACCAAAGTTTCTAAGTTATTGCGCTTGTCGTCCTCGCTCAATTTTTGCTTGCCTGCGTTAATCATTGGGACTTGAGGTAACTTCTTTCCGTCGGCTGTGATTTCCATAGTCACAACTTTCGGAAACCGATTTTCTTTTGATGATGCAATAGAAAGAACAAAAATAACGTCTTCTGGCAGCTTTTCCGGTTTTTG
>JANMAA010000270.1:0-16450 GCA_031359215.1 Acidobacteriota bacterium | reverse complement strand
GGCAGAAAGATTGAACGGTAAAATCCAACTGCTCAAATCAATCGGCAGAGGCTATCGGAAGTTTGAAAACTTCCGCAGTGCAATACTCTTTTTCTACGGCAAACTTAGCTTGTTTCCACTAAATTCCCAGTAGAACCAATTATTTATGGCTATTCGCTTTGGAACATCGGGTTGGAGAGCAATTATTGCCGAGGATTTTACATTTAAAAATGTTCAGGCGGTAACCGAAGCAATTTGCAGTTATTTGATAGAGAATTTAAGCAGTAATAGTAAGACTTTGATAATCGGACACGATTCGCGTTTTATGGGCGAGAAGTTTTCGGAAGTTGCTGCCGAAATTGCCAAACGAAAAGGTTTTCGTGTTTTGTTATGCAATCATCCGACACCGACACCGACGATTTCGTTTGCCATAAAAAATGAAAAGGCGATTGGAGCGATGAATTTTACGGCTTCGCACAATCCGCCGGAATATCAGGGTATTAAGTTTTCGACGACGGACGGCGCACCTGCTTTGCCCGAAATTACCAAGCAAATTGAAGCTAAAATTGAAAATGGCGCACGGGTTGAGGACAAAGAGGGCGGTTCGATTGAAGAATACGATGCGCGTCCGGCTTATTTGGACGATTTGAAAACTAAAATTAGATTTGATCAAATTGCCTCCGGCAAGGGCAAATATGCTTACGACGCACTTTGGGGAACAGGTCGCGGATACTTGGATAACATATTGCGCGAACACGGCTTAGAGGTTGAAACAATTCACGATTGGCGCGATGTTACATTCGGCGGAAAGTCGCCTGAGCCAAGTCAAACACAGGTTGGTGAATTAATTGAAAAAGTCAAATCAAACAAGTTGACACTCGGACTTGCCACGGATGGCGACGGCGACCGATTCGGAGTTATTGACAGCAACGGCGAGTTTATTTCGCCAAACGAGTTAGTCGCACTTTTATCGGATTATTTGGCAGAAAGTCGTGGTTGGACGGAAGGCTTGGCAAGAAGCGTGGCAACATCGCATTTGATCGACAGGGTTGCGGAAAGCCGCGGTTTGAAATTATATGAAACGCCGGTCGGGTTCAAATTTATCGGCGAATTGATAAACGAAGACAAGATTATTTTGGGCGGAGAAGAATCCGCAGGTCTTTCCATCAAGGGGCATTATCCCGAAAAAGACGGAATCATCGCTTGTTTATTGGCAGCAGAAGCAGTTGCCGTGCGCGGAAATAGTTTGACGGAACAGCTAAACGAACTTTACAGCCGCATCGGAAAATTGGAATCGGGTAAAATCGGCGTTAAATTAACCGACGAAATTGCAAAAGGTCTGAAAGAAAAATTGTCGCAAGAGCCGTCGGAAATCGGCGAACGAAAAATTGAAAAGATAAATCGAATGGACGGTGTAAAGTTTATTTTCACGGATGGCAGTTGGATGTTGATGCGTCCTTCAGGAACAGAGCCTCTAGTTAGAATTTACGCCGAAACCGAAAACTTACAAGATTTGGAGGTGTTACTTGAGCAAGGTCGTAGCTACTTACTGGGATAATAATTCGGTGGTTTTGATACCCGCACAAACTCGTTTAAAGGGAGCAAAGCGGATTGAAACCGCTACTCCACAATGGGTTGTTTTCGCCGTTATAACGTCATTGACGTTTATGGTTTGTATGGCGATTAACTTACGCGCTTATTCGGAAATGAGCGCAGAAAGTCAACAAAACGAACATCTGAATAGTCAACTTGAACAATTGACCGGCGAAAATCTGGCAATTCAAGATGAGATTCATAAGTTGAAAACCGACCTGCTCACACTTGAGCGTGAAGCCCGAAAAATTGGGCTTGGTCGTAAGTATTGAAAAGATTCTCGTGCCGATAATTAACTTGCGGAGAGTTTTTTATTCGCACATTATGCCTGCCAGCTAATCAACCGCCTTTTGCCTATCAACTCCGCGTTTGCCTACAGCTAAACCATCCGAAAATCGCGGCTTATGTTTCCCGAACATAAGCCGCACACTTCTTTTTAACGCGTCAAAAAAAATTGCTAATGAAGAACAGGTATCCTGTGATTTATCTGTCATTCGTGCAAATTTGTTCTTGACAATGGACGCACCATTCTCTAAATTCGGAATATAGACTTTTTTGTAAAGATTCAAACTATGAACAAAACGCCTCTGAAAAAACAAGATTGCTGTTGCAAATCAATCGGCTGAGATTCGGCGTAAGAAATTTATAAAAAGTTAAACGCTTGAAATTAGAAAACATCAGTCGGTCGTGAAATTAAAGAAATAAATTCACGACCGACTTTTTTTTTGAAAATAAGTTTTGAGTCAACCGCGTTCAGAGTTCAAACTTCAGTTTGTCCGCCGGCGAAGCGCGGCGAAAGCACGCTGAAGCGTGGGCTCTGAACATAAAAAATATGCAGACAGCAGTAAAAGAAATGGAAAACCACTCGCTCGAATCGCAGATCGGCAATACGCCTTTGATTCGTTTGCGGAATATTACTAAAGATTTGCCCGCGAATATAGAGATTTATGCGAAAGCCGAGTTTATGAATCCAGGCGGCTCGGTCAAAGATCGTGCGGCGTTGGCGATGATTTTGGCGGGCGAAAAGTCGGGCGAACTGACGCGCAATAAAACGATTCTCGACGCAACGAGCGGCAATACGGGAATTGCTTACGCAATGATCGGCGCGGCTCGCGGTTATAAAGTTACTCTTACTTTGCCGAAAAATGCTTCGCGCGAACGTAAGCGAATCCTGAACCTATACGGAGCAAGCATCATCGAAACCGACCCGATGAACGGCACCGACGGCGCACAATTGAAGGCGAAAGAACTCGCCCGAGAATTTCCCGACAAATACTTTTATCCCGACCAATATAACAATGAAAACAATTGGAAAGCGCATTTCGACACGACCGCGCCGGAAATCTGGCAGCAGACAAACGGGCGCGTCACACATTTTCTCGCCGGTCTCGGAACGACCGGGACTTTCATTGGCACATCGCGGGGTTTGAAAGAATTCGATCTGAAAATCCAGATGATTTCGATGCAGCCCGCCACGCCGCTGCACGGTCTCGAAGGTATGAAGCATCTCGAAACGGCAATCGTGCCGGGAATTTACGATGCGTTGGTCGCCGATGAAAACGTCACGGTCGAAACCGAAGACGCGCAGGCGATGACGCGCCGATTAGCCAGTGAAGAAGGCATCCTCGTCGGTGTCAGTGCCGGCGCAAACGTCTTCGCCGCGCTTCGTCTGGCGCGAACATTAAAAACCAAATCCGTCATCGTCACAATTCTCTGCGACGGCGGCGGCAAATACTTAGACGAAGATTTTTGGGACGAAGCGTAAATCGGATTTTGATTAAAGTTTTGTTCGATAATCTTTGAAAATTTAATCGGCTCTACTGGATATTGAAAATATTTTTGCTGTTTTATAATGTGGTTGTATATTTTCTTGCCGTTATTAATTCAGAATATGAACGAAGCCCAAAATAGTAGATTTAGTAAAATTGATTGGACAAGTCCGATTGCTATCGGCGCATATTTTGCAATTTTTAAATTACTTTTGCATTTTACTTTCAATTCCAATTACGGTTTTTTTCGCGACGAACTTTATTTCATCGCGTGCGGCGAACATCTCGCGTTCGGCTATCCCGATCACGCGCCGCTCGTCGCTTTTCTGGTAAAAATCGAACGCACGATGTTCGGCGATTCGCTGTTTGCACTACGGCTTTTTCCCGCGCTCGCGGGCGCATTCAAAGTTTTCCTCGCGGCGGTTTTGGTCAAACAATTCGGCGGCAAAACTTTTGCGGCAATTCTCGCGTGTCCCTGCGTTTTGTGCGCGCCGATCTATCTGGCAATTGACGATCTTTTCTCGATGAATCCGTTCGAGCCTGTTTTCTGGATGCTCTGCGTCTATTTCGCCGTCAAAGCAATTAAAGGCGGTAACGAATCTGAAACTCAAAACTCAAAACTCAAAACTCAAAACTCGAACTTAAATTGGATTCCGTTCGGAGTTTTCGCCGGATTAGGTTTGATGAACAAACATTCGATGATCTTTTTCGGATTTTCAATCGTCGCCGGACTGCTTCTCACAAAAGACCGCAAAGTTTTTCTCGATAGATATTTCCGGCTTGGCGGCGTGATTGCATTTTTGATTTTTCTGCCGAATATCATCTGGCAATTTCAAAACGATTTTGCCACGCTCGAACTTCTGCGAAATGTGCAGAAAACGGGAAAAAATGTGGAAATGTCGCCGTTTAGTTTTTTAATGTCGCAGGTTTTGGGAATGAATCCGACGGCGTTTCCCATTTGGCTGGCGGGAATTTATTTTTTGATCTTCGACAAAATCGGCAGTCGTTTTCGCTTTCTCGGAATTGCGTATCTCGTTCTGCTTGCGCTGATGATTTATCTCAAAGCGAAAGATTATTATCTCGCGCCCGTTTACCCGATGTTGTTTGCGGCAGGCGCGGTTTGGTTTGAACAAATCGCCGAAAAAATTCGCGCCGTGCGTTTTCTAAAATACGCTCTGCCGATTTTAATTTTCGTGCCGATGATCTTTATCGCGCCGGTCGTGATGCCGATTTTGCCGATTGAAACTTTGATAAACTATCAAAAATCAATCGGTTTCGAGCCGCCGAAATCGGAAGTTTCGCACGACGCGCCCGTTCAGCAAATCTTCAGCGACCAATTCGGCTGGCGCGAAATGACGGAAAAAACAGCGGAAGTTTACAACAGTCTTGCACCCGAAGAACGCGCCAAAGCGGGAATCTTGGCGAGTAATTACGGCGAAGCTGGCGCGATAGATTTTTTCGGCAGCGCATACAATCTGCCGAAAGCGATCAGCCCGCACCAAAGTTATTTTCTCTGGGGACCGCGCCAATACACGGGCGAAGTTTTAATTTTGCTCGGCGCATCACGCGAAGAATCCGAAAAAGCCTGCGAATCGGTCGAAGAAAAAACCGAAGTCAACCATCCGCTTTCGCCAAGCTACGAAAAATACAAAATCATCGTCTGCCGCAAAACAAAAAAACCTCTGCCCGAAATCTGGCAAAACCTGAAACACTGGAATTAAATTTCATTCCGGCAAATCCGATTCGCGGAGATAAAATTTCTGCTCCGTTCCGTAATCGTTTGAATGTTCGTCGTCCGCGTTGTCTTTTTGAAAAGTAAAGCCGAGATAAATCGCCTCGCTCTCCGCAAAATGTTCGAGCGCGACGCTGAAATAGACGGTCGTTTTCGGCGGCAAAATTGTCTTTGAATACATATCGAAACCGTTGACATTCGTTTCGCCGCTTTTGAGTTCCATCACATATCTTAAGGAAATCTCCGCGCCGCCGCACAAACCTTGGCATTTCGGATTAAAAATCAAACTGTTCGTATCAATCGAAATTGGCAAATCCGACTTGTTCGTCAAGGTAAACCACGCGACTTTCGCTTTTTCCTTCGGCAGTTTCAACTTACTTTTATTCGCCGCGCCCGATTCCGCAATCTTCTGATCCCAAAAACTTTCCGCGTCGCCGTAATGCGAAAATTTCCCAGTGATTTTTTTGGCACGTTCCTGATTATCAACATCAGCGCGGGCGGCGTATTCTTCTTTGCGTTTTATTAAACCAACGCGACGCGCTTCCCACGCTTTCTTTTGCTCAAATTCTTCGTGGTCTATCGGAAACAAACTCCAAAGCATTTCCCCTGTTTCCAAATTAAACATCAAAATATTCTGACCTTCGCCGCCAGTGATAAAAGTTTTGCCGTCAGGATGGAACGCGACGCGATTATGATAAGAATAACCAATATCAAATTCACGAATCGGCTTGCCGCTTTCAACGCTCCAAAGCTGCCAGCCGCTCCACCATGGTTTTGCCAGAAAATAATTTTCGTTCGGTGTAAAAATGAGATTGTCGAGCTGGTCAATGTAAACGAATTCTTTAATAGTTTCTTCCGTTTTTGCGTCAATTAACTTGAAAGGTTTATCGTATTCTTCAACCAAAGCAAGTTTTTCGCTTGGGCTTATTGCTTTGCTTTTGTCCGAAGAAAAACGATTTTCAACTTTTGTTTCTTTGATCTTCGCGCCGTTTTCAGCATTCCAAATGATTGTTTCTTTTTCGCTTTTTGAAGTTATAGTTTTATCGTCAGAACTGAATTCAACCGATTCTATATCGTCAGTATGTCCTGAAAGTGCAAGTAAAATATTTTTTGTATTCGTGTCCCAAACGCGCACGATTCGATCATTGCTTCCCGAAGCAAAACGCTTACCATCAGAAGTAAAAACCAACGATTTAATTATTCCCGGATGACCGACTAGCCAGATTTGACGTTTTCCTGTTTTAGTATCAAAAATCTGAGTTCCGTTAGTGCTGTAAGAATTTGCTGCAATTAAACTTCCGTCGCTATTTAATACGCCGTCGTCAAAATCATCGAATTCTTTAATTTTGTTTGCAGAAATATCAAAGAGGCGAGAATCTACTGTATCCGGCAAAAATAAGAACTTCTCATCACGACTGAAGTTTGCTTTTTTATAAAGTTCTTCTTTGGGAATTCGGCGAAATGCTTTCTGTGTATTTGTATTTAAAACAACCAATTGTTTCTGACATTGAGCCGCCAAAAAGTTTAGGTTCGGACTATAAACGAATTGATTGTATTTTTTGTCAACAAATCCACAGGGCGCAAGTTGTTTAGTGGAGACTTGTCGAAATCCTTCGAGCGACCAGGTGTTTATTTGAGCAAGACTATTTCCTGTTTGAAACTTTTCGTCATCAATAAATCTAACGGCACTGATTGCCTTTTGATTCGCACTTAAATCTTTTATAAGTTTCCCGTCAGCAAGATTCCAAACTTTCAACTCGGATTTCAAATCACCTGCGTCTGCTGTGGAAATAAAAATCCTTGCGCTCGGATTCACGGCAATTGCCATTATCGTGTCGCTATGCGCTCGTATATTCCACAAGAGTTTTCCCGTCGCAGTTTCCCAAAGTTGAATTTTCCCATTACTTGTTCCGGTCAAAATGAATTTTTGATCGTTGCTCCATGCATCAGTTTCAATGACATAACCTTCAGTTTTATCTTGAAGAAATCCTACATCCTTTTTCCAAATAACCTTTCCCGTTGAAACATCCCAAAGCCGCAACGCATTGTCTTGACCTGTCGAAGTTAAAATTAAATCGTTGCGCGGACTCCAACTTGCGCTGCTGTCTTTGTCACCAATTTGAAGCGGTAAATTTTGTGCCTGTAAAAATTGCGCGAGAAACAAAACGGCGAAAAGGAGAAAGAGAATTTTCTTCATAAAAATTGAGCGTATTGATTTGTTAAATTGCCGACTTTGGGTTAGATGCCTAAAATATAAAAAAGTTCCTTTGACCGAAAATTTATGAATAAAACTTACGATGTCGCCGTGATCGGCGGCGGACACAATGGTTTGACGTGCGCTTGTTATCTCGCCAAAGCGGGTTTGAAGGTGGTCGTTTTGGAACGCCGTCACATTGTCGGCGGCGCGGTTTGCACGCAGGATGATTTGATCGAGGGTTATAAGATTGATGTCGGCTCGTCGGCGCATATTATGATTCATCTGACGCCGGTTATCAAAGATTTGGAACTCACGAAATTCGGGCTCGAATATATTGACTGCGACCCGTTTGCGTTTGCGCCTTTGCCCGACGGGACGGGCGCGATTTATTTTTGGAAGGACGTTGATAAAACTTGCGAATCCATCGCCAAAATTTCGCCCGAAGATGCCGACCGCTACAAAAAATTCGTGACCGAATGGGAAAAGCTCAACGAAGGCGTTTTTCAGGCGTTTTTGAAACCGCCGACGATGCTCAATCTCGGACGGCATATGATTTTCGGCACGAAGTCGAAAAATCCGGCGGATATGGTTCGTAAACTGATGACGAGTTACGGCGCGCTCGTCAAACAAACCTTCAAACACGAAGGCTTGCGCGCGGCGATGGCGTGGCTCGCGGCGCAGAGCGGTCCGCCGCCGACGGCGATGGCGAGCGGCGATTTTCTCGGCTGGCATTCGATGATTCACAAAAGCGGTGTCAAGCGTCCGCGAGGCGGTTCGGGCGCGTTGACGCAGGCGATGGCAAAATGTCTGGAACATCACGGCGGCGAAGTTTTATTAAACGCTTCGGTCAGCAAAATCGAAGTCGCCAACGGCGAAACCGGCGGCATAGTTTTAGAAAACGGCACGCGCATCGAAGCGAAACGCATCGTTTCAAACGCGCACGTTCACACGACTTTTCTCAAACTCATCGGCGCGGAAAATCTGCCCGAAGGCTTGGCGGAAAGAATCGAAAACGTGAGAATCGGCAACGGTTTCGGGATGATCGTTCGCTGCGCCGTTTCGGAATTGCCCGATTATTTGAGTGCGCCAAACGGCGGAAAAGCGGCGGATTGTCATCACGGTTTGCAGTTGATGTGTCCGACAATGGATTATCTCGACCGCAGTTACGCCGATTATCTCAACGGCATCCCGTCAAAAAATCCCGGCGCGCTGGCGATGACTTTTTCATCCGTTGACCCGACGCTCGCGCCCGCCGGCAAACACACGCTTTTCATCTGGGGACAATATTATCCATACGAATTATCAAACGGTGAAAATTGGAAAGATATCGAAAACCGCGAAGCCGATAAATTAATTGACGTGGTAAATTCCTACGCGCCAAACGTCAAAAACTCCATCATCGAACGCTTCGTTCAGTCGCCGCTCGACCTCGAACAACGCCTCGGATTATTAAGAGGTAACGTCATGCACGTCGAAATGGACTTCGACCAGATGTTTATGTTCCGCCCGCTGCCCGAAATGTCCGCCTACAAAACCCCGATCAAAAATTTATATCTGACCGGCGCATCAACCCATCCCGGCGGCGGAGTCTTCGCCGCAAGCGGACACAACACGGCGCAGGTTATTTTGAAGGATGTGAAAGGTGGTTGGTTTTAGAATTTTCATATTGACTTTTACCCACAAAAAGAGCATTTTAAATATAGATATTTGTGAAATATTCACAAATAATGATTTTAGAGGGGTATTTTTAGTATGTTAATAGAATTTAGTGTTGGAAATTATAAATCATTTCGGGATGTTGAAACTTTTAGCCTAGTAGCAACAAAAACGAAATCAAAAGATATTGAAATTGATAATAACAATTCATTTAGTGCTGATAATAATGCTGATAAGGAATTAAATTTATTAAAAAGTGCTGCTATTTATGGAGCAAATGCGAGTGGAAAAAGTAATTTTGCGTCAGCACTGCGCTTTGTGAAAAGTTTTGTAATCGGTTCGTCAAGAGAAACGCAGTTTGCGGATTCTATCCCTGTTGAAGAATTCAGATTAAGCACAAGTGATGATGGTGAATCATCATTCTTTCAAGTTGTCTTTTTAATGGATAAAAAACAGTATAGATATGGATTTGAGGTCAATTCACAAGAAGTGGTTTCTGAGTGGCTTTTTAATATTCCAACTAATAAAGAAGTTAAACTTTTTGAACGTAGAAATGGCAAAATAACACCTTCATCTACGCAATTCAAGGAAGGCAAAGGAATTGATGATAAAACTAGAAATAATGCTCTGTTTTTGTCAGTTGTAGCACAGTTTAACGGTGCTGTATCGCAAAAGATTCTCCAGTGGTTCAGAAGTCTCAGCGTTATTTCAGGTCTTAGCGATTTAGGCACTAGAGAATATACAATCAGGTGTTTGCAATCAGATAAACATAAAGATGAAATTCTAAAATTTGTAAAAAGATTGGATTTAGGAATAGATGATATTCAGATCGAGGAATTCAAACTAACTGATGAATCTTTACCTAAAAACATGCCAGAAGATTTAAGAGTTGCTATTCTCAAAAATACCAAAATTGATAAGTTTGCAGTGAAAACCGTTCATAAAAAATTTGACAAAAACGGTAAACAAACTGCTTTGGAAGTTTTTGATATTGACAGTCACGAATCGGAAGGAACTAAAAAACTTTTTTCTTTAGCCGGTCCAATTATGGATACACTAAAAAATGGAAAAATTTTATTCATTGACGAGTTTGACGCTAGACTTCATCCACTAATTACATACGAGATAATTAAACTGTTTAATTCAAATAAAACTAACCCAAATAATGCTCAAATCATCTTTGCAACGCACGATACAAACTTGTTGAGTAATAAATTATTCAGACGCGACCAGATATGGTTTGCTGAAAAGGATAAAAATGGGGCGACTCATTTATACTCGCTTGCTGAATATAAAGTGCGTAATGATGCTTCGTTTGAAAGCGATTATATTCACGGAAAATATGGTGCAATACCGTTTATTGGTGATTTAAAACAGTTATTTGAGGGTGCCAATGCCTAGAAGTCAAGTGTTTACTGCAAGAAGGAGAAGTTACTCAGATCGAGTTATTGAAACGAGAGAACCCAAAGAAAGGTTTTTAATAGTTTGCGAAGGCGCAAAAACTGAACCCAATTATTTTAGAAATTTTCGCGTTCCGAAAAATGTAGTAGAGATTCACGGGATCGGAGATAACACACTCGGAGTTGTTGAAGAAGCTATAAGACTCAAAAATAACGAAAAATATGACCAAGTTTGGTGCGTCTTTGATAGAGATTCATTTCCTGCCGCCCGTTTTAATGTCGCATTCACGCTTGCGACCGAAAATGATATAGAAATTGCATATTCAAATGAAGCCTTTGAATTATGGTATCTTCTCCACTTTAATTATTATGATTCTGGAATGAGTCGAAAACAATATGGAAACAAGCTAACTGAACTTTTGGGTTTTAAATATGAAAAGAATAGCGATTCAATCTATGACGAAATTTTAGATAAACAACCTGCCGCAATTAAAAATGCGAAACGACTTCTAGAAACCTATAATCCGCAAAACCCAGAAAGGGATAATCCATCAACAAAAGTGCATCTTTTGGTTGTAGAGTTAAATAAATTCATTTCGTAAAGACATTAAAAATACTTTTCACCAAACCATTCTCACAAAACAGATTTTCTTTTTATATTCGTCGGACAGAATTAAGCGTTGATCTAATATTTAAGATTCAACCCGAAAGTATGCGCCAACGCTTTTTCGATTTCATTCATATCCGGCAGACTTCCGAGTTTTTTGTCTATAAATTTTTCGTGCAGAGTGGCGAGATTGTCAACGGCGACGAGCGAATCGGAAATTAGACCGCTTTTTTTCCGTCGGGCGTGGAAATCTCTATCAAAACTCGGCTCGGATGCGATTTTTTGGATAAATTACTGGTAATCATCGCCACGATTATTTGCGGCAGATTCGTTTGCAGGTTGTCAGCTTGGACGATGAGAACGGGACGCTTTTTGGCGGTTTGCAAATTTGAGTCGGGAAACAGCGCGAGAATCACGTCGCCGCGTTTATAATTTGTCATACGCATCCATTTCGGGATTGTCCCAATCTTCGGCAAATGTCGCAAATGCGACTCTTTGCGTCAAGGCTTCCGCTTCGCCAATGCCGCGTTCAGCCAATTTAACTCTGCCTTTTTCACGGCTAATTTTTTCCTCAATCGCTTCCAAAACAAACTCTTCTTTCGGTCGGGAAAAGGAATTTATTAAACTGGCAATTTCGTCAGGAATTTTTAATTGAATTGTCGTCATAACTTCACCTCATTTACAATTTTATCACGATTCGTAAGTTTGCTGAACCGCTTTCACAAAAGCCGAATCGTTCATTTTCGCCCCGCCCGAAATTCTACACATCTTTCGATTCGACAACTTTGCGGATTTTATTTTGAAACCGAAATATTGCCGATAATTATTCGTCGTCATCTTCCCAGTCGGGATATTGTTCGGGAGCTTTGCCGTGTGATTCTATGATTTTCGCTTTTTTGAATTTCGGGTTCGGCGGCTCGATTTTTTCGAGTTCGATGGTGAATTGCCAATGGTCGCCGAAATCGAAGACGTATTCCATCGTTTCGCCGATTCGCAGGGGCAGATTTTTGATCTCGAATTCGTCGGTGGAAAATTCCTCTTCGCACATCGGATGCGGGACTCTCTGCGTGATGCCAAAGCGGTTGCGGAACGAAAATTCGTATAAATGGTCGTTGTCGAATCGAAAGGCTTTTTGAATCGCGTCGTGCAGGTCGTCTAAAACGTCTTCGGAAGAGATGGCGATTGTGCGCCACGTTTTTTTGTCGAGCGACACTTTGAAAATGTAAATTCCGTTTGCCGTTTCCGTTTGCGGCAGGCGGAAAATGTTTTGCCATTCGGGGAAATACGGTTGAAAGGTCGGCTGTAAAAGATTGAAAGCGTTTTCATCAAATTCCGAGTCGGCGATGACGGCGGCATTTTTCCAATCGAAATCGAGTGCTTTGAAATTGTTCAGCAGCAGTGCGATGATTGCCGCGCCGAAATCGGTGCGTTTGATTTGTTCGATAAGCCAGCTTTTGCCTGTTTCGCCCGCGCCGTGTTTTATTTCAAGCCAGCCGAACATCTCCGCCAGAGCGACATTGTGCAATCCAAAATACGGCAGCGATTGTTCAAAAAACGCTTTGTCGTCCTTAAATTTCAAACCTTTATCCTCAATTTTTTCATACAACCGCGAAAGATTATAAAGCGGGCTGTCATACAATCCGCCGCCGCGTTCGCCGATCAATTCGACCGAACCGCGCACGATCCAAGTTTCAACCAGAGTAAAATAACGCTCGGTCGGATTCAGACTTTGCCAAATTTTCAAGGCTTCCGGGTCAATGGCGAAACTGACGGTTTTATCGTTTCTTTGCAAAACCAATAAACCGGCGGCGCGGGCAAGCAGAAACAAACCGTTGATATTCGCAAAAGATTTTTGCACCGGTCTTTGCAAAGCAATCTCGAACGGTTTGGTCAAAACCGCGTTCAATTCGCGCAAACATTTGAGCGGCAATAATTCATTTTTACCACTTGCGTCTAATTGATTGGACGCGACAAAGTTCAGAAACGTCTCAAAATCGCGCAGAACAGCGGCAGGCTGATTTTCATTAATCGTTTGCGCGAGCAGGATTTTTTCGATGTTTGGCATTTTTCTATTTATCCGTTGGACTTTCACTGATGCTATTCGATAAATTTTATCAAACTCCGAGAAAATCACAACCAATCCGACATTTAATGATTCTGCGGGTCTTCGGTTTGCAAGGCTTCGCTGTTTGCCGCCGTCAAAAGACGCGCGTCGGAGGCGAGGAAAATCAGCGCGGGAAGATTGGCGGATTGCAGTTGGGCGTTGGCGAGCAGAGCCGATGCGAGTTGGATCGCGTCGCCCGCGCGGAGCGGATGAGTTTCGAGCAGTCGTTGCGATTCGAGCAAAACTGCGTCGGTCAAATCCATCAATTCATATTGGAATCGGGAAACTGCCGTAAAGTCTTTTGAGAATTTTGCGTATTCTGCCGCCGAAATACTTATTTCACGTTTTCGGCGGTTTAATCCGCTCAACACTTCGGCAATGCTTAGTTTAGATGTGATGACATTGTTGCCGCTCGGCAGGCTGAACTCCTGTTTTATCCACGCGCTTCCCGTTTCAGAAATATGGCGTTTGATTAACGCGCTGCTGTCGGCGTAATAAAATTCGCTCATCCGCGCGCCTCGCGGTCTTCGTCAATGTAATCGCCCAAAGGCTTGTCGCCGGAAAAAAGTTTCCCTAATCGCTGCCTCTCTGACTCCGAAAGAATATCTTTTTCGGAGACCGGAAAATTTAGCGGGCTGGTTAATCCGGCTTCGCGCAAAACTCTGGAAACTTTATCACGATGCGTTTCCGCGTCAGTTGCTATTTCATCGCGCACGTCAATTTCGACAATTTTATCTTCCGGCAAATCGAGCGGCTGCAACGGTCGCAAGACTCCGTTTTTATAGATTGCCTGTATATTTTCGATCATAATCGGCAAGTTTAGCAGATGTTTGAAATTTCAACAAAAAATCTTTCTACTGAAATCTTTGAATTGTTGCGGATAGTGATTTTTTGTTGCGACAAAAATTACAAAATGGTATTTTTGTTCTATGAAAAATTTGTTTCGCTTAATTGCGGGCGTGTTTGTTTTGTTGGCGGCGGTTTCGGGGTTTGGGCAGTGGACGAATCGGTATCCGAAGTTGGCGAATGTTTCACATCACGTTTATTTGGAAGGGTTTAATTTGCCGACGATGAATCAAGGGGCGACTGATCCGGCGGTTTCGTTTGATAATTCAAAATTGGCGTTTGCGGCTCGCGGGTGGATTTGGGTGATGGATTTGGATTCGCGTGAGGCGCGGCGCGTGACGAAAACGGGCGCGGTGGATGCGCGTCCCGCGTGGTCGCCGGACGGGAAACAGATTGCGTTTGTGCGGGACAATTCAAAGGATACGAGCGTCGTTTTGGTTGATGTGGCAAGCGGCAAGGAACGGGTTTTGGTTGATTCGCCTGCGCTCGATCTTGATCCGTGTTTTTCGGCGGACGGGCGGACGGTTTATTACAGTTCGGCGGAAGCAGGCGATTTGGATTTGTGGCAAATTGATGTCGCGGGCGGCGCAAAAAAGCGTTTGACGACGGAGCGCGGGCAGGAAATGTCGCCGCAGCCTTTGGCGGATAATTCGGGCGTTTTTTATCTGGCGAAAATTTCGGGCAGCTCTGATACGATTCAGACTTTGAACTTTAAGGATAACGCGAAAAAGATTTTGCGCGACGAAGGCATCGCGTCCGAGATGCGTCCCGCGCTGTCGAAGGACGGGAAAAATTACGCGGTCAATCTGCCGTTTCAGGATCGCTGGCAATTGTGGCTCGCTGATTTGAAGGGCAATCCGCCGATTCAGATTGCGGCAAACGCGCGTTATCCGCAAAGCCCGGCGTGGAGCGCGGACGGCGCGTTTGTTTATTATGCCGAGCCTGACGCGGACGAGCGTTTTCACGTTTATCGAATCGCGGCGACGGGCGGAACGGCGGAAAACATCTCGCCGATTTCGTGGAATTGGAACGAGCCGACGAGCCGCGTGATTATCAAAACGCGCAATCTAAATTCAAACGAAAACGCGGCGCGGCTGGTTGTGACGGACGGCGACGGACATCCTGTTTTGCCCGAAACGGGTTTTGCGAGATTCGACGGGCAGAACGGGCAGGTTTATTTTTACACGCCGGGAGCGATTGAAATCGAAGTTCCGGCGGGTGAAATCAAGGTGCAGGCGACGCGCGGTTTCGGCAGCGCGGCGGCGGTTGCGACGAAGAAAATTCGGGCGAATGAATCGGCGGAAATCTCGCTCGACTTGCCCGCGCCGCTTTGGATTCCCGAAAACGACGGCTGGTATTCGGCTGATCTGCATTCGCATTTGAATTACGGCGGACCGTATTTGCTGACACCCGAAGATATTGTTTTGGATATGCGCGGCGAAAATCTCGATCTTTCAACGCCGCAGCTTGCCAATCTGCACACGCGATTTAACGATGTCGAGTGGTGGAACTGGCGGCGCACCGAGATTCCGATGATTCGTTTCGCGCAGGAAGTCCGCTCGCATTTTCTCGGACACGTCGGCGTGGTCGGCGCGGATTCGCTCTTTTTTCCGTGGTATAACGGTCCGGGTTATCCCGTTTACAACCAAATTGATTTACCGAATTCGGAGGTTTTGAAGTTTGCCAGAAATCACGGCGGGATGAATTCGTATGTGCATCCGGTGGCGATCAGCGATCCGTTTCCGGTTAGCGGCGAGCCGAACGGTTTGCCGCTCGAAATGGTTCCCGACGCGGTTTTAGGCGACGTTGACACCATCGAAGTCGCGTGTCTGTGGAGCGACGAAATCGGCACGAGTGAAGCGTGGTATCGGCTGCTGAACTTAGGGTTGCCGATCACGCCGAGCGGCGGCAGCGATACGATGCACAATTTTTACCGCACAATGCCCATCGGCTCGACGCGCGTTTACGCCAAACCTGACGCCGCGATGAATCTGCAAAATTTCCTCGCGGCGGTCAAGAAAGGAAAGAGTTTCGTCACCAACGGTCCGATGCTGAAATTTACGGCAAACGGCGCGGAATCGGGCGATGTTATCACAGCATCAAACGGTCAATCAATCGAGTGGAAAATCGAAGCGTTTTCGCCGAACACGGTCGAAAAAGTCGAAATCGTCGTCAACGGCAAGCCTGTGTGGAGCGGCAAAGGTTTCACGGGCAAACAAACTTTCACGGGCAAAATAAACGCGCCCGCCGGCGGCTGGATCGCCGCCAGAATCTACGGCGGCGCGACCAAACCGCCGTTCGCCGACAGCTACCCGTTTGCTCATTCCGCGCCAATTTGGATTAATAAAATCGGCAGTTTTGATGCGATTGCGGCGAAAAGTTCCGCGCGGGATTTGCTGCGCTGGATGGATGTCGCTGAAAAAAGAATGAACCAGGGTTACGAAGGCGCATCGGTCGAAAATTTGCGAAAAAGGTTCGCGGATGCGCGGCGGATTTTGGAGTCAAAGGCGAAATAAAAACTGGAACGCATAAACGGAGCGCGGACATCCTTGTCCGCGCTCCGTTTA